>JAXHNR010000002.1:0-342435 GCA_034520215.1 Candidatus Krumholzibacteriota bacterium | reverse complement strand
AATACGGCAATTGACTTACCATAGGGCGTGGTTTCAACAATCTTTAAGAATGAGGAAACCACACGATCGTGGAAATCTTTTAGAATCTCACCGCCAGGAACTAATAGATCATTTGGCCCAATTTTACAATGACGCATGCGTTTCCATTCAGCTGGCCAAGAATTTTGAATTTCCCCAACTGTTTTTCCTTCCCATAAACCTGTGTTTAAATTTGAAAGCCCTTTTTCAATATTTACAGAGAGGTCCAATATATTCGAAGCAATCATAGCAGTTTTCTTAGCGTGCTCAAGAGGACTTGTCCAGACTTTCGAAATGTTTCTAGTTTTTAGATTGTGTATTCCGGTGAAAGTTGCCACTCATTCCGATTTTAACCTGTTTCTTATAATTTTAGAGTGTTCGCAAAATCGAGCCAGGGATTTGCGCTAGCATTGTCGGCCGGGTTGCCTTGCAGCCCGGGTGCCAAGCACAGCCGCGAACACTTTGATACTCATTGAGGCCTCCCCCTCAGTATAAAACTGAGGTAAAATGAAAACGCCAAATAACTCTTTTCACCTTTAATAAGGAGGAGACCTCATGAAATTCTACACTCATGAACATAAATTCTACTGCGGAATTGATCTTCATGCAAGATCAATGTATCTCTGCATACTTGACCAGCACGGAGAGACCAAACTCCACAGCAACATGAAAGCAGAGCCGGAAGGCTTTCTAAATGCCATAAAGCCTTATCGGGAAGACATTGTAGTATCTGCAGAATGTATGTTCGCCTGGTACTGGCTTGCCGATCTCTGCGCCGCCGAAGATATCCCTTTCATTCTCGGCCATGCTCTCTACATGAAAGCTATACACGGGGGAAAGGCTAAAAACGATAAAATAGATTCCAGAAAAATAGCAGGACTTCTTAGAAGTGGAATGATCCCGGAGTCTTACGTTTATCCCGCAGAGATGAGATCAACAAGAGATCTTCTAAGAAGAAGAAACTATCTCGTACGCAAGCGTTCTGAACTTCTCACTCACATCCAGAATACCAACTCTCAATACAACCTACCTGAGTTCGGAAAGAATATATCTGTTATTAAAAATCAAGAAGGGTTTATAAACAGATTTAATGACCATTTAGTACGTGAAAGTATCCGAGTTGACATTGAATTGGTAAACCATTACACACGGTTATGTGGCGTACCTAGCAATTAGTACCAATGCCACTTTCCCATACTTGGGGACATGCCGATATAAGCTTTTACTGTTATACTTCCATCAGCCACCACAAGATATGAAATGATCCTCATATGTCCTTCAAGAATCACTAAATGATCTCTAGCAGTTCCAACTAAGATAACAGGAGGAAAACTCTCCCCGTTCTTAATTCTGTCTACGATACCGGATATGTTATCAAGTTCAGCGTCTAAAAGAGCTGTCTTTGACATATATGTCAATACCTCTCGAGACATTCTTGTTTCATTTGTCCAATGAATCCATTTCCCCTGTTTGATTACATATAGTTTCGATAACTGATCAAGTGTTAGATCTTCCACTTCCCAAATAACATCTCTAGGAAATCCATGAAATAGACTCCTATCTGGATAACCTCTTGATTCCGACATTATCTTTCTTCTGTCGATGTTTTCTGAGTTGTCTTTCAGGTTAGCGTCAAATAGCAGACTTTTATCTCTATCTAGATCTATGAGCATTTTGCTTATTTTGCTACCAAATCGATTCGATTCGTACTCCGCTCGTAAAAATGCGAGAATAACTTCATCTTTAGAAATATGACTCATCTTTTCACTCCATGGTATGGCACATAACATTTCGCAGGTTTGCGAGGTGGCCGGTCCTGGCGTCAGCCAGGCTGGCGCGGCGGGTGCGGGCTGTGCTGCGGCCAACTCGCCATATTCCAGTAATAGCACCCGCCGTGACAGAGGCCATCTACGCCGGAAGGCCGCCAGGCCTGGAGGCCGCAAACCTGTTATGCGAAGGATTTTATGTTCAATCAAGGACTAATTTCATCACAAATACATTCTATTCTGATGATTCTTTTAGGAAATACAATCAATTTAGCTGCGCAAATTGATGATAGGAGTTCGAATGCACGTCTGTTTCCGAACACGCTTATAAATTCATCGACATTCTCGACCGAATAATTGCTTATCTTGTTTGGAAAATCTCTCTGATACGCTTTATAAGCTTTTTTACATGAATTTATAATTTGAACGAAAAGTGCATTAAGTTCGTGGTACATATTTTTCAATTTGTCTTTAGTTGAATCATCATCGAATAACTGTTCTTTATAATTATGTGCAAAATCATTTCTGATCTTTCTGACAATATCCAAACTTTTCTTCATACTCTCAGAAATTAATCCCAGCCTATATGACAATTCAATTTTAGATGCGAATGTTCCTAATATTGGATGTGGAGATTTAAAAAGAGAATCCTCTTTATCATTTGATTCCAAAAGCCTTGCCTGAATCATCTTTTCAAGAGCATCGTCTAACATCGCAGCAGCAACAATCACACAACCTCTTTCGCTTTCTTTGGAAAGAAGTTCATGAAAAGTTCGAAATTTATTTCCCTGCGCCTTCCAATAATTGTTTTTCTTTCGCTCATTCATTACATTTCCCTCTTTATATAAATAGTAACGGAATGACTTGAGCTCTTAGTTCAAGTGCAAAAAACAGCCTAGAATACACCAATGTGATAGAAAATATTATTTTCTCATAGCAAGATTTAATTCCTCCAAATAGTTTTCTAGTACGCTGAAATCTTTATAAACAATTTTAAAATGAAATGGTTTTTTCATTTCTTCTAACCAAGATTCGTGAATCATTTTCCCCGCATAATTAGCAATCCGATTAAAATTAAAATGGATATTCTTTGGGAAAATGTACTTATTTGCTGACACCCAATCGTATATTTTGCAAGATTTTTCAACTCTCCAATCGAAATCATATTGATGTCCAACATTGTGGAGTTTATGAAAGTCTGTCTGATATTCCCCCAAAAATTCAATTAGCAAATCACGCTGTTTTCTGAAATCCTCAATCTTAATTTGCTCTGAACGGTCTTTTCTTTTACTCCAATTATCAATAAAAGACCTTAGAAAATATCCAAGTATCCCACCAATCCCAACTAATAATACATCAATGAACTTATTTAAATACTGTTCCATAATAATTCTTGCCAATCTTTCGCATAACATTTCGCGGATATGCGACATCCGGCTATGCCGGATGTGCCGAAAGGCCGAGCCCGAAGGGCGAAGCGCATATCTGCTGTTAGGCGATGTTTTTCGAATTATGTAGTAATTTCTTTAACCTTATTGATTCAGAAATTAATAATATTAATACCCCGTAAAAAACAAATCGAAATTTTGCCCAAGGAATTAATAATGGGCTAATGAATAATATTGATCCTGTTAAGTACATTAATATATTTGCTTTAGATAATTGTTTGAATCTAAAAGAAATATCTATATGACTATCCTTAATATTTAAAATATAATTAGAGCATATTCTCATAATAAATATTGTTGTTCCTGAAAAATATAATAAAATAAATAAAAACTCCAATAACTCAATAAACATAAAATAAGGATGTCCTGCATAAAATATTGATTTTAAAGGACAACTGATCATTCCAAAAAATAATTCGAAAAATGTGATATAACACATTTCAAATATTACACCAACTAAGACAAAGAATATAGAACTGACAAATACAGATTCTTCAACTAATAGGCTTGTTATCTTATTGCTCAGTACTAGTAAAAGAATAGATAAAATGAATATAGCAGAAAAAAATAAAACGAATTTTAATGCGAACGGCATATAGTAGTAATAACTTTGTTCAATGAGTTGGTTATTCTTAGATACTTGATTCGATATTATATTCAGTTTTTTTAGTACTTCTGGAAAACTATGTACTCCAGTTATAAACATAATAATTGTTATTAAATATACTAGTACTTGTAAAAACTTATTAATATATAAATTTGATAACATAAAATTCCTTCTACCTTAATTTGACATACAAATATCGCCTAACATTTCGAGCGTTTGCGACGCAGAGCAAGCGGCAACCCCTATTAATTACGATTCTAACAAGAAAACTCCAAGCTTACAAGAACCTGATCAGTCAGTCTATCAATTATTGCCGAATCCCTGGGGCAGCGAAAAACCTAAACAACCAGAAAACTCACTACAAATACAAGAAGCCCCCTATCCCCTAACGCCAAGAGCTACCAAATTACGCCGCGCAGCGCCGTGTCCCGAGGCTACGCGTCAGCGGAGCCGAAGGGCAAGCCGCGTCCCCGCGGCGAAGCGCAAAAGCCTCTGTTATCGGTAGTGCGAACGAAGAACTAGAATCTATCCCGAATTCTAGCGAAGCAAAAACTAAATTAGTAAGATAATCGGACAGTCTTATTACAAATCTTCTCGATAAAAAGGAAATATTCTACTTACCCACCATACGAAAATGTATTTTGACACTTAACCAAAAGAGGCTAAGTCAGGTTTTTTTCTCTTAAAAAAAGAAAAACAATTTACCGGAAACCTCACAATTTAATACTGAGAGAGCATTTCCGTAGTCACGGTAGGGACACCGGTTACCCGGCGCCCCCCGCACAGATCCAGGCGTGCGGAATTCCCGCACCGGGCTCCTCAAGGATACTCGCTTCCGCAAAAGACAAAATCAACGACAATTATCATTGCCGAATTTAACCTTCTTTGCTATCCCCCGCAGTGAGGTTTGCATGTATTCTCCGATCCTACGTGTCCGGTACATGTTTCCTTTACAAGCTACGTATCCCTGTCAGCTCCTTCCCCACGTGAACGGCTCTCCCGCTCTCAGAGTACTATGAGCTGATCCGACTCCCTGCCGGCCATCGGCCTTCCTTCTTTTCGGTTGGATAGGCCTACCAGCCCCCAGGGCTGGAACCAACAGGGCATCCCAAGTTCCTAACGCATCTCTACATACATGCCACGTCCTCTGACCCCGACAGACCCTCCGGAATCTCGCCACTCGCGATTCCTTCGTTTCGGCTTCCGTCATGTTAACAACGTCGCCATCTGCTTTTTCCCGCAATAACGGGGCTGAATGTGCTTCAGGGAGTACGGTCTCCCCTATGGCCTATATGTTTCCCTGTGTACGCTTCGTGTTACTGTTACCAGTTTCCACGCAACACTCGGTATGGGCGGCTGGCTAAACCTTACCCAACCGGGACTTCCACCCGGTAAGAATGCGCCAAGCTTGCTTGGCGCTCTAACATTTCGCAGGTTTGCGAAGTGCCGAGCGGCCAGCGAGGCACTTGCGCGAAGGGCCGCAGGCCCGAAGCCGCAAAACTGCTGTTATGCGTAGTGAGGGCTATTAATTCTCACTATCAGGTTTTTCAGGCACACCAGAGGGTTCCTCTGGAGGATTATTCGTGTCCAAACTCTCCTTAGGCTGATGCCCCCGCTTAATTGGTTGATAGCCAAACTCTTCCTTATCATCACTCTGAGTGTTCTTCTTTTCTTCTTCTGACATTATTATAACCCCCTATTTAAATAGTTCTATTGCAAGTATTTCATCTCCAATTATAAGTATACCCTTAGATCTTGCGACCTTTCTCTCAAATTTACCCTCATCCGACAACATCCACACTTGCTCAAGGTATATCTGTTCTTTAGCAGGATATGACGAAGAGAACGATTTTGCTGCGTATACACCAGCAATCTTCCGCCCATCCTTTAAGTGTACAATTGCCCAGTATGATTCCTTTTTTCCAAATACATAATCCCAAGGTTTTGATATAGAAGAGATAACATGTTCTTTGACCCATTTCCACTTCAATATTTTTAGGATGATTATCGGCCATAAAATGGGCGCAATCAACAAAACGACTAGGATTACTATTATCAATAAGTATGTGTGATTAGATATACAATTGGATATCTGTGGAATTAGCATCCAAGAAAAGACTGCGTAGTTGAGAGCGCTATAACCTATGACCTCTGCAAGTTGCTTCGTGAAATCAAACCTCTCCCCAGGTACTAGCAGCGAATATGTCTTTATAGATATGAATCCTGGAATAAAAAACGCCAAGAACAATTGAATTTTATCAATGCTCCATATATCCATTTAATCTCCTCTCTATACTACCCTTCATTACGCATAACATTGTGAGTGTTCGCGAAATCGCCCCAGCGATTTGCGCGAGCATTGGCGACCGGGGTGCTACGCAGCCCGGGTGCCAAGCACAGCCGCGAACACATTTGTTATCCGCAGTATCGCAATTAATATACTTTCCTAATTTCTTTTCCGTTGTATTCCCATCTTTCATCCAAAGCGCTATCAAATATTTCTCTGGATAGTGGGATTCTCGCATGTCTATTCTCCCAGACAATTACATGGAGCGGTTTATCATCTAAATCTATCAGAGATATAATAGCGCTTATTGTTGTGTTTTGTGAATCGGCAGAATTTGGTCTTCTCATTTTACCTCTACGTCCAAAAACTACATCGTCCTCCAAGCCATTTTGGGGAATATCTGACTGGGGTATTGGAACTCTATAGGTCAGATCACCCTCCATGGCTCCGTATATTCTTACATAATTTGAGATATCAAAGAATGGATTAAGATTATCTGCGTAAAGTACAAGGCAACATGGATATTTTTTAAATTCTTTAAATTTTCTACGTGCTTCTTCAATCTTGCCCCTAATTCGTTTATAAGGATCGTAGCTACCAGCCTCGAGCATTCTCTTCATCTCAAAATCTTTTACATCTATAATATAATCTCGATCCTTATGGTGTATTACGTAATCAGGTCTTTTTGTCTTACCTTTAAATTTAAGTTCAAAGTCATATTCGTAACCCATTTTTTTCATATACTTCTCAAAATTAATTTCCCCAATAGTATGCTTAGTCATGATTCACTCCATATTACGATATTGCGGATAACATTTCGAGCGTTTGCGACGCAGAGCAAGCGGCAACCCCTATTAATTACGATTCTAACAAGAAAACTCCAAGCTTACAAGAACCTGATCAGTCAGTCTATCAATTATTGCCGAATCCCTGGGGCAGCGAAAAACTTAAACAACCAGAAAACTCACTACAAATACAAGAAGCCCCCTATCCCCTATCGCCAAGGGCTACCAAATTACGCCGCGCAGCGCCGTGTCCCGAGGCGACGCGTCAGCGGAGCCGAAGGGCAAGCCGCGTCCTCGCGGCGAAGCGCAAAAGCCTCTGTTATCGGTAGTGCGAACGAAGAACTGGAATCTATCCCGAATTCTAGCGAAACAAAAACTAAATTAGTAAGATAATCGGACAGTCTTATTACAAATCTTCTCGATAGAAAGGAAATATTATAATTGTCCACCAAAGGAACTTGAATTTTTATAATTAACCAAAAGAGGGAAAATCGGATCTGTTCTTCTTAAAAAAAGAAAAATAATTTACCGAAAACCTCACAATTTAATACTGAGAGAGCATTTCCGTATAACATTTAGAGTGTTCGCGAAATCGCACCAGCGATTTGCGCGAGCATTGGCGGCCGGGGTGCTCTGCAGCCCGGGTGCCAAGCACAGCCGCGAACACATTTGTTATGTGAAGCCAAACTAATCCTTAATCTTCTTATTAATTATTGGCTTTATTTCGTCAATTTCTTTCATAGACATCTTAACAAAAAAGTTGCTCGCCCTCTCAAAAACTATATTTTCAAATCCACATTCGCGGATATCGGATTCAAAATCCTGTATCCCCTTTTTTAATGCTTCAATTAATACTTCAATTTGTATAGCTGTTATGTTTTTATCTTCATGAGTAAGTTTTATGGATTTTCTCAAGTCTTTTACTTTAGCTGGTCCGCAAGCATAATATACAGTTTTAGCTTTATTATTTCTAGTAAGTGCAGAATCTGGAGTGTAGGTATGGATAATTCCACACCTAGCTGAATATAAATCTAAAGGAGTACAATCAAAATTTAGGTATGGAATGATATATTTTGAGCTCCAATCAAGAAAATCCTGTTTTTGTACTTTTTGCTGATCAACTGGGCGATGCAGAGCTGACATACAATCGATAGCGGAGTAGATTAGAATTAGACAAGAAGTGATTAGATTATTTTCGAAACACAAATATACTGATTTTAACATTTGATCTATATTAGCTTTTAGCAATTCTTTGGACATAATATCACCAATTTTGGTTTCACATAACATTTCGAGCGTTTGCGACGCAGAGCAAGCGGCAACCCCTATTAATTACGATTCTAACAAGAAAACTCCCAGCTTACAAGAACCTGATCAGTCAATCTATCAATTATTGCCGAATCTCTGGGGCAGCGAAAAACTTAAACAACCAGAAAACTCACTACAAATACAAGAAGCCCCCTACCCCCTATAGCCAAGAGCTACCAAATTACGCCGCGCAGCGCCGTGTCCCGAGGCTACGCGTCAGCGGAGCCGAAGGGCAAGCCGCGTCCCCGCGGCGAAGCGCAAAAGCCTCTGTTATCGGTAGTGCGAACGAAGAACTAGAATCTATCCCGAATTCTAGCGAAGCAAAAACTAAATTAGTAAGATAATCGGACAGTCTTATTACAAATCTTCTCGATAGAAAGGGGGTTTATACTTACCCACCATACGAAAATGTATTTTGACACTTAACCAAAAGAGGGAAAATCGGATCCGTTCTTCTTAAAAAAAGAAAAACAATTTACCGGGTACCACATTTCTTAATACTGAGAGAGCATTTCCGTATAACAGTTTATTTATGATGAACAATTTCGTATTAGCCCCATAGTCCCAACCTTATACGATTGTTTATATCAAATCAAGTCAGGTTTGCACAAATTGTAAGAACTTAAAATGTCAATAAGGTTCCGTTGACCCGTAACCATTCTTTCCGCTTAAGGTAATCCGGTAGGATTTGGCCTAACAAACGCCAGAACTCCTTGGAATGGTTGTGGTATTTGAGGTGGCAGAGTTCATGGACTATCACATAATCCACGATGCTCAAAGGAGCCATAATGATCCGCCAGTTGATATTTATATTTCCGGCCTTTGAGCAACTTCCCCATCGGCTTTTTAGATTCTTGACCTTTATGTTCCTGCACGAAACACCCACACGCTCTGAATACATGCTAATCCGACTTCGTAATTTATTCTTGGCATGTGACTTGTACCACTCGCCAAGTGCATCCCGAATAAGATCATCCCTCTTTTTTACACTATCCGGAACATAAACGTAAAATCGGCCATTCTTCAACTCAACGGGCTGAGGATTCCCCCTTGCTATCTTTAAACGATAATTTCTGCCGAGATAAGAGAAGGCTTCTCCGCTGACATATTCCTTGGGCTTTGGAGGATGGCGCACAGCATCATTGGTTTTAATTTTATTAATGATCCAGGAACTTTTCCTTCTGATAATATTATCGATTTTTACCTGCGCTAGATTATCCGGCACGATGATGGATACCTCATTTTGAGGCGAAACCTGAACACTTGCTGTTCGGCGTCTTGGTGTACGGATGATCTTGTATTTAAATTCATTCATTTCGGCACATCCTGAACCCTCGCTAGTTCCATATATCTTTCAATAATACGATTCCGCATCTTTGTTTTTGGAGCTAACTCACTGGCCATAAGAACCCTTTTGATCTTGAGTCTCAATTTCTTCTTCTCATCCTCTTTCTGAAAAAAATCAACTATGTACGTAGATTCCTTGATAGAATCGAATATCTCGGAAGTAATATCACACATCCTGTTTCGTGTCTCCGGATCAGGCGCATAGTAATCGGCGTCTTCCTTCATCTCTGCTTCTAGGATATTGTAATAGGCAAATTCTTGCTTGCTGAGTCCAACGCTCTGAGCCTTTTCGCCTCGTTCTGTTTCTATCGAAGAGCGAAAATCCATTAGTATCTGGACAAGCTCATCCCATTTCTCATGATACGCATTAAGTATCGCTTCGAGTCTTTTGCTAAGCTTATGGTAATATTCCGGATCCTGTTCGATGTTTACCGTGATATGGTGCTTGATGGCATGCTCTATCTCACTTGCCTTGGCTTTATGAGACTTGATACTGTCAACGTGCTCCCCGAAGTCCGGAGCAAGAAGCGCGACAGGTGAAATTCTGGGCTCTATCCCAGTGGAATAGATATGTTCATCAATCAGTTCACGCACCTTGGCACCAGCTCCAGCAATGGCATACAGGTTTTCCCTGTACCTGTTCTGTGCCGCCAGATTGATCTGACCAAGGCGCTTCATATCCGAAATGAATGGTAACGCTTCAGGTCTCGGCATTACGATATCCATGCTTCTTAGAAATTTCTTAAGGTTAGCTTGAAACTGAGCACGAGCTTCTTCGTTTTCCAAAACCTCAACGCATTTCTCAATTTCAGACAGCGCTATTCCCTTAAAGTGGGACAGAACTTTAGTATGCCTTCGCTCAAGCTTGGGAAGCTCTTCCTTGATTGGAATCAGCGCGCCATGAACATCCTCGGAGCTGAATAGCTCAAGAGCATCTTTCAGATAATCCGACAATCCGTAATAATCGACAACATAACCACGTGTTTTTCCTGTGCGTGTCCTGTTGACTCTCGCTATAGCCTGAAGAAGCCCGTGATCCATTAGCCTTCGATCCAGGTACATAACCTGCTCAACCGGCGCGTCAAATCCTGTAAGAAGCATATCCTTTACGATAAGAATCGATAGAGAATCCTCAACCATAGGCTTTTTAAACCGTTCAATATACTGTTTCTGCTTTGTACGGTCGGTGTGTTCCCTGATATGAGCTGGATCATTGTGATCACCTGAAATAATTACGGCCGATTCAGGACCACCCAGCTTATCCAGGGCTTCTTTATAACGAACCGCCGACTCACGGCTCGCAGTTACAATCTGAGCCTTAAAATCGTTCGGCTGGATATTATTTCTGTAATGCTCAAGGATATCAACACAGATCATCTCTATACGTTTTGTGGCTTCGAGCACCGCCAGCTCCCTGCCATATCTCTTCTTTATGGCTTCTTTCTCTTCTGCCGATTTATCCTCGAAATAGGCGTCAAACAACTTATCAAGAGAATCTCCTGTTACCTTTGTGTTCGATTCCCGACCCTCATAGATAATCTGAAGTGTTGCCCCATCATTAACACTTTGATCAATCGTATATGTATCGATATAGGACCCGAATTCGTTTGTAGTCTTCCGAGATTTAATAAGCGGCGTACCCGTAAAAGCAATCTTCGGAGCATTGGGAAGTGCCACGTTCATATTGGTAGCAAGGGTAGCGTACATGCCCCTGTGCGCTTCATCAACTAACAGAACGATCTTATCGCTGGCGTTTAACTCCTCCATCTTCCCGAAATCTTTTTCCCGGAACTTCTGGAGCATTCCCGTAACAAGATCACTGCTGTCATTTGCTAATATCTTCTTAAAGTGCTTTACATTCTTTGCGTGCTGTACGGTTTCATCCTGGCACCTCTTAAATGATTGCGTTAGCTGCCGGTCAAGGTTTGTTCTGTCGGTTACAAAAACCAGTTTATAATCCTTAAGTTCCGGATCACGCCTCATCTTTACTGCCACAAATACCATTGTCAGTGACTTGCCGGACCCTTGAGTATGCCAGATTACACCACCGCGCTCTTTCTGCGTCTTTCCGGTTTTTAACCTTATGAGAGTTTTGTGTACCGCACGGTACTGCTGATACCGCGCCATCTTCTTTATCATTTTCCCGTCCACAGTCTCAAAGACGGTGAAATTCCTGATAATATCCAGAAGGTTCTCTTTACAGAACACCCCCTTCAGCATTATCTCCTGTGATCTCGCACCTTCGACAAGTTCAGATATTTTAGCAGGAAATGGATCTTTCCACTCCATATAGTGCTCATATCCTGAGCTTATGGTTCCCATAGTCGCTTTATCGCCAAAAGTAGATACCATCATCTGGTTATACCAGAAAAGGCGTTCAGCACCTTCAAGTTCAGATTGATTTCTTCTATTCGAGTAGCGAAGAAGCTGGTTTATCCCTGTTTCCATCGGATTTGTGATGAAAGGGGATTTGCACTCGATCACAGCCATAGGAAGTCCATTGATAAAAATAACGATGTCGGGGATAATATTCTGTTTCGGGCCATGTACCTTAAACTGATTTACTACCAGGAATTCGTTATTGTCCGGGTTGTCAAAATCTATAACTTTGACTGTCTGACCTTTTTGTCCATGCCCCATATCCTGTTTATAAGACATGTATTTGACCAGATTTTCGTAAACCTTCTGGTTCGCTTCGATAAGAGATGTTGACCTTATATAAATCAGGTCATGGACGATTTTGTTCAGGTTCTCAGGACTCAGCCAGGGATTAATACGCATAAGTGCAGATTTTAATCGTTTATCCAGCACAACATCTCGCCAGCTTGAGCGCTCCTTTGCAGGCGAATCTGGCGCGAGTTCTTCGCCCCGAACATAGGTATAGCCAAAGGTCAATAATTGATCTATTGCTGGTTTTTCTACTTTTGTATACTCGTCATTCATGCCACATCATCAACTTTTACTCGAACTTTGCCGGTTAGAAGGTCTTGCATAAGGGCTTTTTTGAGATCTTGGAGTTTTTTACAGCATTTTTTCACATTGCTTATTTTATACTGAATGGAGTTAAGCAACTGTACAATAATATTCATTTCTTTTCGCCGAGTTTTTGGTACACGTAACTCCCTAAGGAATCCCAACCCAACAAATCTCTGACTACTGCCCGAAAGCTGGGTATCAAGAGATTTCAAGAATGATGGTGAAGACAAATAGTAAAAAAGCCACTGAGAAAGCACAAAATCTCCGTTTGTTTTAAAAAGTCCTACGTTCTTGATTGCAAATGGTAGATCACGCTCTTCTACAACAACAGGATTACCCACAGTCCCTATCATTCCAAATAGAACATCACCAGCGTCAACTTTACTTCTCTTGTTAACTTCATGATAATCATGATTACTGATCATGTAAGAATTCTTAATCTCTATGCGTCCATCCCTAAGGTTTTTTGAGGTAACAAGATGGAACCCATATTTTGACGGTTTCGGGGTATCATGAGTTCCATCAGTAACACGCACACACACATTTTCTAACTTAGCAACCTCCCACTCCTCCGGAATCTTCCCAAGTGACGAGTCTTTGAACTTTCCGCCCTTTTTGATTCCATATTTTGCTGCGACTTTTGGTGGGAGACCTTTTGTTAGCAATTCCTGCATAAGCGCCTTTTTCAAATTCTGAAGCTTTGCGATCATCGCCTCTGTTGTCTCAATGCAACTATCTACAGATGATAATATCGATGCGATTTTGCGTTGCTCGGAGAGAGGAGGGATGAGTATATTTATTTCTTCAATCTGTTTTCCGCTCACATTAGGTTGAGCCCCACCAATAGCATTTATTAATAAATTTCTAGTGAACTCATTTCTTGCCGTAACATAATAAAGGAAAATCTTATCCATATTGCCATTAGCTAAAATCCGAAACAAACCAACTCGTTGATTTAAAAAAGCTCTGTTTTTTATCCTATATTTACCCGTTTTTCCCGTCGTTGCCCCAGACATAGCAACTAAAACATCACCATTCCGAACAACAAATTCATTAGGAATATTGCAATCCATGTAATGAACCACATCAGATAGATCGATTAATCCATCTTTGATATTGGATATTCTTATAATAGGAATCCCTTGTTCCATAAAGTTCTCACTTTTAAATGCGTAACCACCTTGTACTTTAACATTTGCACCCAATTTCGCTTTTCGCCAACCATCCGGCGTTATACTACTCATAATACCCCAACTCTTTTAGAAACCCCTTCATTGTTTCATCAGCTTCTGCGTATTCACGCTCTATATCCTTAAGCGATACCTTGTATTTATCCCACCAATGTTCAAACTGGCCGATTATGACACGATCTTCAGTAGTCAGATGCTTAGCAATATCCTCCCGCTTCTCGTTATCATCTTTGAAGTGGTAATAACCATCAACGGGACCAGAAAACACTTCGCTAACATCGTATCCTTTTAGAGTTTCCTGAATATATTCGTCTTCCACTTCAGATACTGGAATTCCACCATTCAAGATTGCATGCACATCATACTGTTCTGGCGGAGGTGTGGTGTCAGCATATCGCCTGATGTTAAGATTCCAGTCGTTTTCTTCTATCTCAGAGATTTCAACTACACGGGAATAACGTTTCTCATCTATATATTCATCGAATACTCTTACAATATGTTCAATATCCTTTTCGCGCAGCCTGTTCTGGTTTTTCCCTTCCTCATATTCCAGTTCGCTATTGATAAAGAGCACTTTGCCCTTTCGCTCTTTTGGCTTTTTTTTGTTGATAATGAGGAGCAACGCAGGGATACCAGCTCCATAAAACAGAGCCTTTGGTAAGCCAACTACTGCTTCAAGTATGTCATCCTGCAAAATCCCTTTGCGTATCTCCTTTTCCCGGTTGCCGCGAAACAGTACTCCATGCGGCATAACAACCCCCAACATCCCTTCAGCATTCAGGCTTGCGATCATGTGTTGTACAAAAGCCAAATCTCCATGACTTTTGGGAGGAACCCCATACCGCATTCGCCCAAACGGATCATTCTCTGCGAAATCATTCCCCCAGTTTTTTAGCGAGAACGGAGGATTTGCGATTACCCGGTCAAAAGTCACCAACTCGCCATCTTTTAAATGCTTCGGATCTCGAATAGTGTCACCTTTAGCAATTTCGGCGTTCATCACTCCATGAAGAAACATATTCATCTTGCAGATCGCCCAGGTATTCAGGTTCATCTCCTGGCCATACAGCGAAATGTTGGCATCATTCCCTCCGTGCTCACGGATATAACGCTTCGACTGAATCAGCATGCCGCCGCTCCCACAAGTGGGATCATAAATTCTCATCCCCTCCTGAGGTTTTAGCAATTTGGTTAATAGACGAACAACCTGATTCGGGGTGTAGAATTCACCTGCCTTCTTACCAGCGCTATCCGCGAACATCTTGATCAGATACTCGTACGCTGCTCCAAGAAAATCGGGATGTTCGAAATCATCCTTTCTGAGTCTGTATTTACTGAAATGACTCAAAAGATTCTGGAGTTTGTTGTCCGGCAACTTGTCCTTGATATTGAAGTCGATAGATACAAGCACGCCTTCCAGAGATGGATTATATTCCTCGATGCCTTCGGTTGCCTTGTTGAGTTCAGAGCCGATGTCGTGTTTTAGGTTCTTGAGGTGATTCCAGCGAGCCCGTTCAGGGATATAGAACGCATCTGTATATTCATCCATGTCGTTTGCAAGCTTTTCAGCTTCTGATTCCGAATAACCCTCCTTCAAATAATGAGCAATGATTTTCTCCTGCGTTTCCTCGAATGCGTCTGATAATCTTCGAAGGAACAACGTGCCGAAGATATACTCCTTGTATTCCGAGGCGTCCATATTGCCCCGCAGGATATCCGCAGCACCCCAGAGGTATGATTCAAGCTGTTGGAGTGTTAGTTTTTCGGGCATATTTTAGAGCATTCCCCTTTAGTTAGATCGCACATGAAAAAATTTTCTTCAGCCAGCTAATTATTTCAGGATAATAATCGCAATCAAGAACAAACTCTTGTCCACGGGCAACGGTTTCCAGCATAACATTGCTCTCCTTGGAATGCCATCTATTTAAATTGGAATGATAGGTGAGCGGAGGCTTTTCATCACCAGGATAAAACCAAGCAGGCAACCGCCAAAGACTACGTTTTTTTGACTCAGGCGCAGTAAGATATAAAACAGGTTTGAACTGTGGGAAAACTCCTCGCCCTGGAATATCTTTCGGAAATCCAGGCAGATCAATATACTCGGTTGCAACATAGAGAGTATTATTCTCACGCCGATCCTCCGCGCTTTCAACGTGGGAATGTGAGCATGCCCATTTCGGTAAACTTTCTTTATCCACTGAAGGTTTATAGATTGCTCCGATCTGTAACCAACCAAATAATACATGAAGGTGTTTTGACACGCGTTCATAAGAAAGCATCTCTCCAGTGTTTTGTGTCTTACGAAACCAGCCGAAAAACAAGAAGATATCACCAAGACCGACATGGTTCTATTCTAGATGGGATTGAGCGTGTCCGATCAACCCGGACCACCTCTGACAATAGAAATAGGCTGACATTAATAGAATCCTTATGTCAAACACATGATTTACCAAATAATATTTTATTTTAATGTAATTTAAAAAGATTTCTTAATCCCATACATATTCAATGCTAACTCTAATTCTACAAAAACACGATCTCCCACATCATAGTTTCATGTTCCCCAAATAAAAATATTTCAGTACAGAACCAGCCATCTTACCTACACACCAGCATGGGGTTCCCCCTGTTCTCGATTGGGTCGGGGCGCGTTGCTTGGGGGTGTGCTGGGATCCGCACTTATTGAATTCTGTTTTTTTGGAATTAATAGGAGCTGTGGGATGATGCGAATGTTGAGACTATAATATTCAGGCTGTCGCGTTTCGCTTGTATGCAAACAGTTAGACTCTCTACAGCTTCATCTCAGAAGCACCATTTTGCGAGTAATCACACCTCCCTGGCTCTTAACATGCATAAAATAGACACCTTTTAAAACTTCTTTCCCCTTCTCATCTTGCTCATTACATGTCACTCGGTTTTAACCAAATGGAAAACTTTCGCCTACAAGCGGAATCACTCTTCGACCAATCACCGAGTAGATATAAACATTGATGAATGTTGTTGATGTATAAATGAGATTAGCCACTGAGGTATAAACCGCGTTGACAGTATTATGGGTGAAAGAAGTATTATGTGCCTGTTGAATGAGCAGAAAAGGGAATTGCTAGGATAACGATTCTCACAAAATTCCAATTTTATTTGGTTTTATTTGTTTGTGTCTATTTCAGCTTGTTTTTCATCCAATTTGGCACAAATCTGGCACAAAATGTTTGGAGTTGTTATACAACGATATACTCATTGGTCGTTTTGAATTGCAATCGGGACCTCTATTCTTTCCTTAATTTCGTCGTAAATTGGAATATCAATATCTTCTTTTACTTCCAAAGTTACTGCTAATCCATAGTAGACTGATTCATCTAAGCTCCCCGCGTCTTCACGGCATTCCACAGGTATTAAAATCGTATCCCCGTCTACAAAAGAGGCAACATTGCTTCCTATCAATACCTCGTGCTGTGCGGTACCTTTCTTTACTTTTTGCCAATCTGCTTCGCTTCTATCATCTGCAATACCTGCTTTAGGAGGATCAAATGTTAGATTTGCTTTACGGTAGTTTCGGTTTGTAAAACTGACAGGGCTCATCCAAGCCAAAGAAATGGTTAATCTCCTGCCTTCACTTGAACCATTCAGGCTTGGAGGAAGCGGTAATTTAAACTCATGTCGTTCATCTTTGCCAATTTGGCCGTATCCTATAGCAGTTGCCCTTTGATTCGTACATTCTAAAACTCTTTGCAATAAGGGTATCCCATATCCAAGATATTTCGTTAAAGATTTCCTATTTAATCCGCCACTCATGTACAGGTCCATTACATCTTTGCTCTTACCCCAGGACGCGCTATGTATAAGCAAAGCCTTTACTAGAGGAGAAATATTTTCATCTGGTATATTTACCCGAGTTTGATCAGCTAACTCGTAGATTGACTCTACTACCATCGCACCAAATCGTGTCGCAAGTGCAGCTGCATTACTTGTACCGCATGAATAAGTAGCACGAGTTGTATCTCCAGCAGCAACAGGTGCTGCTGCAACTTTTTGCCCAGGAGCCAAAGGAGATCTACTAATTCCATAAGAATTATTTTGGTGATAGTCATAGAGCTGCCTACCAGCAGATATGTAAATTTCAGGTTTTATTGACGAACGGTAACCAAAACCAAACGGTGAAATAGGAGATGGCAAGTTAATATCAGGCAATATATCTACTCTATTGCCCAATCCAGCAATAGTTGAATAATCATTATGTATTGCTCCAACAGTGATTGCATTTATGGATTCTCCCGGAGCAATTATCCTATAATTCCGAGAATTACTATGAATGAATTTCAATGTGGTAGTAGCTTGCTCTTCTTGTGATAGAGATAAAAACTGATCTTCCGAAAGACCTAACTCAATATCATCAGTAACATTTCCAGCACTTACACAAAAGAGAACACTATATTTGTAGGACAGCCAATCCAATAATTTGGACACAGAACTTAGGCGGTGAAAGAAGACCTTGGCGGGGTCTCCTATAGAGATATTAATAATCTTAATTGTAGGGGCAATAGGATCTTCCCCTTCAGAATTTTCAAATATACGACGTACAGCTCTTTCGATTAGGTCTTCGAAAAATTCGTTCTCTGGAATATACTCATTTCTATTGAGATCATTTTGATTTGGTATCATTATAGGCCTGATGTAAATTGGCGTATTCAACGATATGCTGTTTTCATCTAACTCGCCGTGACATATAAGCGATGCCATTGCAGTACCATGTCTTCTCTCACTTGCTTGATACATGCTACTGAAATCATCTGGATCATCTAGAATGAGGCGATTGTCCAACAACTTATGGTTTGTAAAAGGCGCTCCATCTAAGATCCCCACCAATGGGTCACCTGATACTTCTCCAGGAGTAAATTCTCCAACTTCTCCATCGGGCAAAATATCTACGGCACATTGCCCAGTAGGATGGAAGAACATTACATCATTACTTCGGAATAAGGCCACATACTGAGATTCTAGTACTCCTTTGATTTTTGCATGCGGTAGCATAGCTTTTACAGCGCAAAACCGGATTTCCTCAATAGTGCACGTTTTTATGATTTGTCCATTTTCAGCTTGGACCAATTCTCGAATATGGTCTAATGCAGCGCCGCGTTTTGCCCTATCCTCTCTATACCAAAGTTCAACTTCAAAAGGGAACAGCAGGTTCTGAGATTGATAAAAATCGAGGTTTTCACGCCAATATTCCAAGACTCGAGTTTCTCTTAATCTATCTGATACATCCCAGCGTCTAAGAACCTTCAAGAATGAAAATATTTCTGACCACTTCTGATATCCTCTTGGTAGCTTCCTCTCAGAATCCCATTGATTCCATTTAGACAGTATATCGTTCATAGCATGTTGGTTGCTCATACTAAGAAATAATCGCCCAGAAAAACACTCAGATGGAACCGTAGCACTTTTCAATACTTCTATTATTTGATTCTTCACATCATTGAACACATCAGGAATTAGGGAAATGAATTCATCGAGGGGTTTTTCGGTTCTATAACCAAATTTATCAATGAAAGAATTATCTTTAAGAAGATTCCATATTTGAGATGATTGATTAGTATTTAGTGAATCTATTTTATGATACAGAAGTCGTTTCCTAATTTTAGGAGACACAAAAAAATCATCATCAGGATCAATAGTTTCAATATCTATCTCGGCCAACCACTCCAATCCATCAATTGCTCTGACTGCTCGAGTAAAATCTTTAATCTCTCCGACTACTTCCAATACAAGAACTGCTTCCGGCTCTATACCAATAGAAGAGTCTGTAATGAAAGATTGGTTCATCGCCTGGAATTGGGGGGTCAAACGGTCTTTTTGCCTGTTAACATCTGGAAAATGATAATTAGGTGCGCCCCTACCTGTTGCCTTTTTCATTCTATCGGCAGTAGCTGGATTAGGGAAGAAAAGAAGCGGTTTGTCCGCCATTATTTATACACCTACATTTTTTCCAGAGTATTTTATTTGCCATTGTTTCAAGGACTTTGAAACTATGGCTTTTGCATCATCCTGTTTATGTTGTAATACAGCTTTACGAATTATCTCGACACAAAATTCCTCAATTTCCGAATAGCTTTTTCCTTTTAACTTATTTGATAAAGTTTTATAACTATAATTAAAATTACATTTACTCTTTTTTGCGATATTGTCAATAAAAGATTCAATTTGAATATTTTTCGGACGTTTTAATTCCAATCGAATTTGAAATCTTCGCCAAACTGCTCGATCTAATAATTCAGGATGATTACTAGCAGTAATAATAACCACATATGTAGGTAATCTGTCCATCTGCAATAGCAGTGAACTGACTACCCTTTTGATTTCTCCAGTTTCTTTCGTATCTCCACGTTCTTTTCCAATGGTATCAAATTCGTCAAAAAACAAAACACAATTTCTTGTTTTAACATACTCAAATACTTTTTGAAGTCGCGATGCAGTTTCGCCCAAATAACTGCCAATGAGGTTTTCATAACGAATGATATAGAGCGGATACATTAAATGTGTGGCAATTGCTTCTGCCAAGCTAGTTTTACCATTTCCTGGTGAACCCGCAAGCAAAATACGATTACGCGGTTCTAAACCATGACTTCTTAGTAAGTCCGCTCTATGCTGTTCTTCAATCAGCTCATTACATATAGATTTAATCTCATTATCTAATAAGAGACCATCAAATGTTCTATCCGCAATGGATTCAAATAATAGGTCTCTTGCTTCACCCTTGGATTGGATTGAGACACCATTATTGCTTCCGTTTTTAAGAGAATTTGCTAGTCTGTCTGCTAAAATATCGTGTTTCTTAGATCTTTCCTCTGCAATCAATATCTCTACTGCCTTTCGAAACGATACCATATCGCCACGATTAGCAGACTGAATTAACGAAATTAATATATCTGATCTAGCCATTAATTCGTTCCTATTGCGATCATAAAATTAATCATCATCCCCAGTATACATTCTCTTAGCTTGTTTTGGGAGACTTTCCCCTTTCTTCATACATTCGTCAAGTTCAGTAACGTCATAAAGCCAGTTTCTTCATGCTCTATGGGCCGGCATTTCTCTTCACAGTTTATTATATATTGTTGGCCTAGTCAATTATAGATAATCAGCAAACTCATTTCACCTATATTATAAATGTCACTTTATTTTTATTGATAATAAATCAATCAACGTATTATAACAAATCAAATTTATAATAAATTAATATGCAAATCAATAATTGACTCTAAAACCCTTAATTTTCCAGAACAAATCATTCAAAAACAATCGTATCACTAAACCATAGTCATTTTTGGATTTATTAACTCCACAATAATTTGGACATTCCCCAGTTTTTAGGTCTAATATATTCTAACCTATTGTTAATCATGCAATACCTTTTATGTAAATTCTTTTAACAGGCCATTCGCTTTCCATGTTTAAATAACTTTTCCCAGCTTCCTATTCATCACTGATTTCTGATACAACAGCACAGACAAGCCGAATAAGAGATGCTTCGTTGGGGAACAATCTGGCTACTCTAGTTCTTCTCTTTATTTCTTCATTTAGTCTTTCCAGGCTGTTCGTTGTCCGAAGTCTTATTCGATGTCTTTCCGGTAACTCGAAAACTGTAAATCCTTCCGGAAGGTTTCTTTCAGCCCATTCGGTCAACTTGGGAACTTTTACTCTATATTTTTCAACCATCCTGGTTAATGATCAGCGTTAATTATTTTTCCCGGTCGCATTGACTCCCTATTTTTAACTGAAATAGGGTTGTTGCCTCATACTAATTTTACTGAAACAAAGAGAATTCAATGTGCAGAAATATCAATAAACACAAATTGGAGAATTGTTTGGAGTTTTAATTGTACTTAATCATTCACGAAAGGCCTCACATTGATAGAATTAAAAAACCCCCACTGGTACCTATGTGGTACCTGCAGGGTGCGTGACCGGTTCTCACTTTTTCTAACAAATCCTGTAACTTATAAATAATCAAAGACATAAAAAAATACACCGCCAGGGAATCGAACCCCGAACCTACTGATTAAGAGTCAGTTGCTCTGCCAATTGAGCTAGCGGTGCAGAAATAAGTATCTTTTTTCAGGTCTTTAATGTAAGCCCCGCATCTTTATTATGCAAGCAAAAACCCCCGGTAAGAGGGTAAATCTTCTGTAATATATCGCCTGCTCTTCTGATATGTAAAAAAACCGGATGTGATTATCTTCTTATCACACCCGGTAAAACCTTTTCGGGATCTTCAAATTTATCACGCCGCTCTAACAATCACATAGATCCGCGGCGCGGGATTGCTGCTTCCTAAAAGGGAAGATCGTCATCGTCGTCTGCCGCTGAAGGGACAGATTCCGCTTCTTCCCCTGAGCTCTGGCCGGAACTGTCATCTTCCGGCGGAGAATAGGGAGCGTCTCCCGCCCTTCCGAGCATTACCATCTGGTTACAGACAACTTCGGTGGTATACCGCTTGTTTCCCGAGCGGTCTTCCCACTGTCTGGTCTGAATCCTTCCCTCTATATAAACCTGTTTGCCCTTTTTCAGATACTGGCCGCAAATTTCCGCGAGCTTTCCGAAGGTTACTATCCTGTGCCACTCGGTCCGCTCATTGCGCTCGCCGTCTCTGGTTTTAAAACTTTCGTTTGTCGCGATCGTAAAATTAGCTACCGGCGTGCCGCTTCCGGTGCTTCTAACTTCGGGGTCTCCCCCGAGATTTCCAACAAGTATAACTTTGTTTACTCCGCTGCTCATCACCACACCTCCTGTGTGAAAAAATTGAACCTGCCCCTCTATCCGCGTCAGCTACCTCCCGAAAGGCTCGCCTCCATTGTAATGATATATGTAAATAGGTCAAGAAAAAAACCGCCCGTCTTACTTCAACCGGCGAACAGCTATAGCGTTTATGGAAAAGTTAGATCAGGATTGTAAAATAAGAACGAAAAATGGGGTGGACGACGGGATTTGAACCCGTGGCAACTGGATCCACAATCCAGGGCTCTACCAACTGAGCTACGCCCACCACACAATAGTTATATTATCCGCCGAAGGATTATCCTTCAAGAAAAAAGATTCTGCTTCGGCGGCTGTTAACTTTTAAAATACGCCTGGCAGGATTCGAACCTGCGACCTACGGATTAGAAGTCCGTTGCTCTATCCAGCTGAGCTACAGGCGCATCGAACATGCGTTGGCGCCGCCCCAGGCCGGCGCCCTCATGTGACAAATTTGAACGCATAGATCCTCTTAGTCCGCTCAATTGTCAATAATCCGCACGGCAATTAATATAACGCCGCCGGCAAGGCGCGTCAATATCACTTTCGCATATAACTCTTTAAAATCTGACGGGAGGCGGCGCCGGGGCCTGGAAAAAGATGCCGAATTCCCTTCTGCTGTATGAAAGAACACGCAGGAAAGATCTGCCCTTTGTTCCTGTTGCATTTTAAGCTGACTCCTGATAGAATCCTAGCAGGGTTTCTTAAACAGAAAAAGGAGGCGGGATATGCAGACTTATATACTTCTTACCAAGTTTTCGGCCGAGCAGAGCACGGAGATGAAGAACCGCAAGAAGCAGGGGCGGGAGTGGCTTGAACAGGTAAAAAAGAAATGCCCTGAGGTAAAGTTTATCTCGCACTACGCTCTTCTTGGAAAATACGATTTTATGGATATCTATCAGGCCCCTGACGAAGAGACGGCCGCTAAGGTTTCCATGATAAGTCTCTCTAACGGCGCTTTTCAGTCTGAAAGCCTTATGGCGATACCTTATAAGAGGTTTCTTAAGCTGGCAGAGGATATCTCGTAATGTAAAGGTTTACCGGAAGCGGTTATCTGCTCTTATCTCTGCCCGTTACTGAATCAATTGAGACCTTCCATATCCTTACGGCCGCGATACGGGCATCTTCGAACTCCCATTTCCTGCCGGAGTATTGAAGCATTATCTGATTGAGGGCGTATCTTTTATCCTCTTTCAGAGTCAATTCACTGACACGGCCGAACCCTATAACACTTTTATAGGTAAATGTCCATTTGCAGGGATCTTTTCTGTCGCCTGCGAGGGCGACATCATGGTCGAACTCAAAACAGACAGCCGGGCCGCGCTTGAAACAGTCAATCTTCTTTCCCTTTTTGCCGGTATGAAAGTAGAGGAACTCTCCGTCATAACCAAATGACAGCGGAACGATATACGGTATGTTATCAGTTGCCACGGCGAGCCTGCAGACGCGCGAGGAGCGGATAATTTTATCTATCTCTTCCCTGTTGATAATTTCTCTTTTCGCTTCGAACAAGCGGCTGTCTCAGTCGATTTCGGGCTTTATCTCTTCGAGGTCGCCCCTCTTTAGAACTTCAATATTACCTCGCAAAGTTCCCGGCATCGACCGGTAGACCTTTATCCCCTTGCTGTTGAAAGCGGCTAGAAGCTCATCTTCCATGTCCCCCACAAAGACAGCGTCAACAGATTCGCGGCTTAAGATATTCACGTATCTGTTGACTCCGGGGCTCTGGCCGTCCGATTCATTTTCAATAACATCGGTAGTTCCCTTATCCACATCATGAATAACAAAGAAAGCAGCCGATCCGAATTGGCGGCAGGGAATACTGTCTAAACCTCTGTCCTCTTCTACCGGAGCACATATCGTCATAGCGGGATCTCCTTTCAAGAGAGATCTCTCGGTAAATTTTCGTGTCTTCTTAAGTAACTGACACTATACCTAAAGAAGGTATTTTTTACAATCGATTATAATTTCTTCTAATTATCAAAATCCTGCTTATTCTCGTCCCGTTTGACGAGCATTCCCGTGTTTTCAGCTATTCGGAAAATGACTATCACAATCTCAAGATATATCCTCGCGATTATGACATAGATCAAGAAAATAACAGGCGACAACACGAGCATTAGAATCCCCAGAGCAATCGACTTGGCAAATCCGCCTGCAATAACCGCTATCGCTCCTATCGCTGAAGCAATTACAGCGATAATAAACAAAAATTTAATTATCTTTGTAGTTACAAATTCAGAAAATGACAGATCAAAGAGAGATCCGAAAAACCCCTTGTTCTCATTCATTTCTTTCTCCTTTTTTGGGGATTTCCCCAGTTTGGTTTAAAAACAGCACAGCTTCTTGCCCGCATCCTCTCTTTTCATTCTCAAACATTTCAGCCGCGCCGAATACCGTTATCACACCTGTTTCTTCAATCTTATCCGCTTAAGGGATATAATTCAAACATTAAATTCCTTGAAGCCGCCGGATTTTCTCCCTTCAGAACGGCCTTTTCAAATATCCCTTGACTGATTTTATTCGGCGCGATAGAATTCTATCTGAAAGTATCTTCGGGTGTCCCTTCAGGACTTAATGGGGAAGGGAGTGAAATTCTCCCACGGACCCGCCACTGTGATTAGCGATGCTTTATGCCTGAATCCACTGGCCTTAATCGCCGGGAAGGAAGACATATAAGCGCTGGAGCTATGAGTCAGGAGACCTGCCCGAAAACAGCTTTCCTTAGCCTCTTCGAGGAGTAGGAGAATGAGGAAGTTCGTTTTAATTATTCTGCAAATTACTTTACTGACTCCGGCGTTAGCGCCATTTGCGCCGGCCGGCTGTGCCGAAGCGTCAGATAAGCGGCATGCAGTGCCGGACACCGTGTTTCTTCTTCCCGAGATTATAGTCGAAGCGGAATCTCCTGAAACGGGCGGCGAACTCTTCCGGCACTCGGGCTTCGTAGGCATTATAGACGCGGACGGCACAAGGACCCCTTCGCAGGACGCCTCCCGCCTTCTGTCCAACGCGACTGGAATCAGAGTAAAGCAATACGGGGGGCTGGGAAGCTTTGCCACTGCCTCTATCAGGGGGTCATCCTCATCTCACGTGCAGGTTTACTTAGACGGCGTGCCGCTGAGCGATCCCTGCACCGGGGTTTCAAACCTCTCAGACATTGCGATCGGCAATATAGACAGGATAGAGGTGTACCGGGGGTTCAGTCCCATCTCATTCGGAAGTTCTTCTATAGGCGGCGCGATAAATTTTGTGACAGCGGTGAGCTCGAACGCGGAGGGTCGCTCAGCCCCTGCGCCCGTGGATATCTCCTCGAGCGTTACCGCAGGATCGTTCGGAACCCGAAAGGGCGCGCTAAGGATGAGCTCCGCCGCGGGCCCTTTAACGCTGAACTGCTTCGGAGGTTACGCGGAAAGCGAAGGCAATTTTACATTCTTAGACGACAACGCGACTCCTTTAAATATCTCCGATGACAGGGTCGCCACGAGATTAAACAGCGATTTCAGCAGGTGGAACTTATCTCTCAGAGCGGACATAGAGATACCTGAGCTCGAAAGGGTCTCCCTTAATTTCGACAGCTTCGAGAGGGAGGGGGGTGTGCCCGGCACTGGAGCCAATCAGTCTTCAAAGGCCAGGATAAAGAGAAGACGCAGAATAACCTATCTCAGGATGAAGCCCGAGCCGCTATTCTCTAGACGCCTTCGGAGCGAATTCACGGCGTTTCACTCCTGGACAGCGGAGCTATTCGACGACCCGCTCGGTGATATAAGTCTTGTAAAACAGAAAACTGACAACAGAATCTTATCATACGGCGGCAACATGAAGGGAAGCTTCTTTTTCTCATCCCTCCCCCTGTCGGCGGACCTCTTCCTTGAAGGCAGAAAGGAACGCTTTACACCTAAGGACTTTCTGCCTGATCTCAGAGAAGGCCCGGACAGACTGAGAAAAAACCTCACAGCGGCAATTTCGGGAAATCTGTCTCTCTTTAAGGACAGGGCGGTTCTCTCGGCCGGCACGAAGTATCTCTGGAGCCAGAGTGAGTTCTACGATGAGGCTCCCTTCCCCTGGATGCCTCCAACACCGCAGGGTGAGATTGAAAATGAATATCAATCTCCTCGCGCGGGATTCAAACTGCATCTAGCTAAAAGCTTTACAATTAAGGGAAATATCGGCAGGCATTACAGAACGCCGACCTTCTTTGAACTCTTCGGCAACACCGGGAGTGTGACAGGAGACGGAAATCTGAAGCCCGAAAAGGGACTTAACCGTGATATAGGAGCCGTTCTCTCAAAAGACAGGTTCATGTCTCTTAAAGATCTCTACCTTGAAATGCTTTATTTCGACAACGAGATCACAAACCTTATACTCTTCTTCCCGAATTCACAGAGGACGGTTAAGCCTGAGAATATAGGATCAGCGCGGATAAAGGGATGTGAAGTCTCAGGTTCCCTTCGCCTATCTTCTCTTATCGGTCTTTCGGGAAACTACACATATATAGACGGAAAGAACACAAGCCCCATCCCCTACTACAACGGAAACGAGCTGGCTTCCACGCCGGCTCACGAGGCCTCCTTTACGGTAACCCTTTCCGCAAGAAGATGCAATCTCGCCTGGAAACTGCACTATATCGGCTCGAACTACTTAGACAGGGCGAATATGGACAGGGTGCCGGAAAGAGAAATCCACAGCATCTCTCTGGAAACCAAACCCTTAGGAGAGAGGTTTTCGATCACCTTAGAGGGCAGAAATCTCACGAACAATCAGATACGCGACATAAGCGGATTTCCGCTTCCGGGAAGAAGTTTCTATATGACAATAAAATTTAATACAAAGAGAGGAAATGACGATGAAGGACAATAAATCAAATGTGTCAATAAAATCAATAAGCGCGGCGGCGGCCGTTATATTCACCTTTCTTATGCTCTCCTTAAACGCGGAAGCTGGTGAATTCGCATTTATTACGACAACGGATTATTCTACGGGATCATCTTCTGTTATCCGTCTCGACGGAAATTATACAACAGAGATCGATGTAGCTTCCATCCACAGCGACGCTGTTTCGAGATGGTTTGGCGGACTTGTCTATGTCGTAAACAAAGGGGGCGCAGATAATATTCAGGTTCTAGACCCCGCCTCCGGCTTTGAGACCCTTCGGCAATTCTCAGTCGGCAATGAATCCAACCCTCAGGATATAGCCTTTATGTCCGAGACAAAGGCGTATGTGACAAGATATGACAGCAATACTCTCTGGATCGTAGATCCATCTACAGGCGCTCATACCGGCAGTGTCGATCTATCGGCGCTTGCAGACAGCGACGGCCTGTGCGAGATGGACAAAATGATAATAAAGGGCAGCCTTCTGTTTGTAAGTATTCAGAGACTGGACAGAAACAACTACTGGCTTCCCGCAGGAGGAAGCCTCATAGCGGTTGTAGACTGTCAGGCGGACACACTCTTGGATACCGACCCCGGCCAGCCGGGCAAACAGGCTATAGAGCTGGGAAGCGAAAACCCGTTCTCCAACATTCAGTATAATCCATATACGGACAGATTATACGTTGCCTGCCCCGGCTCCTGGGGAACAAACGACGGCGCCGTAGAAGTGATAAACCCCGAAACGCTCCAGGCGGAAAGCCCCATGTTGACCGAATCAAACGCTGAAGGTGATATCAACGACGTTGAAATATTCTCTGCCGATCTTGGTTATGCTATCATCACAGATTCGAGCTTCAACACCGTTTTTATAAGCTTCGATCCCTCTACCGGAGAGAAACTCTCCGCGATATATTCCCCAGGCGACTACGTTATAAACGATATCGAAATTTCTCCCGGCGGAGAGATATTCCTGGCCGACCAGACGAGCACAGACCCCGGGATAAGGATCTACAGCGCTTACGACGGAAGCTCCGTCTCCGGCGGAACAATAAGCACCGGGCTTCCCCCCTTCGATATCTGCTTCAGCGGAGGCGTCCAGACAGACACGGAAGCTGTACCCATAGCCGTACTTGAGCAGAACTACCCGAACCCCTTCAACCCGATAACGACAATACCCTTTTCAATCAAAAAAGGGTGTAAAGTGAATATCTCTGTCTTTGACGCCGCGGGAAGAAAAACCGCCACTATCGCTGACAGAGAATTTACCGCCGGCTCGCATAGAGTGGTATGGGACGGCAAAGACGGCAGGTCAAGAAACCTCGCTTCAGGATTCTACTTCGTAAGACTTGAAAGCAGGGGGTTTACGGCCGCAAAGAAGATGATTCTGCTCCGGTAAGCCAGGGGCAGCATTGAATATAACTCTTAAAACGCGGGCGCTTTCCGGCGCACGGGGTGCCGTTTATTCAAGTTAATTTTTAAGAGTAGGCGTGTTCGCCGTAAACGCCTGAGTGCCCCGGGCATCGAGCCGCGTTTTAACCGGAGCGGGTTGCCATCTGCGCGCTGAGAAAAAGGTGCGCGAATAACTAAGATGCTTGTTCATGATAACCTGTTAATATTATTTATTTTATATACTCATTGACAAAAACGCCCTTCACAACTATAATTCTTTTAAGCGATGTAATTTACCTCTCTTAATATTTGAAAGGAAATCTTCCGAAATGAATATCCTTCTTGTAAGTCCGGAAATCCCGGCGACGCTTTTTAGTTTTAAATACGCTCTTAAATTCTTAAAAAAATCAGCTTCCCCTCCACTCGGCCTTCTTACAATAGCCTCGATGCTTCCGGATGACTTTAACTCCAGGCTGGTGGACCTTAATATCGATACCCTGAAAGACTCAGACCTCAAATGGGCGGACTACGTTTTCCTGTCAGGCATGGATGTTCAGAAGAAATCTTTCAGAGAGGTTGCCGCGCGCTGTAATAGTATGCAGACCAAGGTAATAGCGGGAGGGCCCATGGTCACCTTCGAACACGAGCTTTTTCCCGAAATAGACCACTTCGTGCTGAAGGAAACGGAGGATATCATGCCGGAATTCATCCGCGACCTGAAAAACGGAGAGCTCAAAAAGATCTACGCGGACCCGGAATTCCCCGACATCAACACCACGTTTGTTCCCAAATGGGACCTTCTGAACATGAAGAGATACCACACCATGAATATTCAATACTCCAGGGGCTGCCCCTTTAACTGCGAATTCTGCAGTATCAGCACTCTGAACGGCCGAAAGGTAAGGACCAAAAACACACAGCAGTTTTTAGAGGAACTGGAGAGCCTCCGCCTTCACGGATGGAAGGGCTCCGTGTTTGTGGTTGACGACAACTTCATCGGAAAAAGAGAAAAACTCAAGAACGATGTACTTCCCGCGATTATAGAATGGTCCAAAAAACACGATTACCCGTTTAATTTTCTAGCGGAAGCCTCTATCGACCTCTCCGACGACCCGGAACTTATGAGCATGATGGTCGATGCCGGATTCGACGAGGTCTTCGTCGGAATTGAGACCCCCAACAGCGAAAGCCTCTCGGAATGCGACAAGAGACAGAACCTCAAGCGCGACATGATAGAATCGGTAAAGACACTTCAGAGAAACGGTCTCATTGTAACTGCCGGTTTCATAGTCGGTTTTGACAGCGACCCCCCCTCCATATTCGAGGATCAGGCCAGCTTCATTCAGAAGAGCGGTATAGTGGCGGCAATGGTGGGAATACTAAACGCCCCTCCCGGAAGCCGTCTTTTTACCCGCCTCCGCAAAGAGGGACGGCTGGTCAGGAAGCACTCGGTCACCGGCGACAACACCGACGGCTCTACCAACATCATTCCCAAAATGAACTATCATACACTGACCGACGGTTACAAAAACCTTATGGGCTGGCTATACTCGGACAAGAAATACTATGAGAGGATCAAAACCTTCCTCAGCGAATACAAGCCCGTTCTAAAGGGAAAAAACCAATTCAGCTTCTCCAACATCCCCTCCTTCTCCAGGTTACTTTGGAAGTTGGGCGTCGCCACCCGGGGAAGATGGTACTTCTGGAAACTTCTAATGCTCGGTATATTCCGCTACCCCAGGACATTTCCGACGGTACTCACCATGGCCGCCTACGGGTTTCACTTCAGAAAAGTAATAGGGACGATTTCTACCACATCCTGAGGGTTGGGGTTTTTCCATTCTGCGGCTGGAAATAGGAAGAGCCGCATGATATCTCTTATTATCCCCCGATAATGCAGCCGATTGACATTGACAGAAGTGCATTTTCGAACTAGAATAAACGGGTCAGTTTATAAAGGGCCTTCTATGAAAAATGTGCTTAGAACATTTTTAAAAAGTACCGAAGTTTCGGGGCTTAACCCTGAGGAATCCCGCCGCAGAAAACTCATTAATATTCTGCTTCTGACCATTGCGGCAGGCGCTGTTTTAGTTCTGGCAACACTTCTTGTCGCGCTTTCTCTCGGCAAAGTGGGGGGAGAGCGGGAGATAAAACTTCTCATTTTTGCCATTTCATCTTATCTGACAGGAGCCGGGGTTATTTATTTTATAAACAGATATTTTTCAGTTTATCTTGCCGGCACACTTTTATTGCTGCTCATAATCGTAATTGCATCTGTATCGGATCTACCCCGGGAGGTTGTAGGCGGAAGAGGTCTGTTACTTTTTGCCATACCTATCCTCGCGGCAAGCTTTATTCTGAGCCCCCGGGCAAGTTTTGTCGCCGCGGCTGTCTGCTCAGCAGCAATTATTTCCATCGGGCTGCTTGCCGATCCACAGATACTGCCGAGCATCGCTGCCGTTATGGGATTTTTTATTCTCGCGCTGTTCTCATATCTCTCAGCCAAGAGTCTGAGAGATATCCATAGAGACATTCTAGAATCAGAAAATAAACACAGAATGTTCTTTGAAAACGCCTCGGTGGGCATAGGTATTTCTGATCCTTCGGGAAATATGCTGTATATCAATGAGCGTATGACCGAAATCACAGGTTACACACCCCGGAACTTTTCGAAAACAAATGTAATTGACACTTATGTCAACCCGGCGGACCGGAAGAGATTATTGGAAACAATCGACCGGGAAGGTGAAGCTGACAACTTTGAAGCTCAGCTTAAGAGGGAAAACGGCGAAATATACTGGGCGAGTCTCTTTGTCAAACCAATTGAATATGATGAAGCCACAGCGTTTCTGACCTCTATAATAGATGTAACAGAACGGAAAAAAACGGAAAGACTGCTACTCGAAAAGGATTATCAGATTCAGGCCCTCTATGAAGCCCCCGAGATATTCATGGGCATCCTTGATATTGACGGCAAACTTCTGAGCGCGAACAATTCAGCCCTTGATTTTATCGGTAAAACCTTTTCAGAGATAGAGGGGCGCTATTTCTGGGAAACACCCTGGTGGAACCATTCGGAAAAGCTGCAGAAAAGACTTAAAGAAAGTATCGAAAAGGCGGGCAGAGGGATTTCCGACAGGTTCGAGGCGAAGCATATCGGAAAGAACGGCGAAATTGTATTCATCGATTTCTCATTGAGGCCGACAAAGGATGAGAAAGGAAATATATTTAAGTTGTTCGCGGAAGGGATCGATATCACCGAGAAGATAATTTCCGAGGAGAGGCGAAAACTTCATTCAGATATTCTAAGAACACTTAACCGCGCTAATCAGTGGAAGGATCTGATTAACGATATCCTTGATCTGATAAAAACCGATTTTGACGCTGTCGGCATCCGTTTGATAGAGGGTGAGGATTATCCCTACTACGTGACAAACGGTTTCTCCAATGAATTCGTCAAGAAAGAAAGGCGTCTCTGCTCTATCGGTCCGGATGGTGAAATTGAAAGGGATTCCGAGGGAAATGCCATTCTCGAGTGCATGTGCGGCACTGTTATCCGCGGACGGACTGACCCGTCGCAGGAATTTTTCACTGATCGAGGGAGTTTCTGGACGAACAGCACGACCGAACTTCTTTCCGGAACAACCGGGGAGGACAGACAGGGCAGGACAAGAAACCGCTGCGCAAGGGAGGGGTATGAATCTGTCGCTCTTATCCCGATCCGGGTCGGAAAAGAGACGATAGGACTGCTCCAGCTGAACGACCGGCGGAAAAACAGGTTCACCGCCGAGTTGGTCGAATTCTTTGAGAATATTGGCAACAGCCTGGGGGTAGCTGTAAGGAGAAAGCAGATAGAAGAGGAGCTTACCAGAAGAGAGCGTCTTCATGAAGAAGCCCAGAAAGTTGCCCGTATTGGGCACTGGGAACTCAACCCCGGTTTTGACGCCATGAACTGGTCCGGGGAGATATTCAGGATCTTAGGGTTAAATCCGGATAAAGGAGAACCAACCTTTGCCGAGCATGAAAAGTATATCCATTCTGAAGACTGGCCTGCTCTTAAAAAAGCTTTAACGGCGGCCGCAGATGAGGGAACTCCATTTAATCTGGTAGCAAGAGCCATCAGGCCCGGCGGAGAGATAAGATGGATAAATATGATCGGAATGGCAAAAAGAGATGAAGATGGGAATGTTTCCGGGCTCTTCGGTACAGTTCAGGATGTCACAGATCTTAAGAGGACAGAGCAGGACCTGGTCGACAGCAGGGAAAGTTACCGGAAAATATTCTCGACCGCCGCTAATTTAATAATATCCTTGGACAGCAGCGGTATTATAGTGAACTGCAACGATCAGATTGAAAACCTCCTCGGGTACCGGAAAGATGAGATAATCGGAAATCCGATGTTAGAAATAATTCATCCCGATGATGTGGAAAGAGCGAAAGATTCTTTAGCTGAAATCCAGAAAACGGGATATTCATACGACGAAGAATACAGAATAGTCCGTAAAGACGGAGGCGTAATAGATGTAATTGTAAATTCTTCAGGGATAAATCCCGAAGGGGATTCCTATAAGAACACGATCTGTATAATTAACAATATAACTTCCCGGAAGAAAACAGAATCGGCGCTTCGGGAGAGTGAAAGAAAGCTCTCTACATTGATAGGCAATCTTCAGGGGATGGCGTACCGCTGCAGAAACACCCCCGGATGGACAATGGAATTCGTAAGTGACGGATGCCTCGAACTGACCGGATATGAACCGGAAGAGATCCTTAAAAACAGCCTTATCTCGTACGAGGAGATTATCCATCCCGAGGACAGGATGATGGTCCGGGAAGCTGTCGATGAAGCTCTGGAAAAAGGGAAGCATTTTGAACTGCAGTACAGAATTATCACAAGAGAACGGAAGGTAAAGTGGGTATGGGAAAAGGGGAAACTTATCCGGAGCGATGAGGGTAAACCGGAAATCATCGAAGGGTTTATATCCGATATATCAAGCCGCAAGAACGCGGAGGAAAAGCTTAAGGAGAGCGAACTCCAGAAGAAAGTTATTTTGAACGCGTCCGCTGAGATGGTGGTTTATTACGATACAAATCTAAGAGTGATATGGGCAAACCGTGTTTCTGCTGAATCAGTTGGAGAAACCCCGGAAGCGCTTGAGGGAAGGCATTGCTATGAGATATGGCACAATAGAAATCAGCCCTGTAATGATTGTCCCGTGTTAAAAGCCCGCGATACTAAAACTCCCCATAAGGCCGTTCAGAATACTCCGGACGGCAGGCACTTCTTCGTTCGGGGCTATCCCGTCTTAGATGAAAATAAAGAGGTAACCGCGCTGGTTGAGTTCGGTCAGGATATAACAGAGAAGATAAACAGGGAAAAAGAACAGGAAAAAATGCTCGAAGAGCTTAACCGGGCCAGGAAGATGGAATCGATTGGACAGCTTGCGGGGGGTGTGGCTCACGATTTTAATAATCTATTGACAGTAATAAACGGCCATGCCGATCTGCTGCTAAATAATGACAAACTCTCAGAAACGTCCAGGCAGGGGGCCAGAGAGATCAGCGAGGCGGGAAAACGCGCCGCGGAATTGACCAGTCAACTGCTCGCTTTCAGCCGGCGTCAGATCCTCGAACCTGAAGTGATCAATCTGAATAATGTCATTGCGAATCTGAAGAATATGCTCACCCGGTTAATAGGTGAAGATATTGAACTGATAACCGAACTGGACGATAATCTTCCAAATGTAAAGGCGGATCCCGGACAGATGGAGCAGGTCATCGTAAATATCGTGGTAAATGCCCGTGAAGCGATGCCTGAGGGGGGGCGTTTAACGGTCACGACCGGAAAAGTAGAATTGAATGAAGAATCTCTCCCGGATCACACTTCAATCGAACCCGGCCGGTATGTTGAGGTCTCGATCAGCGATACGGGTTTTGGTATGGATGAGCAGACCAGAGAACAGATTTTTGAACCGTTCTTTACAACCAGGGGGATGGCCAAGGGGACGGGGCTTGGACTGTCAACGGTTCATGGAATTGTAAATCAGAGCGGAGGGGCCATCTCTGTAGATAGCGAACAGGGATCAGGGACCACTTTTAATATTTATCTGCCCGTTGTGAACGAACCGGTTAAACCGAAGCGGGATGAGAAGCAGAAGAGCGGGGATTATTCAGGCACTGAAGCAATATTGGTTGTCGAGGATGACAGGAGAGTACTGTCAACGATTTGCCAAATGCTGGAAAGCAGGGGTTATAAGATCCTTAAGGCGCTCAGCCCTGAAAAAGCCCTGAAAATATTCCGGGAAAACAGAGATTCCCTTCAGCTGGTATTAACCGATGTAGTAATGCCGGAGATGGACGGAAAGGAGCTTGCCGGTAAAATCCTTTCTCTCAACCCGGATATAAAGGTTCTTTTCATGTCGGGATACACGGACGACGCTATAGCTCCCCGGGGTGTCCCCAAATCGAATATCGTCTTCCTGCGGAAGCCGTTCACCCCGGACCAGCTTGCCGGCAAGGTCAGAGAGGTGCTGGATGATAAGGGAAAGGTGTAGTCTGATTCAACCTTATCCCCGCGCCGAAATTAATTTTGCTTTAAGAGCTTGCTTCAAGGAAATCTTTCCACGACTGAAATCAGGATGATTGCGATGAAGCAAAGTATAAATGAGGCTTAAAAGACTTTTGTCAGCGCTTCTCAAGTTGACGGGAAAAATCCAATCTCTTATAATAAAAGGGACTGGCAGGAGTGGTGAGGGAAGAAATTGTAAAGGAGCTATAGTACTTCAACTTCGCGGAACTGAACATAACCGAGGAAAGGAAACAGGAAGTGCTGTCCGGGGGCGGTGAAAGAAATAATGCCTGCCCCTTGCGAAATACCGTGAGCCCTCCGGATTCGCCAAATCTTAGATCACCACAAACTAAGACTACCGCGAGGAAGTAGCAAAACTTTAAGAAAATCTATAACTGTTCATTAGGTAACGAGACTTTAAGAAGTTTCGTGAAACTGTTAACTCTTACTTACGAATTTTACAAATGATTATTACATAATCCTCTATCCGGCCACAAAGAGCAGGCTGACGGAACGGCTGAAAAGATGATCGTAAGACTGCTCCTTCGGGCATAATTATGAACAGGAAAACCTATGACGAATAATGACCAACCCACGATATGCGCTGTTTCCCTTGATTCTTCCGGAGATATAAAGAAGATTATTAAAGCTATGGCCGGGGGTTCCCCGGTGTCCGCGACGGGGGAAGAACTCCGTTTCATAGACCCTTCCCGCCGGTTTGGCATAGCCTCTACGAAAAGTGAAAACAATAACGGCTTCTTCCGCTATTCCAGCACGGAGCTGGCCGTAGCCTTTACCGGCAGGATCACAAATCACACGAAGCTCGCCTCCGAGTCCTTAAAAGAGGGCGGGAATCCGAACCCCGGCTTCGCGGAACTGGCAGCCCGGCTTTATCTTCGTTATGGTTTTGATTTCATCGACCGGCTTCAGGGACACTTCAGCATAATAATTTGGGACGGCAAACAAGAACAGCTCCTGGCATTCAGGGATCAGGCCGGATTCCTTCCGCTCTTCTACGCCCTTTCAGACGGGCGGATTCGGGCGGTGGCCTCGAGCATAAAGCCCCTGGTCTATTCTGGAATTGTGCCGACCTCCTACGACCGCCGGGCGATAAACTATTTTATCTGCGACAAGGCCTTTACCGATGAAGACACGCCTTTTGAGGCGATAAGGGCTCTGGGGGCCGGAGAAGCGCTTATCATAAAAAAGGCAGAGTGGAGAAAGAAACGATACTACCACATTCCGATCAGTAAAAAGCCGATGAGTGAAAGAGAGGCGGTAGACAGAGCCGATAAGCTCCTTGCCAGCCTGCTGGAAGAATACACGCGGAACTTTGATCGAATCGGTCTTCTGCTCAGCGGCGGCGTCGATTCCATGCTGCTGTTGAGCGCCCTTAAGAAGGTCACCGACAAACCGCTGCTGACATATTCGATATCAGTCAAAACGGGGGCTACGGACAACGAGTATGTCGAGAAAGCCTCCCGGTATTTCGGAACCCGCCATACTGATATATACCTGGACGAATCAACTTTTCACAGTCACCTGACAGACCTGATCAAATCATATCCTACTCCGGCGGCAGGCGCCTGGCATATCTACCTTGGTACCCTCGCGGCCGGGAGGGACGGAGTGCGGGGAGTTCTGGCCGGTTTCGGAGGAGAACTGGTATTCGGCATTCCGCCGGCGTACAGATATTTCGAAAAGCTTCACAATCTTTTCGGATCTTTAGACCCTCGAAAACCTTTTCATGAAAATCTTCTCAAGCTTCAGGGAAAGGTGGGCAGTCTGCTCAGCGGCGTTATTCCTCAAGCCGGGCTGCTTAGCGGATACTCTGACCTGCGAAGGGGAATTTGGAGCTGGCTGGGATCCAGGTTGCAGGAACCCCGGGTTCACCGCCTCTTCTTGTCCAGCGAGGAAAAATTCCCCCCGGTCAGGGATAAATACCTGCGCGATTACGCCGAGTCTAACGCGGATAATCTGACCGACACCCTCCTCTACTCCCGCCTGAAGAATTTTGAAGGGAACAAGGTGCTTGGTAAATGCAACGGGATCGCGCGTATAAACAAAGTAGAACTTTTGATGCCCTTTATGGACAGAAGAATGGTTGAATTCGGATTCAGTATTCCGCACAGGCTGAAGAGGACCGGTGGTCGATACCGGCATCTGGAACATAAGCTGGCTGAAAGATATCACGATTTCGAAAGGGACAAATCGGCTTTCATTGTGCCGTTCAGCGACTGGCTGCGATCCGACCCGCCGCAGGAGGCTGAAACAGCCTTTGAGCCTGAACGGATCAGGAAAAAGGGTATCTTCAATGACCGGAAGCTTAGAGGCCTCTGGGAGGAGTTTCTTCAAGGCGACCCCAGCATCACCTGGGCAGACATATTCGTTTTTATATCACTGGATATATGGCTCGAAGAGGTCATGAAAGGCTGATTCCCGGGCCCGCTCAAGCTTAGAATTAGGGTAAGGGGTAAAGGTTTCATCCGGCTCCCATAGTGTCAGTCAGTTAAGAATCAGCTCCATATGAAGACCAGCTTTCTGTCTTGATACTCGTTCGTAATGTTCCGTATTGGCGGCAGGCCGCCTTGCGAATGAACTTCTGCCCGGCGGTCAATACGTATTTGAAATAACGCTCCACGGGAGGCGGAAGCTTGGCAAAGGAATCTAAATCGACTGCCCTGCCGGTTGACTCAGGCGCGCTCTTAAGAAGGTCTGCTTCTATCTGTTTCACCTTTGAGGATTCGAGCTTCCGCCCGATAAACACGGCAACGGCAGCTCCAAAGACAATAACTCCGCCGGAAATTAAAACCCATTTAGTTATTTTCACGGGTAACCTCGAGCGTAAGTCTAACCTTCAGCTTCATTTTCTGTCACCTGTCTGACGCGGCTTATGCCCCGCAGCTGCTGTAACATCCAGGACCTGCTGCAAGCGGCTTTAAGGTCTCCCGGGAGTTAACTGAGCTTGACAGCTGTTCCGTACACCAAGAGCTCGGCAGCGCTTCCTACAACACTCGTGGTCATATAGCGAACGTTGATTACGGCATCCGCCCCCATTCCGGCAGCCTTCACCTTCATCCGGCTGGTAGCGGATTTTCGCGCCTTCCCCATCATCTCTGTGTATTCGGTCAATTCTCCACCAAGAATGAGTCTGACCAAGGCGGACAAATCTCTGCCCAGCCAGATAGCAAATACCGTGTGGCCCTGGACAATACCCAAAACCTCTGTGATCTCACGGCCGGGGGGTGTATCAGTGTTTATCAGCAGTACCTCGCGGTCGGGCTCAGGAGATACCGGTTCTTCCGCGAATGCCCTCCGTGTCCTCTTTTCGAAAGCCAATGTCACAAGAACAACAAGAATGCCTCCCAGAAGACCGAAAATCGCAATTTGCAGCCACAGCGGCACAGCTGGATCTTCCGCGATAAGCACATACCAGGGTACGCCGACAAATATAACAACGAACAAACCAACTACGAATATCAACGAGCCGATCTGCCTAAGTACTTTCATCGCTCCTCCTCTATATATGGCCGGCTGCTACATAGCATACAGCCCCGCATAATCAAATAACCGCTGTATACCTCGAATAATTCCAAATTATTTGTCTTCAGATTGCCGTAATTAAATATTATCAAATGAGTCCGTAATTACGCAACCGATTAATTATGGCGCATAATCACTGCATTATACCGTTCGGCAGGTTATCCGCGAGCCGCTCAGAAGAAATCTCTGGAAGCCGGTTCCCATTGCAGAGCCCTCTCGGCAGGCGTATCACTTGAGGGCTCTCGTGATAAATTCGTTCTCTGCTCTTCAAGGAGAACCGGTTCTGTCATAGATGATCGCCGCGGCAACGACGCCCGCCCGGCGAAGAACGAGGCAACGATCGCCGCCGCGATGAGCAGAGCTCCCAGATAGACCGGAATCGGCCTTGGCCGGAATGCCGTCAGCCAGGACGGCGATGACCTGCGGCCGTACTTTTGCGCGTAGCGTTTCATCACCGATCGCTTTACATTTCGGCCAAGATCGATTCGGTAGTTTTTCAGTTCTTCTTCGATATCAAAATCTTTTTTCACTTCTTATCTCCTTTGCGTATCGTCTTGAGCGGTGTCGGAAAGCCCGCGGCGGGAAATTGCCAGTGACAGGCCTCATTTCTTACCGCGTCTAACGGCTCGCTCTCCGTGCCCCCACCTTCTCACGCAGCACCTTCACCGCGTAGTGCATGCGGCTTCTCGCCGTACCCTCCGGTATACCGAGCATCTCCGCTATCTCACCGTACGGAAGTCCGCCGCCGATCCTGAGAGATACCACCTCGCGCATATGCTCGGGGAGGTGAGAGACTAGCCTCACCAGCCTTACAGCGAGCGCCTCCCTGGAGAAATCGCAAGGCGGGTTCGCCGTGGCGGCCGCGCCCTCGAGATCGCCGGGATCGACAGGGATCTCTCTTGAACGTGCGCGAACGTAATTACGCCCGACGTTAAGCGCGATAGTATAGAGCCAGTGGGCAAACGGCCGCAGAGGCCTGTAGGATGAAAGGGAAGCTATGACCCGGCAGAAAACCTCCTGCGTCAGATCACAAACCGCTTCCCGGTCCGGTCCCGCGTAGGAGGCGAGAGCGCGAGCAACCCCCTCCGCGTGGCGGTCGTAGAGCTTCTCGAACGCGCCGGCGTCTCCCTTTCTCGCCAGGATGACCAGGCCGGCATCGCTCATCCGCTTTCGTTCTTCACTTCTCACTATTTCAAAAGCTTTCCTATGTAGCCGATTTCTCCAGTCATATCGTGAAACTCCGCGATTTGAAGGGCGCGCTCGAGAAGACGGTCTCTCGTCTCCGCCTCCACCCCGTCGAGCTGTGAATGCTTAATCATGGCAACAACGCAGTTCCGGAAAAGCTGCGCTATGCTTGGATAAAGATCCCACGCGAAGTTCCAATCGGTCGCGGAATCCAGCCGGTACCGTTCGAGAATCAGATCCGCCGCCTCAGCCGCGCCCAGCCCCTCTCCGGCAGCCCGCATATTGATCCCTTCTATCTCATGTTCGAGCTCGAATCCGAGTTGACCGAGCGGAACCGAAACCGCAAAATAGACCGGCGCCTTCTCCTCTTCTACGATCTGCTCGAGTAACTTCCGGGCGCGGATTTTTCCGTCCCCCTCGTCCGGCACGCGGTCGGGTCGTATCGCCGGATTGCGTTCGAACAACGCCTCGGCGAACGGCTCTATTTCCAAGAGGTGGCGGTTGATGACCACGACGTCGTCTCTGAACCCCATTCCCGCCTGAAGAGCTATAGGCGGAAAGGTGTCATTATCCCCGTTGGTGATCAGAACGGCCCCTCGCGGCAACCCCACCAGCATGTTATAGGCATAATCCTGAAGCGGCCGGCGTATCATTCTTCTATCGAAGATCGTCTTGAATATTTCGTCCGCCCGCTTTAGCTCCCCCCTCCGCAGGTAAATCGATACCAATGAAGTCAACGCGTCCTCGTAATCGGGGGCGATTTCCCTGCATTTTACGAGAAGCTTCTCCGCCTCATCCGTTCGCTCCCCCTCTACCCCCAGAATCTTCCCGGCGAAAGCGAGCGCCTTCGGATTCTCAGGCTCCAGCTCGACCGCCCGTTCCGCCGCCCGCACGGCCGCCTCTATCTCTCCGCTGTAATGGTAGGCCATTCCGAGATTGACCAGCGCCTCAGCGGTCTCCCCGTACCTGTCAATATGCTCTTGCCATTTTTTGGCGAGAGCGACATAGGAAGCCTTGCTGAGTCCCCGCTCGGTGAGCTTCGGCACCTGCTGCGTCTGGGATCGCGGCGCCGTTGCTGCGACAAGCACGAATAGCGCGCATATCGCCGCACAACTCCATATGAATCGTCTCATGTTCCCTCCTTGATTCTATTACTGCATCATAATACGGCTGTCATAATAAGAACACGAAACAACAGAAAACGTTCACGAAAAAATGCCGGCGGCGTTGAGATATCGGTTTAGAGTTTCCCCGCAAAAGAAGAAATAAGCGCTGACGCCTTGTCATAATAAAAATTAAATGGTCGGGGTGATAGGATTTGAACCTACGACTTCCTGCTCCCAAAGCAGGCGCGCTAACCGAACTGCGCCACACCCCGCCATAAATTTCCGGTAAACCGCTTATATACTCATAAAAGTAAGTTAATGGAGTGGTATAAAGTCAAGAAAAAGAATTTATATATCAATCCCCTTGTCCTTAAGCACCTTATTATAAATCTCCGTTATCTTTTCATAGTGCGACTTTGAGTTATAAACCTTCTCCGCCTTTTCTCTTCCGCGCTGTCCGAGTTCGCGCCTCAGGGCCGGGCTGGAGATGAGCTTTTCCAACCTGGCGGCCAGGATGCCGGAGTCTCCGGGGGGAAAAAGATATCCGTTTACACCGTCTTTGACCATTTCGGGAATTCCGCCGATATCAGATGCGACTACGGCCTTGCCCACCGCGAAGGCCTCTATTATGGAAAAGGGAAGGTTCTCATACCAGCGCGAAGGGAGTACCGCGAACTGCGCCCGTGAGAGTATATGCCTTAATTCATCCTTTGACTTGTGTCCTGTGAATTCAACATTATCGGCGCCAAGGCGCGCGGCCAACCCCTTCAGCCTCTCTTCTTCAGGCCCCCCGCCCACTATCAGCAGCCTGCCGCTCTGAAGCTTCGCCGCCGCCTCTATCAGAATGTCTATTCCCTTTTCGAAACTTAATCTTCCCGAATAAATAAAATAATCTTCCTCTTCGGGGTCTGAAGCGAAAGAGGAGAGATCAACGAAATTCGGAACAGCCGTTATCCTGCCCTCATCGAAACCGGCGCTTACCAGCTTCCCCTTTAGAAACAAGCTCGGCGTAATAAAATGACTTACGCGGTTTTTGACACGGGTAAGGCGGCCAAAATAGGCAGACAGCATCGCCACCAGACTCGCCGGCAGGCTGCCCTTCTTACATCGGCGCAGAAGAACATTATAAAACCTGCCGGGAAGACATCGCTCGCAGATTTCGCCTTTGCTGAGGAACGTTGAATTCGGACAGATCAGCCTGTAATCATGAAGTGTCCATACGATAGGGATCCCCCTGCTGTAAAAGGGTTTGACGATAGATGTTGAAAGATGATCGTGAATGTTATGAAAATGGGCTATGTCCGGTTTAAAACTCTCAATGAGCTCTGTTATATTCCGGGCTGCTTCCCTGTTGTATATACTCTTTGTGATCACCTTGGCGGCAGAACGGGGAGAAAAATCTTCAAGAAGCTGCGGAAAATCAATCTCGGATGCAAAATAGCCGGAGTATTCAGATTCTATATTCTCAGGATGACTCATGGAAAAATGAGCGACCTTATGTCCCCTGTCGCGATGCAGCTTCGTCAGGTTGAACATATATGTAGAGTCGCCGCCTCGGTAGAAATGAAACTTCTGCGCCATAAGAATTCTCAATATATCTCCCCTTCTTCGAGAAAGAATATATCGCCGAAAACAAACTTTTTCACTCTTTTAAGAAAAATAGCCGAAATCTCAATATTATTCAACGAATTATAAGGATTCAACTGCTTTCCAGAACCCCAAAACAGCTTGACGGGAGAGCAGTTTTGTATTATATGAAAAATAGTGCGAATGATATTTCAGCTATGATCGGAGGCCTCCGGTGAAGATTACTAACGTTCTTTCAATAACAGGAATTACAGTTGCTTTTATAATGATTATAGCCAGCCCCGCGTTAGGCCAGGCAAACGCCGGTAAGGGCGTAGTTCATATCGGCGGTTCGTTCAATCAGCCGTTTATCGACGATGCCGATTCCGGGTTTTTAGGGGCAGATATCTTTGCCGGAAAGATGTTCACGGACAAGCTGTGTTTGGGATTCAGAGCCGGCTACGACATAATATCCTTCCAGAGATACTCAAACGGTTTTAATAAGCAGCTCGGCGTCATTCCCCTTCAGATTAGAGCGAAATACTACCACACTTTCTCCAGAATGCTTCAAGGCTACGGCTCGCTCGGCGCGGGTGTCTTCAGAACCCAGAACCAGCTCGGCGGAGAAGAAGTAGGAGGCATTAAATCCGCGGCAAATTGCGGCGGCGGTTCTATCTCCGTGGGGCTTGATTACTGGTTTCTGCTCACCACGGGAGTCGGATTTGAACTTGAATATAATTTCTTCAAAGTCCCGGACGGAGGAGATATGCTGAGTTATCTCTCCGTGAGAGTAGCTTACTGCAAAATCGGATTCTAGCTTACCCCTTATTTAAAAGACCGCTTGAAAAATCAATTCCGCCCTATCATTCCTCGCGGCCTAAGCTCTTCTTATCCATTTGAGGATTTCCCTCGCGTCGGGGCGCTTGCCGTACATAAGAATGCCTATCCGGAATATCTTAGCCGCGACCTGCCCCGCGATGTATATGCTCCCGAGCATGATAAGAATACTCAAGGCTATCTGCCACGCGGGAGGTGTCAGAATGTTAATGCGCATGAACATCACAATAGGAGTGAAGAAGGGTATCATCGATACCACGGTGGCGAAAGTCCCGTCGGGATTCTGAATAATAATCATCGGAACTATTATAGTAAAGGCAAGCGCCATAACCACCGGCGTCTGCAGCTGCTGCGCTTCCCTGTCGGTGTTGCATATAGCTCCTATTCCGGCGAACATCGTTGAATAGAAAAGAAAACCCAGAAGGTAGTAGACAATAAAGAAAACTATGGTCACAGGAGAGAACGCGCTGAATTTGGCTATAGTACCCCCCATCGAAAGGCCGTAGGCGGAGAGAGCCCCCGCAAAGACACCCCAGATAGCGTACTGAGTCAATCCCACCGAACCTACGCCCAGGATCTTTCCGCCCAGAAGGTCGAAGGGTTTTACCGAAGAGAGGAGCACTTCTATGATCCTGTTGTTCTTCTCCTCTATGATACTGCGCTCAACGGCAATCCCCCACATAAGAATAGTCATGTAGAGCATCATTATAAAAATAAAACTGGAGAAATAGAGAAAATCAAAATCGCTTTCCTTCTCCTCGCCCTTTTCTACCTGAATGGTTTTCAGATCCACCTTTTCTATCAGATCCTTCACCACAGAGTAATCCATCCCCTCGGAAGAGAGGCGCCTGCTTACGACGCTGTGAGTCAATTCGCTCTTTATCCGCCCTATGGATTTGATATCCCCAACCCTTTTTCCGTAAAAAACCGCTTTCCCTTCAGTCGTGATGTCTGAGGGGATAACAAGATATCCGTCTATAATACCCTCGCCGACCCGCCGGTTGAGTTCACCTTTGATCTCTTCGAATTCATCCCGCCCGCTTACCTCCAGAGGTGAAATGTCAAACATCATCCTGCCGTCATCGAGGGTGTCGGAGAGACTCTCCTTCAATTCACCGTAGATAGAACCGCCCGTCATGTCGACTATCTCCAGCCTTGTCTGCCTCTGGCCTCCGCGGTTTAAAATAAGAGCCGGCGCGAGAATCATTACGCCCATTAATACAGGCCCGAGAATAGTACCTATTAGAAAACTCTTTCTCTTTACCCTCTGCAGATATTCCCTCTTAGCTATTTTTAAGAGTTTCATTTCCCACCTCACCTCCTTCTTCCTTTACTTTGGTAATAAATATGTCGTGAAGGGACATCTCACCCACTTCGTATCTGTCCACCTTTCCGTTATCAAGGGCCGCCCGGAGAATCCTCTCGGGGTCGGTCCCCTCTTTTACGGTCACGGAAAGATCCTGGCCGAAGCTTCTTACCTCTTCTACTTCCGGATGGTTTTCGAGAACTTTGATATCTCCTGAGAATTTCAGCGATATAACATTCTTGCTATAATCCAGTTTGATGCCGGAAAGATCGCCTTCGAGCACCTTTTTTCCCTTGTTTATAAGGCAGATTTTCTCGCACAGCTTTTCAACCTGATCCATAAGATGCGTGGATAAAATCACCGTTTTTCCCTGATTCTTCATATCAATCACAATATCTTTCAAAAACTGGGTGTTAATCGGATCGAGCCCGGCAAAGGGTTCGTCTAAGATAACAAGTTCGGGATCGTGAAGAACTGTAGATACAAATTGGATCTTCTGCTGCATCCCCTTAGAGAGCGCGTCAACGTTCTTGTCAGCCCACTCGCTCAAATCGACCCTTTCAAGCCACTCCGCGGCCCTCTTTCTGGCGACATCTGCGCTTATCCCTTTTATCTCGCCGAGAAAGACAAGATGGTCGAGAACCTTCATCCTCCTGTATAACCCGCGTTCCTCGGGAAGGTAGCCTATTCTTTCTTTCATCTTCTCGCTGAACGGTTTATCAAAGATCCTTATTCTGCCTTCATCCGGATAAATTATTCCCATAATCATCCTGATAGTTGTTGATTTGCCGGCCCCGTTGGGACCGAGAAGGCCGTAGATGCCGCCCGGCTCGATGCTGACTGAAAGATCATCCACAGCCCTTAATTCATCGTATGTCTTTATAACATTTTCGAGTTCAAGCAATCCTAATCCTCCCTGTCAGATTGATTCACCGTCACCCCTGCCGGGCAGAACGCGAACTCCCTCTGATTTCTCTATTTAATGAAAGAGAACAATTAAACATCTCTCTTTTTAAGACCAAAATAACTCGCCAAAAGGCTCTTCATCTCCACAAGTGCTCTGTAGCGGTGGCTGATCCTGTTCTTCTCCTTCCGGCTCATCTGCGCCGCGGTCCTCCCCTCTTGGGGAATGTAGAAGACAGGGTCGTATCCAAACCCATTCTCTCCGGCCGGCTTGTCAGATATTCTTCCATACAGAAAGCCCTCTGTTACAAACGCTCCGGGCGACCGATCCCGTCCGCCCCGGAGCGGGTCTTCCGGTCCGTCCTCTTCAATCTCCTTGATGTGTGACAGAAGATACTCTGAAATTTCATTGTCTTCACAGCCGGAGACGGTTTTCGGCAAGGGATAAAGTGCCATAACACATCTGAACCTCGCTCCCCTTTTCGATTCCGGAACACCCTTTAATTCGTCAAGCAGCTTTATATATCTTTCGCTGTCATCTAAGCCTTCTCCCCCGTATCTGGCCGACCTGACCCCCGGCCCGCCCCCGAGATAATCCACTTCTATACCCGAATCATCCGCCAGAGCCATTACCTGTGTCTTCCGGTAAGCCGCCCCGGCCTTTATCAGGGCGTTTTCCAGAAAGGTCTCCCCGGTTTCTTCCGGATCGGGAAAGCTCTCAAAGTCCTCTGCGCTTAAGATCTCAATATCAAGGTCCGAGAGGATCCCCTTTATCTCTGAAATCTTTCCCCTGTTGCCCGTTGCCAGAACAAGTTTCAGGTCCACTTCAGACACCTTTTCTCCCTTTCAATTATTTTTGCGATACCCCTGCCGGCGGATTTTGCGAGAGAAGACAGCTGGCGTGAGGTAAACGCCCTCTCCTCGGCCGTTCCCTGAACTTCAATAAAATCACCTTCTTCATTCATCACGATATTCATATCCACTTCGGCTTTTACATCCTCGGAATAATCGATGTCGAGATATACACTGCCCCCCACAATCCCAACGCTTACGGCGCCTATAAAGAACTTTATTGCCTCATTTGCGAGTTTGAGCTTTTTCAGCACACCCGCGAGGGCTATAAAACTCCCGTTTATAGAGGCGGTCCGCGTTCCGCCGTCCGCTTCGATCACGTCACAATCAACGGTTATTGTTCTGGGGCCAATCTTTTCAAGGTCCACCGCGGCCCTGAGAGATCTTCCGATCAAACGCTGGATCTCCTGAGTTCTCCCCTTAAGACGCCCCCTCCTCGATTCCCGCACTATCCTCACGGGACTGGACCGGGGAAGCATCGAGTATTCAGCCGTAATCCATCCCTGCCCGGCGCCGCGGAGAAAAGGCGGAACCTTCTCCTCAATCGAAGCAACGCATATCACCCTCGTGTTTCCCATTTCGAAAAGCACTGAATTTTCAGCGCTTTTTATATAGTTTCTCTTGATTTTTATGGTCCTCAGCTGATCTCTTCTCGTTCTTCCGTCATTCCTTGGCATTTGACCCTCTTTCCCCCCTGTTAAACCTGAATCTTTGTAACCTCGCCGAGAGACCTTCCCAGAAACCTTTCGCCGATCTCTCTGAACTTATACGGCACATCACTCATGAATACTTTAATCTCCCCGCCGCTTCCCGCTCTTTTCTTCAAATCATTGCCGATAAGAATCTTTTCAACCTCAACCGCGCATTCATTCGCGGAATCAACAAGCCTGACGCCGGGCCCCATCACCTTTGAAATCACCCCTTTGAGCAGAGGGTAGTGGGTACATCCGAGCACAACCGTGTCGGGACCGAAATCAATCACCTCTTTAAGGTATTTTTCGGCAACAAGCCTTGTTACATCATTGTCCAGCCAGCCCTCCTCGGCAAGAGAGACAAACAGGGGGCAGGCCTTGCTGAATATTTCCAAATCCGGATTTATCGCCTGAAGGGCTTTCCGGTAAGCGCCGGAACGAATCGTCGCAGTAGTTCCGATAACAGCCACCCTGGCGCTTTTTGTAGCTTTAGACGCCCCAAGCGCCCCCGGCAGCAGCACCCCTGTTACAGGCATATCCTCTTCGGACTTCAGAACGGGGAGCGCCACGGCCGAGACAGTATTGCAGGCCACTACTATCAACTTTATATTTCTGGATTTCAGGAACTTGAGGTTTTCTCTGGCAAATCCAAGGACAGTTTCCGGGCTCTTTGTCCCGTAAGGGACACGGGCGCTGTCGCCGAAATAAACGATTCCCTCGCCCGGAAGCCTCCTGATCAGTTCACGCACAACCGTAAGACCCCCGATCCCCGAATCGAACACCCCTATTCCCTTACTCCTGTTATCTTCCATCAAGCTCACTTTTCTTTAATAAATGCCGGGAGTAATAAATGATTGCCGGCTCTGTTCTACCGCCATTCTCTAACGCTCAAAGGACTGTCCACCTTGTAATGTCCGGCGATAGTATCAACGGGATAACCGCCGACCAGAAACTGTACCCTTGCCACCTGCGGAAAATTCACACCGATAGTTTTAAGGATCATCTTTATCGTATAATATTCCCCGGCGCTGCCCCCCTCGTGGTTTGAAATTAGATCCCTGCTGAAATCAAGATAAACCGTCTTCTTATCCTCAACACGAAAGACTCTCTCTATCTTGGTTCCGCGGGGTATCGCTGAAACACGCCCCCCTTTTTCAGGTCCCTCTAAAAGGGCTTCTATCACCTGCTTTACCTCATTTTCAAACCCGCCCTCGCTTGTAATGTCTCTGGTTTCCGAAACGAGACCGTCCGCCGTGCTGTTACCGAAAAACAGGGTGACCGTTCTTATTTCGCCGGGCACTTCCCTTACCGTTCCGGGCCTCTTCACTTCCCTGCTCCTCCAGCGGCTTACAAATATCACTGCCGCGATTATCACAAAAAGGGCGATTAGAACAAACATGATCTTTCGTCCTATATTTTCCTCTTTCATTTTTCACACCTTATCGTTTATAAACATAATCCACTGAAAACCGCCCCCGGCTCCTTTTCCTAAGGGGCTTGGGCGCCAAGGCCGTTAGCGCTGAAATCTCTCACGGCTTCAACAATCCCCTCGCAAACAACTCTTCTGAACTTATTATCCATAAGCAGCTTTTCCTCCCGCGGATTCGAGAGAAAAGCGATTTCAACAAGTACCGCCGGCATTTTTACCCCCCTTAGCACCCTGAGCCCCGCCTGCCGCACGCCTCTGTTTCTGATATTTAATCTCTCACCCAGGGATTTCTGGATAATTTCCGCCAAATCGCTGCTTTCATTTATAAATTCATTCTGAACCATATCCCAGAGAATAAAATCAAGCTCTTCGAGCTTTTCAGAGTCAAGATCAGATCCTTCGAATCTTATCGAAGAGTTCTCCTGTTCCGCCTGGCGGCTTTCCTCGTAGTTACGGGCCGGTGAGAGAAAAAATGTTTCGAACCCTCCGGCATCCTCGCTGAACCAACCGTTACAGTGTATGCTTATAAAAAGATCCCCCTTCTGTACGTTTGCTATTTCACCCCTTCTGTCGAGGGGAACTATCTTGTCGGTTCTCCTGGTCAGAACAACCTCGACCCCGAGTCTTTCAATAAGCATTCGCTTTAGCATCCTGGATATTTCGAGATTTACCAGCTTTTCCTCGATTCCGGAGTCGCTTACCCTTCCCGCGTCATCTCCCCCGTGCCCCGGATCGATCACAACCCTTTTGACCTCCACATTTATCTGTTCCGCCGTCTTTTCTCTTAAAATCTCAACCATTTTTTTGCTGGCGAAATCAGCATCCGGTATTTCGGGCAGTTCACCCTTTTCTAAGAAGATAACAAGTTTTCTGTCTTCGGAATCTTCCCCGGCGGGCCCCAGAAATTCCACGCGGAAGCGTCTCGCGCTCTGCTGAACCTCAAAAAAGAGATAAGCGTCATACTCGGTCTGCTCTGCTCTTACCCGCTTGAAGAGTCCTTTACACTCGGTGGCGGATATCTTCAGAGTATTCATCCTGCCGCCGTATATTTTCAGTCTGAGAAGCCCCGGTGTTTCGTTATCCACGTGATAGAGAAGCTCGTCTTTGAGTGTAAGGACCGCCCTTGTTCCTTCATCGCTCTCTTCGAAGGCGATCTCCTTCACGTTATAACTCGGGTCTCCTATTGTAAGTACAAATCTCTTCTCATCGAACTCTATCTTGCCCGTTCTGGATTTTGCCAGATGATCCCTGATGAACTCGAGGGGTATCATAACAAAACCGCCGCGGTACCTCACAGGCACGCGCAGGAGAAAAGATTTATCATCCGCTGTCACTACACGGGTATCGAGTGTAAAGATATATTTCTCTGCCCCGATCCTGACTACGAGTCTCTTCCGCCCCGGCTTCCAGTATTTTGTCGCCTTGAAGATACGGGCGAGGTCATACGCGGAGATATATAGCTCTTCACTCTCACTTTCAACCTTTGAGAGTGTGATGTCTTCCGTCCGCCTTCCGTCGGCGAAGACCACTCCCAGCGTTTTTCCCTCGTCTTCCTTTGCCGGGACCCCGGTTGAGTGACAAACATTGACCGCGGCCAATAAAGCCGCGACAAGGAAAATCCCCCGCAGGATATTCTTTCCGGCAAAAGAACTATATTTACAGCTTCCGCTGTTTATCTTTAAATTCACGCCTCATCTCCCTGTTGGCGTCCCGTTCAGCAATTTCACGCCTTTTATCATAGGCCCTTTTTCCCTTTCCGAGACCGAGCTCGACTTTAACCTTTCCGTCATCATTAAAATAGAAACTCAAGGGAATAAGTGTAAACCCTTTTTGCTGGATCTTGCCGAAAATACGCTCTATTTCGCGTTTGTGCATAAGGAGTTTACGGACCCTTTTGGGCTCATGGTTAAACTGGTTTCCTTCTTTGTAGGGGCTGATGTGGGAGTTATACATAAAGAGCTCTCCGTTTTCCACAGAAGCGTAAGCGTCCTGCAGATGCGCGGTCCCGTCGCGGAGAGACTTAACTTCGGTTCCAAGAAGAGAAACCCCCGCTTCCATCCTCTCTACTATATGATAATTCTTCTTAGCTTTCCTGTTAGAGCAAACTACCTTCACAATATAAATGTCCCTTAAAATATTAAAACTAGAAAGATCAACGCAACAAACTAGCTTAAGGGAAAATTAGCAGAGGAAGGCCCGCTTTTCAAGTTAAAAGGGAACACGCGGGTAGTCTCAAAGATATCTTTCCGTCTTCCCCTCAGGCACGGAGAAACTTCCCGCCGGCAAATCCCCCCGCCCGCGGTATTACAGAATTTAAGGTGTTTCGCCCTGACTTGCCGCGACTTGGTCCCGCATTAACAAAAATTCTGCCGCTCTCTGATTATGAGAATAGCATAAAAACTCCTTTAATATCTCTATTCTCTGTTGACAATAACCTTCAACAGCTTATCTTTCGGAAAGCTTTTGCTTGCCGGGCGCTGATGCCCCCTGGAAATTATGATGTTCGGAGTTTTTTTATATGAACATAACCGCTGAGAATAAAAATATAAGGAATATTGCCATAATCGCGCACGTGGACCACGGCAAAACCACTCTCGTGGACTCTATGTTCAGACAGAGCGGGCTGATCCGCGACGGACAGATTGTGGATGAACGGATAATGGATAATATGGACCTCGAGCGCGAGCGGGGCATCACGATAGCCGCTAAGAACTGTTCGGTAACCTGGAAAAACGTGAAGATAAATATTATCGACACCCCCGGCCATGCCGATTTCGGGGCTGAAGTTGAGAGGGCCCTTTCGATGGCCGACGGCGCTATTCTGCTTGTTGACGCGTCCGAAGGACCTCTGCCGCAGACTCGTTTCGTGCTGAAAAAGACCCTTGAAGCGAACCTCAAGATCATCGTGGTAATAAACAAGATCGACCGGAAGGACGCTCGGCCTGCTAAGATCCTGAACGAAATCTACGATCTGTTCATAGACCTCGGCGCGGACGACGATCAAATCGATTTCCCCGTTCTCTACGCGACAGGTCAGGACGGAATAGCCAAAAGGAGACTGGAAGATAAAACAGACAACCTTCATCAGCTGCTGAATATTATCATCGATGAAATACCGCCTCCCGCTTACGATCCCGAAGAACCCTTCCAGATGCTCGCGTCCGATCTCGGTTACTCCGATTACCTCGGCAGGCTCGCCGTGGGAAAGGTCATCAACGGCAAAGTCAGCTCGAACGATTTGCTCGTATGTATAAACAAGGAGGGCGGGCGTATTCCGCTCAAGGTAACAAAACTTCAAAAATACGAAGGGATGACATGCAGGCCGGCTGAATCTGTCGCCGCCGGTGATATCGCCGTTCTCGCCGGAATCGACGGAGTAAAAATCGGCGATACTATCTGCACCAGCGAACACCCCAAGGCGCTCAGGCGGATCACTGTCGACGAACCGACTATCTCGATGCGATTTACAATCAACAATTCCCCGTTCAGCGGCCGGGAGGGCCGTTTCGTCCAATCCTCGAAGATACGCGAGCGCCTCCATAAGGAAACTCTTATGAACGTGGCAATTCAGATGGAGGAAAACCCGGAGCGTGACGCTTTCATCGTCAAGGGGCGCGGAGAGTTCCAAATGGCAATACTGATCGAGACGATGAGGAGGGAAGGATATGAGTTCTGCGTGGGACGCCCGCGTGTAATATACAAATATAAAGACGGAAATAAGCTCGAGCCGATCGAACACCTCACAGTCGATTGTGAAGAAGAATTCCTCGGCGCTGTCACCGAGAAGCTCGGGCGGCGCAAAGCCAGGATGACGAACCTTATTCACGGAAGCGGCGGCCGCGTCAGAACCGAATTCTCTCTGCCTTCAAGAGCGCTTATAGGATACCGGGATGATTTTCTGACTGACACTAAGGGAACAGGTGTAATGAATTCCTATTTCACGGGGTTCGAGCAGTACAGGGGTGATTTTAATACCCGTTTCACGGGATCGATCGTCGCCGACAGACCCGGCAAAGCCGTAGCTTACGCGCTCAGCAACCTTGAAGCACGGGGCAGGCTTTTCGTAAGGCCCGGCGACCCCGGATACGAGGGAATGATAATAGGAGAGCACAACCGTTATAACGACATTACTGTTAATCCAACAAAAGAGAAAAAGCTGTCAAATATGAGAGCGGCCGGAAAGGACGATGCCGTAACTTTAACCCCTGTTAAACCGTTAACGATAGAAAAAGCGCTCAGCTTCATCCACGATGACGAGATGGTCGAGATAACGCCGAAATCGATTAGGCTGAAGAAAACGTTACTCTCCGCCGGCCTCAGAAGGAATTCCAGGCCGAGTCCCCCCGCCAACCCGGCGTAAAGAGAACACTCTTACAGGATAGAGTAAATTGAGCCGGCCGCAGCCGGGATATATACCGTTATTAGTTGAACAGCTGTCAGGATTTATCGAACTGCCCCGTCTTGAGCAGGACAATGCTGCACGCCTCGAGAACGAACTTTCCGCTCTCCTCGATCTTTTTCCGCAAGGGTTCATTCTCCGTTCCGGGATTGAATATAACCCTCCGGATATCAGATCGGACTATATCATCTACATGTTCGGCAAGATGCTTCGGGCTGAGATATACGGTCAATGTGTCTATCTTCCCGGGAATTTCCCCGACCCTCTGATAGCTCTTGACCCCCAGAATATCATCTCCGCCCCTGGAAATTGGAACTACTTCATACCCCTTCTCGGTCAGAAGCTCCTGCGCCATTCTCGAGTATCTCGTTTTTTTATTGCTCGCGCCTAAAATTGCCACTCTTTTCACAATTACAACTCTCCAAAGCTATTCTACATAAAAAATATTCCATTTTCACCATACACACAAAGCTATAATATCGGGTAGATATCATCATGTCAAAGCTTTATAAAGGTGGAGCTTCCCCGCTTATCAACCTGCTAAATGAAGATTAACATAATTTTTCCGGGTATCAAATAAAACAAGAGAGGTTCAATTGAACGGCAGCGGAAGATATTGTCCCGGCGTCCGGACAGCTCATCGAAAGGCCTCGAAACCGCAACGGTCAACAGGGCCGGAATGGCCATTATTGAGGCGTTATAAACGATCAAAACTTCCCGCTCGCAGAAAGGCCGCCGGAAGTAGGCGGGAACAAACCAGAAGAGATAGACGGCCGGCACACCTGCCGCCAGAGGCAGGATAATATTGGTCAGGATTTTGAGAATACGGATACCGGTTTTAATAGCCCCTCCCTGTTGGTGCAAGTGGTTTATCAGGAGTCCACAATTTCGCGTTCGCTAAAAATAGAATAATAAAATTTCTATAAACCGTTTAGAGGCGGAAAATTAAATTGCGGGGATATTATTGATTAAGAAAGGAGACCGACTGCCGAGGTATTAACTCAGGGCATTCCTCGAAATCAGGGCAATACTTTAGTAATGGCATAACTATCAAGTAATTACCCATAATGATAAGTGGAATTGATATTTAGTTTCTATCCGGCTATTGGTATTGTCAAAAACGCCGTCTATTTCCCCTGCGAGGAAATAGCGTCTCCCGCTCTTAGGACTCGCTCTTTCCCATTTCCCTAAAGGAAATGGGAAAACCATGCCCGCTCGTCTTCCGAGAGGGTTTTTTAGGTACCAATAGCCGGATATACAAAGGAATGTAAAAAATTGGGGAAACTCCACGTATTAACTTCGTTGACAGTTTTAGTTCTCTTTTGTCATAATTGAATTGTGAACAGAACTATTATAAGAAACGGGATATTAATTTGAAAAACTTCCTTCGCACAAAAATAATAGCAACAATCGGACCCGGCAGCGCGGGGAAAATTACAGAACTTATAAACTCCGGCGTCAGGGTATTCAGAATCAATTCCTCTCACGGTAATCAGCGGGAACACTTGATAAACATTCAAAACATAAGGCAAATCTCAGAGGAATTAAACTTGTTTATCCCTATAATACTTGATCTTCAAGGTCCTAAGATAAGGATAGGAAATTTAACTGAACCGATGAATCTGATAGAAGGGGAAAAAGTAATCTTAAAACCCTGTGCTGAACAAACAGAACCGGGAGTTATACCCGTCAATTACGAAGAAATTACACAGAAATTGGCAGCGGGCTCCACAATCCTGCTGGATGACGGGAAAATTGAATTAAAAGTTACTGACCCGAAAAAAATAGAAGCACTGGTTATTAACGGCGGGATTTTAACTTCAAGAAAAGGGCTGAATATCCCGGGAGCTACAACCAGCTTTCCTTCAGTAACCGAAAAGGATATAGAATATATTAAATTCGCTGTTGAGAACAAAATAGATTTTCTCGCGCTGTCTTTTGTCAGAAGCGCAAAGGATATTGAAAAAGCCAAAGAGTATGTGCACAAAGCCGGCGGGAATATTCCCATCATAGCAAAAATTGAAAAGCCTCAAGCTGTTGAGAACCTGACTGAAATAATGCTGGTTTCAGACAGTATCATGGTGGCAAGAGGTGATCTTGGGATTGAAATATCCCCGGAACGTGTTCCAATCATTCAAAAACATCTTATCAAAGAAGCAAATTCCTATAAAAAAGCGGTTATTACTGCTACGCAAATGCTGGAATCCATGATCCATGATCCTATTCCAACCAGGGCTGAGGCAAGTGATGTTGCAAACGCGATAATAGACGGAACTGACGCGGTCATGCTGTCAGGGGAAACCGCCGTCGGGAATTATCCGGTTGGAGCGGTGAAGATCATGAAATCCATCGCCGAAAACGTTGAAAAGAGCAACCTGTGCAAATACAACGTATATGAGTCAAGAAACGGTGATCCCCGCAATATAGACTCTCAAACCATCGTAAGCGCAACGATAAGAATGCTTGGCGAGGTGGGAATTAATGCCATTGTCGCGTTTACCAGGTCGGGTTTTACGGCGGGACTTCTTTCAAAAGCAAAGCCAAGCGTACCTGTAGTTGCAATTTCTGACAGCAAAGAGGTGTGTTTAAAACTGAATTTGTTGTGGGGAGTTTTACCTTTCTACATGGAATTCAGCCCGAGTCTTACAGAGGAATTTTTAAGAAAAACAGATGAATTTCTCGTCGCTGAAACATTTCTTGAACAGGGAGATAAAATTGTAATTACAGGGGGAATGCCGCGTCTTTCGAGGGGTACAACAAATTTTATCAGGCTTCACCAAATAGGTTCTTTATAATCTGCCGGCCCCGGCGTCGTTGGTAAGAACACCGTCTGTAAAATCACCCTTGCTTTTTCCTCGGAAATACCTGCAGACAAAAGTGTGATTCGGGAATCATTAATCATAGTAATTTCCTTTGTTTTTGGTAAGAATTTGTTCATAACTTTTGTTTACTAAAGTTACTTATTAGAAGCAGCTTATCCATTATCAAAATTATGCGCGATATACAGTGTGAGGGGAGATTGATAAAGAATGCCGCCCGCGGGCGATATCCTAAAAACTCACTTGACTGAAGAAAATGATAGAAATAGAATATGCTCCGTACTATCGTAAAGGCTAAGTTGCGCGCCCCTTAGAGAGGGCGCTCAAATTAAAAGAAGGAAAGGAGGTGAAGAATGCATGTCAAAAGCTTTTTTATGGATTTTGTGATCACATTCATTACCACACTGGTCGCGGCTGTTGTTGTAACATTCCTCTGGAACCTTATCGGCAACGGCAGCGGTAGCGTTGACTGGGCTACTTCATTCCGGCTCGCGATCATTCTTGGAGCTACAATGGCCATAGTAAACAGAAGGAAATAGACTGAAACGGACGAATAATCAGAAACTCGCCGGGCGGCTCAACCGGCTTGACAAAATCGGACTGTTTAATTATCGTACTGAGTCATAAGTTTTGCTCTGCCTGAGTGGTGGAAATGGTAGACACGCTGCGTTCAGGACGCAGTGGGCTTACGCCCATGGGGGTTCAACTCCCCCCTCAGGCATTTATTCTGTCATAAACTGAAAGAATGATATGGATCTCACAGTAACCTTTCCCGGAAATCAAAAGGTAAGAGCCGAATACAACGGGTTTATTATAAAAAGTGATCAACCCGAAGAAGACGGAGGCGAAGGATCGGCGCCCTCTCCTTTCGATCTCTTTCTGGCCTCGATAGCAACCTGTTCGGGGACCTATCTTCTTCGTTTCTGCCAGAGCCGCGATATCGCGACAGATGATATCAAGGTTATTCAGAAGATGGAAAGCAACGGAGAAACCGGCAAACTCGAAAAGATAAGAATTATCGTTGATTTGCCCGATGATTTCCCTGAGAAATACAAAAAAGCCGCGCTTAACTCCATGGAGCTCTGCACTGTGAAGAAAAATATAATCGATCCGCCGGAGTTCGAATTCAGCGTCCTTTAGAAGAAAGAATCAAGGGCAGACGGCATCGGGAACGCCCCTGAGATATCTTTCAAAATGCCGCGTTATCTTCCTGAAGAGATGAATCCTGCTGGCGTCTGACCTTATCCCGTGTCTCCCTCCGGGGTAGAACATAACTTCAAAATCGACACCCGAATCGATCATCTTGTCTACAAGCTGAACGGTGTCCTGAAAATGAACGTTGTCATCCCGCATCCCGTGGATTATAAGAAGATGGTTTTTCAGATCCCCCGCGTAACTGAGAGGATTCGCTTCTTTGTAAGCTTCTTCGTGTTCCCCGGGCATTCCCAGTCTTTCCTCGGTATAGTGGGTGTCGTAATTCTGCCATTTATTCACTGGCGCTACCGCGGCGCCCGCTTCAAACGCTTCGGGGCGTTTCAGCATTGCCATCGTCGTCATAAACCCGCCGTAACTCCATCCCCATATTCCAATCCTGTCAGGATCTACCACGGGCAGTGTTTCGAGAAAGTTCAGTCCGGTTATTTCATCCTCAAGATCGGCCCCTCCTATATCAAGATAGACATCTGTCCGCCAGTCCCTTCCATATCCGGAACTGCCCCTGTAATCCAGATCCAGTATCACATATTTCTTCCCGCCCGCGAGATATGTGTCAAATAGAGAGCGCCAGCGCCATCCCTTTGTAACTGACTGAGAATATCCCCCGCCGTGGACGGAGATAATTGCCGGAAACTTCATCTCCCGCTCACCCTGAAAATCACCTGAAATAAGCCCTTCAATCTCATCCTCTTTAATTTCAGGAGGAAATACGGCGAGAGCGTGTATTCGCTTGCCGTCAAACTTGGAAGGGAGGGTAAAATATACGGGGACCGCTATATCGATCTCTCCCAGATCATCCGCCGGTGAATCTGTAACCCTCTCTAGGCCGTCCGGAACTGTCCATTTGCTTTTATAATATATTTCAGAAGCGCCGTTTTGAGAGTTCGCGGCGCCCGCCACCTCTCCCGTCCCCTCGAACTTTTCACCCTTTGCCGATTCGAGGATATAGATATCGGGCGGATAAAGGGGATTTGAATATATGACAGCTGTATTGCCGGCTCCTTCAGAGACGCTCGCTGAATACCAACCCTCACCGGGAGTGACCTTGCGCTTTTCCCCGTCACTGCCCAGTCTGAACAGATGCCTCTCCGCCGGCCCCGCTTCAGTGGACGTGTACCATATATCCCCGTCATCCTCTATAAGCTGAATCGATGTAACCTGCCAGGGACCGCGAGTTATCTGATCAACCTCGCCGTTATTCCATCCGCGGCGGTAGATATGGTTCCACCCACTCTCCTCCGAGGTAAAATAAAAGACTTCTCCTCCCTCTCCCCAGCGTATAATTGTATTATGAATGTTTACCCACTTGCTGTCCCTGACGGTGTAAAGCGTGTCAGTCGATCCATCTTCAGGGTCGGCCGCAAGGAAATTGAGTTCTTTGAGGTCCCTGGGTTCACTGAGGAAAAGGAGTTTTTCTCCGCCCGGATGCCAGTGAACCTGAGGTATATACTCGTCCCGCCTGACCCCCGGATCTATCCAAACAGTCTCTTCTGTTTCTAAATCTATAACCCCCAGCCTCTTCAGCCCGTTCTTTCCGCCGGCAACCGGTCTGGCCTGCTTGCGCACCTTGACGAACCGCCCCCTGTAATCCGGGATTAAAAGCTCCGATACCGGACTTACATCTGTCTGAAAATACGCTATTTTCGAGCCGTCGGGTGACCACCAATACGCCCTGTCAACTCCAACTTCTTCGTAATCCACATAATCACCCATCCCGTTATAGAGAGTTTCGCTGCCGGAATCGGTAAGCTGAATCGTCGCTGAGCTTTCGATATCCAGAATCCAGATATCATTATCCCTTATAAAGCTGATTTTTCCGCCGTCAGGGGAGAATGCCGGATCTGTCTCGGAGGCTTCAGTACGGAAGAACCTTCTTACACTCCCCGAACCGGCATCAAGCAGATAGAGATCACCGCGCAGAGGGAAAAGGATGCTCTCCCCGTCAGGCGACCAGAGGTAGGAAAATATGCCGCCGCCCTTCCTTCGCAGTGTTGAGAGTCTGTCTATTTCGGCCTTTGAAAGAACCGCTTTTTTAGACCCTGTAAGTGCGGCCGCCTCTGTCGCTTTGCGGAGTTTGCCGCTTCGGACGTTATAAATATAAATGTCGTAAAACCTCTCCCCTTCGCTATTCCAGATAAAGGCAAACTCTTCTCCCCCGGGAGCCCACTTCAAACTCCTAGGAGATACCCCCGTAAGACGCGGGTCCCGGTACATTCTTTCAATCGTAAGCTTCTCCGCCGGCTGTCCCCGCAGAAAGACAGGAATAAGAAGGATCGCCAGCATAAAGCCGGCCGCCGCCCGGATGGATATGGTTCGCTGAAAGCCTTTTTTTTCTTCTTCTTTTTTGCCGGTAAATACATCTCTATTCATTCTCAAATTTAAGACCTCCAGTTTAAACGCTATCTATAATTTTATCTTGAAGTTACGCTGTTTTATTTTCAGCCGGGGATCTTTTCATCCTACGATTGTAATTTCTGGCAAGCTCGATGAATATTTCCAGGTCATTCTCAAGGTCGGTGCTTGTACCGTCAAAATAGAAGGTGCGTATGGGGATATCATCATGATCTCTGCTTACTTCCGGATAAACCGCCTCTGAGATCACCCCGTTCATGCACGTAAACGGGCTTATGTCAATAATTCCGTCAACCCCCTTCTCATAAAGATAGATTGCCTTTCCCACACTCAGAGTCATCTCCCCCTTTGCTCCCCTCGCGGGCAAATACCTTTCACTCCGTTTAAGTATTTCATTTATATCATGCGGCTCTTCAATCCCCTCAAATTCCTCCTCTAAAGGGGCAAGGAGTCTTTTTTCATACTTGCTCTGTATATGCTTCGTCATCATCAGCTTTACCATATCCAGCGTGAAGAGGCGGTTATAAAGTTTTAATCTTTCTTTTTCCTCCTCGTTGGTATACCAAACCCATTCCGATATATCAGAGAGCCAGGCCCGGCCTCCCGCCCTCTCCAATTTACGAATCAAATCCTGATTGCTGAATGTGCTCAGCCGGCAGAATATTTCACCGATAACGCCGATTAGTAATACCTCCCTGTTCCAATCCGCCGGAACGGCTCTGAAGGCTTCCCTCGCCCTTTCCAGAGAAAGGGCAAGCTCTCCGAGTTTGTCTTTGAGAGGAATACTCCCGTCCTCGAGAACAGAGCAGTAATCCTCCAGGGCTTCTTTGTAGACTCTGTCAACAACTTCGGGCTGCTGCTCATAGGGACGGTATTTATGAAGCATCTTTCTTAAGGCGTCACTTCCTACAATCCCCATCCATCCGAGCTTCACAAAAGATTCCATTACATCGCCAAGATCCCTGTACCCGTCTTTACTCGAAGGAGAGAGGATCATCAAATCATCGTACCCCATATCCTTAAGGGCGAATTTCATAAAGGGGGCATACTGCCCCAGACGGCAGGGGCCTTCTGAAGTCGGCATGAAGAAGGCGGCCTTCGATTGATCAAAACCCGGCATCTCGGTAATTTTCAGGAAATTGCCGAGTGTAACCCTCGCGGGCAGGCACTCATCCCCCCTCGTATGCTTCGAAGCAAGCTCCAGTGTCCTTTCGTCTCCCTCGGGAACCGGCTGAGAATCTATACCGAGATATTTGAACGCCGCCGCGAAGGCTCTTGATCCTCCGTACGACATTCTCGGGATATAGACGGTTCTGTCTTTGAGAGATTTTCTTTTCCCGCCCACCATCTAAGTACTCCTTTACTGTCAAGATAAGCCTCGCACCTCGTCATAATGCCCGCGTCGTTGCCGTGCGAGTCGAACTGCAGCGTGAGAAAAGGCTTTGTTGAAATCTGCTTTACAAAAGACTTTATGTACGAATCCGGGCCGCATTTGAAGTTGGTTATATATATCATGTGAAGATTATCATTGCTGTTGACATAACGCGCCGCCTGCATAATAGCCCGCCCGTAGTTCCAGAACATATTGTATCCAACATCCGAAATATCAATCCCTTCGAGAGGAAGGAAAGAGAACGGAATCACATTTATTCCGTAATAATCTCTGATCTTCCCGGGCACTCCCATATTTGCTTCGGAATCCATAATATTATAGGGCCGTCCCACCAGGACAATTCCCAATTCATCTTTCCTGCGGAGAATATCAAGGGCGCCTCTTCCGGCCAGCTGAAGGTCGCGGCGAAACAGTTTTTGCGCGGCAAATGCCAATTTTACAGCTTCCCTGTGCCTCTTGCGCTTTACCTTAAAAGGTTTAGCAAACTTCCAAAGCTCCTTTTCTACAAATGATTCTCCTTCCCGGAAATGGACCGTCGGGTCGGCAATAAGGCCCCGTCTGCCGCTAAAGGCGGGAGTGCTTCTGAGAACAAACGGCAATGTCTGCCCCCAGGGGCAGAGAAAGGACTTGGTTCGGGGATTATCTGTCTCTGAGTCGATAACATTAGGTACTAAAATAGAATCCGGGTTTTCCTCAAGGAGAGAAACTGTGTGGCCGTGAGCGATTTGAACCGGAAAGCACGGGTCGGCCACATTAGAGCTCATCCCCAGGTGTACTATTTCCCTGTTAGTCTCTACGCTCGTTATTACTTCAAATCCCATCGACCTGAGATATGCACTCCAGAAGGGATACCTGTCATAATAATACATAGCCCTGGGAAGCCCGATTTTTGGAGCCCTTCCGCCCCCTTCCCAGCTGCAGTCAATATCTCCGCCGATTTCACTGCCGACTGTTTTTACGGCATCTCTCGTCAACAGATCATTATACAGAGCCAAGAGGTCCGGAATAACAGGCTTCTTTGAACCCTGGGCGCGTCTGCGAAAACGGCTGCATTTATCCCCCCAGTACGTGCGTTCGCCTTCAACGACAAACTCCTGGATTCCGCAGTAATTCGTGCATCCCTTGCAAGTAAATTCCCGGATGCTGTAGTCTATTTCGTTTATGTCATAACCCCTGAAGGTCGTTTCCGATTCAAGCGCCAGAACCTTCTCTCTGGCCAGCAGCGCGGCTCCTATAGCTCCGACCACCCCGTTGTGCGGAGGAACAATTATTTCCTTGCCGAGAACTTCACTGAAAGCGGCCGCTACAGAATCGTTATAGGCAGTTCCCCCCTGGAAGAAGATCGAATTTCCAATCTTCCTGCCCCTCACCACGCGATTGAGGTAGTTCTGAACCACCGAATAAGCAAGCCCGGCAATAACGTTGTTTTTCTCGGCTCCCCGTTTTAAATATGAAGTGACATCTTTTTCCATATATACTGTGCATCTTTCGCCCATTCTCAAAGGATTCCCGGATGAAAAGGCTCTTTTTGCAAATTCATCGATTATATTAATATCCAGCTTTTCAGCCTGCTCTTCCAGAAATGACCCCGTACCCGCCGCGCAGGCATCATTCATAGTAAAGTCAACCACCACATTATCTTCAATAGATATGAATTTCGAGTCCTGCCCGCCTATTTCGAAGATCGTATCAACCTCGGTATCCAAAAGGCGCTTGGCCACAAATGAAGCCCCCGTTTTATGAGCCGTTATTTCATCGTTGATCGTGTCAGCCCCGACAAGTTTTCCTATAAGTTCTCTTCCTGACCCCGTCGTTCCAACTCCGCGGACCTCCACCCTGCCGTCAAGCTCTCTTTTGATTTCCATGAGCCCCTGATCTACAACCTCTATAGGCCTGGCCCTTGTCCGGAGATAGATCTCCTTTATAACCGATCCCCGAGTATCTATAAGAGCCAGATTGGTACTTACAGATCCGACATCTATGCCCAGAAAAGCGTTGATTACATTATTATCCTCAAAGGAGTAAGCTTCTGTTTTATCCCGCATAAACTTGACATTTTTCTTAGAAAGCCTCGGCAGGGAAGGGAACGAACTGTCTTCTTCCTCTGAATCCGGTCCGACGGCCTTGCGAATAAGGTCAAGAGAGCCGCCTGTCCCGTTTGATCCAAAAAGAGCGGCTCCTATAGCTCCAAGATGAACACACTCGTCGGGAACAAAAAAATCATCTTCATCGAGCTTGAAAACTTCTCTTACCGCTCTCGCGACACCCGCGTTAAGCGCGACGCCTCCCGCGAAAACCGTCTTGCCGGTTACATCTTTTCCCTTCGCGATATTGCTCTTGAAATTTCTCGCTACCGCCTCGGACAGCCCTTTCAGTATCTCGTCCGGTTTATACCCCTTCTGCTGGGCGTGTATCATATCGGATTTAGCGAAAACACTGCACCTTCCGGCTATTTTCGGGGAACGTTCCGCCTTCATTACGACATCGCCTACTTTGCCGATGTCGAACTGCAACCTGTTTGCCTGCTGGTCCATGAAAGACCCCGTACCCGCCGCGCAATCCCCGTTTGTTTCATAATCCTCTATCCCGGTAACACCGTCTACTCTTGAAATCTTGATGAATTTGGAATTCTCTCCGCCCATTTCGAATATATTAACAACATCGGGATAAAGAACAGACACGGCCTTTGAAACGGTCTTGAATTCGTTTTCAACCGGAATGCCGAGTTTTGCCCCGATAACACCGCTTGAAGAACCGGTAAGAACTATACCTCCAATATTCTCCCAACCGATTTCTCCGCTGACCCTTCTGACAGTTTCCTTAACCGCGGTAACCGGATTCCCCCCAACTCTCCTGTATTCTGAAACGGCAAAAGCGGTGTCCGCTTTTCCGGGAATTTCACTGATTTTTTCCAGCCCGTTACCGCCTGTCGCGGCCAATTTTTCTATTATACCAGTAGGCCCGGCAAGCGCCCATTTCACACTTACAGTACCGATATCAATACCAAGTGTTAAAAGCACTTTGCTGCCCCCTATTCTAAACCGTCAACCCCAAGAAACTTTAAAATAACCTAAAAAAAGTCAAAGCAGAAACCGAGTATACTGTTTTCTATTCGAAATTGCAAGAAATTATATGTTGGAGTTTCCCCAATTTTTACATGTTCTTTGTATATCCGGCTATTGGTATTTCAAAACCCTCTCGGAAGACGAGCGGGCATGGATTCTTGATTTCCACAAGGAAATGGGGAAGAGCGAGCCCTAAGAGCGGGAGACGCTATTTCCTCGCAGGGGAAATAGACGGCGTTTTTGACAATACCAATAGCCGGATAGAAACTAAATATCAATTCCACTTATCATTATGGGTAATTACTTGATAGTTATGCCATTACTAAAATATTGCCCTGATTTTCGGGGAATGTCCTGATATCAAGGGTGAAACTTTACATAATGGATTGACGCGCATGAGCCCTTCCCCCGCTGACTTAAAGAAGCTTCCCTCTCTTTAGCATACTGACCCGCGCGGCTCTTTCCCCATATCAAAAATTGTTCAGCGTAACCTCCGCCGTGAAGAGTTTACAAGCCCCGTGTTAACAACGAGATGCTTTCGCTGACCGTCAGATGCGGACCCAGATCACATATTAATCAGCTTCTTTGTTTTGAAGCGCCCGTTGCAGATTTCAGAGTAGAAAAAAGAACGCAAAAAGATACGGAAAAGACGAACGTCACCTTCGGGCGTTTCTGCGTTCTTCTTTGTATTTCCCGCGAATCCAGGCGAAATCATCCGTATAGAGTCCCAACTCAATATCGGGGAATGTCCACGGAAGTGATTTAAAAACCCCGTCCCGGAAGAGAAGAACCATATCGGCAAAAACGCCGCCGGAGAGATATATCTTCTGCGGTGCTTCTTTGAATGAAGCGAGGACCACCTTGTAGTAATCTATATAACCCGGATCGAGATTGACTCTTCTTCCCCTCTCGCCCGCGAACAGTTTTTCAATTCCGGCGGAGATCATCTTTTTGGCCGGAAGGTCTTCCGCCGGGCCAAGTCCGGCGAAAGAAACAATCCTTCTCTTAAGCCCGCCTCCCATTTCATTATTATAATAATCCGTTAAGTTAAAGGGATGATCTTCTCCGGAACAATCAACCTTTCCCAGTTTATCTTCGAGCTCACCGTAAAAACTGCTTTCAAGATCAAACCTCCCGCTGAAAAGCACGGCCGCGAAGAATTTCACGGGCACATAACGTTTGCCTAACGATTCTTCTTTCGCCATGACTCTCTCATCCTCTCAATATGCTCTCGCGCCCGGGCGGTGATTTCCGCCGGTATTCCAAACTCGGATTCGATCCTGACCTCCATATTATTCCTTATATTCTCATTCAATTTCTTATTTCCGCTTCTAAATCTCAAATGATGGTCCCTGATATATAGATGCCCCTTCCCCGAAAGCCTCGTAAGCTGAAGGGAATTCATCATCGGCTGAGAAAAAGAATCCTTCCAGTAACCCATAAACCGCCCCTTGGAAACCGGAATATTCTTGAGTCTGTATCTCCATTTTCTTTCAGATCCTGTAACTGTATAGAGATCATATCCCGTTTTACCCCTGGGTCTTAATTCCGCGAATCCGAAGGGAGTTGATATTTTCACGACCGATCCTTTTAGTTCAACCGGTTCTCCGAGGAGATATCCGGGATCTACCACGTACTTCTTGTCGCCAACACAAACAACCAGAGCGCAATGTATGTTCGGCTTTTTCATGTCCGCCATAACGGGATAACAGCGGAATCCGGCGTCAGAAAGTATCGATCCGAGGCAGAAAGTAAGGGAAAAACACGTGCCGCCCGTATTACTGCTGATATATTCTTTCATAAGCCTTTCGGGGGTTCTCATCCTGCTCGAAAAATCATCCCCGGAAAATTTATTGATGATCTTAGTGAGATTTTCATAGGGTATCTTAGAATATTCCGATATTACGCGCCTGAGCATTTCAAGCTCGGGCTTTTCAAATCCCACTTGAAAATGCCCCGAGAAGAGATCCGCCGCGCTGCTATTCATTAATGTCAAGATCCTCCGCCTCCTTCTCGGTCTTGCCCCTTTGATGCCGGAAAACAGTTCAAGATATAAACGCCCCCGGGCGCCCGGGAAGAGTCAGAATTCCCCCCCTTAGAACACCCGGAGATGTGTCTTTCTTTTAACGGTTAAATCGAAGCGGTGTCAACATAATAATTTTCCTCGCTTTGCTTTCCCGCGAGCCGCGCGGTGTGTTATTATAAGCCCATATCTTGTATTGTTTCACAAACGGAGGTCTTTACTTCTCCCGAGGAATTTATAATGAATACAGGGTTGTCGTTTCTGCTTTCACCGGAGTCACGTACATGAAATTAAACACCGGCGACAGAATCTGCCCCTTATGCGGCGCGGCTGAAGCAAAAGACTTTTATCGTGATGAAACCCGCGATTACTTCCGCTGCCGTAGGTGTAATCTGGTCTTCGTGCCTTCACGGCAATTTTTATCTCCGGAAGATGAAAAGGCAAGATACGACCTTCACAGGAACTTGCCGGATGATAAAAACTACAGGCGTTTTTTAGGCCGCCTCTTTATTCCGATGAGAGATATCCTGACTCCGGGAGCGAAAGGGCTGGATTTCGGTTCCGGGCCGGGCCCGACACTCTCTTTGATGTTCGAACAAGCGGGACATCCAATGAGTGTGTACGACTGTTTTTACTCCCCCGATCAATCCGTTCTGAAGAAACAGTACGATTTCATCACGGCGACAGAGGTCGCTGAACACCTGCATAGACCCGGAGAAGAACTAAGCAGATTGTGGCGCTGCCTCAGGCCCGGAGGAAAATTAGGTATAATGACAAAGTTCACTCCGGGCCCCGATGAGTTCGCTAGCTCTCACTACAGGAAAGATCTCACACACGTCTCATTCTTTTCAAAGGCGACATTTGAATGGCTGGCCGCCAGATGGCCGGCTAAGATCCTTTTCTGCGAAAACGACGTTATTATCTTTTCGAAAGAGGATTGATGATATAAGGATAAATTCTTCTTTTCCGAGTCGGACAGTAAGCACATAATAATAAAGGATCTGACGGAAAATTTATCCTAAGAAACGGATTTTGCGCAAAATCCCGCTTAAAATATTTTTTTATTGGAATTTAATAATCAAAAGTGTTTAGTTTGAAAATAACAGAAAATAAACTTTATTTTACAGATATCCTGCTCGAATACAGCTCCGGAATGGAGGAATGCTTCTATGATTATCACAATAGCAAGCGGAAAAGGCGGTACCGGGAAAACAACTTTTGCCGTAAACCTCTCATACGCGCTGGCCGGCAGGGGGGAAAATGTGCGGCTTCTCGACTGCGACGTGGAAGAACCAAATGACCACCTGTTCATTAAACCTGATTTTACCGAAGAAGAGAAAGTCACGGTCCCCAAACCGGTCTGGGATCAGGCCAAATGCACCGGATGCGGCAAGTGTGCAGAGGCATGCAACTACAACGCTATTGTTGTGATAAATGATAAAGTTATGATCTTCAATGAACTTTGCCATTCATGCGGAGTTTGTTCAACCGTATGCCCGGAAAACGCCCTTACAGAAGTAGAGACCCCTGTTGGAACAGTACAGGCAGCGCCGGAGCATAAACCATTCTACTTCGCTCACGGGCTGTTGAATGTTGGAGAGGCCCTTGCCCCTAACGTAGTGCGGGGCGTAAAAGAGCATATCGATCCGAACGCCGTTAATATAATCGACGCCTCTCCGGGCACTTCCTGCCCGGTTGTAGAAGCTGTTGAAGGAGCGGACGCCGCTCTGCTCGTTACAGAACCTACCCCCTTCGGCCTCAACGATCTAAAACTGGCGGTCGGGCTTACTCTAAAAGTCGGGGTTCCCACAGGCATTATCATCAACAGATCCTACGGAGAAGACAGTATAATAACAGAATACGCCGAAAAAACCGGAATCCCGATAGCTGGACGCATCCCCTTCGACCGTAAATACGCGGAGGGCTATTCAAAGGGAGAGATTCTCGTGGAATCCTTCCCGGAGCTCAGCGAGAACCTTCTTAGAATTTACGATGAACTTAAAACAGCGACTCCTCCCATTCCAGAAGAAGATGTTTTCGAACTCGCCCTGGGCGAACCGGCCCCGTTCTCTAAAGGCACCTCGGAACAATACAAGGAGATAACGATTATCAGCGGTAAAGGGGGGACGGGAAAGACTACTGTCGCCGGCTCACTTGCCCACTTGATTGAAGATAAGGTCCTTGCCGACAACGACGTGGACGCGGCGGACCTTCATCTTCTCCTGTCGCCGACCGTCTATGAAGCACACGACTTTACCGGCGGAATAAGCGCGGTAATAGAAAAAGATAAATGCACAGGGTGCGGGATATGCGCCGAAGCCTGTCATTTCGATTCAATACGAAGAGACGGCCCTCCAAACGATAAAACAGAAGCCACCTGCGAGATAGATGAACTGATGTGCGAAGGATGCGGTTTGTGTCCGCTGGTATGCCCCGAGAATGCTATCTCCGTGAAAGATAAAATAACGGGCCGCTGGTATGTATCTGGCACGGACTACGGTCCAATGGTGCATGCCAAGCTGGGTATTGCTGAGGAAAACTCGGGCCGGCTTGTTACCAGAGTAAGAAAACGGAGCGCGGAATTTGCCGGCGAATTAAAGAAGAAACACATACTCGGCGACGGCCCGCCCGGTACGGGCTGCCCCGTCATAGCTTCTGTTTCCGGGACTGATCTTGTTGTTATAGTCACAGAACCCACTGTTTCCGGAGTTCACGATATGGGGCGCGTGCTGGACCTCGCTGAACACTTCAGAACCCCCGCGAGAATCATAATCAACAAGCACGACCTCAACGAAGAACAGGCTGAAAGAATCGAAAAAATAGCGGAAGCGCGGGGCTCGCGGATAATCGGCAGAATTCCCTTTGACCGGAACGTAAACAACGCCCTGATGGCCGGAAAAACTGTGATTGAATACGACATGGGCGCTGCCGGAGAAGCGATGAGAGAAATCTGGCGCGAAATCAAAAAAGAATTATGGGAATAAAGAGGTTTAATTCATAAATTACCTGGAATATTCGGGCTAAAGGATCAGGTCAATGAATATAACTATATGGGCGGGATTCATTCTATCTCTGATAGTGATGATCGGCGTGGCCAGGAAGAACCTGCCTCTCGGCTTTATAGCCGGAGCAATTGTGCTTGGAGCTTTCAACCTTTCGGCAAGAGAGATATATAATGAAATCGCGCGAACCGTCACGGATCCGTCAATACTCCTTCTCGCTTTTTCCGTGGGGACTATTCCGCTTATAGGGGGGGTGCTCGAAAAATCGGGTTTGATGAACTCTCTGGTCTCAAATCTGAAACTGAAAAGAAAACTCTTCCTGATATCCGGGCCCGCTTTCTTCGGAATGCTTCCGATGCCCGGCGGAGCCCTGCTGTCGGCGCCGCTGGTCCGGCGCGCCGGAGATGATATAACCGATGAACAGCTCGCCTCGATAAATATCTGGTTCAGACACGTGCTGGTCCTTATTTACCCGCTCGGACCTCTCCTGGTCACAACCAAGATCGCCCAGCTCAATCTTTATAAAGCGATGGTGTTTCTCTTGCCGGCATTTTTTCTTATGATCATTCTCGGCTGGGTCTTTCTACTCCGGGGTATCGAAGGAAACATGCCCGGGGAAAAAACTATAAACCCGAGAAAGATGCTCAGTCCCATCGTTATTATTATAGCGGCTCCCGTTATTCATGTTTCCCTGATGTCTCTCTTCCCTTCTCTGATGCAGGAAATACCACTTGTAATAGGAGTTGTCTGCAGCCTTTTCCTCGCGGTTATTATCGGCAAACTCCCTTTGAGAAAGATGGCGCCGGTAATAAGGGAAATGAAACCCTGGAAATATTTCATGATTATTATCGGGATGTTTCTCTTTCTAAACACCTTTGTGGCATCAAATATTTCAGCTATTATAGCCGGCGCCGTTTCATCCCGTCATTTCCTGGTCGTCATTGTAGGCGCGTTTCTAGGTTTTGTTACCGGACGTGTTCAAATACCGGTGGCAATTATACTGCCCATCTATCTTTCCATAACGGGCGCGGGACATATTGGATACATCGTATTCAGCTGCATCTTCCTGTCCGTTTTCATGGGATACATAATATCACCGATTCATCCCTGTGTTTCCGTTTCACTTGAATTTTTTGATTCCACCCTTAAATATTTCTATAAGAAGCTTCTTCCCATCACCTTGATTTGTCTTGCAGCCGCTGCAGCGGTATCACTGATTTTCACATAAATCAAGTTGTATTCGAAAATTGGAGTTTCCCCAATTTTTATAACCTATAAGGTAGTCGATGATTTGTAACAGTATGCGGCTGATTGATATTTTCAAAATCGTGGTCAATTCCCCCGGCGAGGGAATTGTACGCTCTGCGCCTCGAGCTCGCTCTTTCTGCCCCTTCGGGCCAGAAATCCTTGCCCGCTCGCCCTCCGGAGGGTTTTGAAAATATCATTCAGCCGCCTTAAATAACGTTGATAGACTTATTCCAGTTGTTTTTCCCTGTAACTAATACTCAATTCAGTGGATTCATTGTTAATTCTTGGGGAATATCCTGGTATTCGAAAAGGGCCGCCCCGGGTCTCGAAGGCTCTAAGCCCCCGTGAAATGGAAGAAGAATCAAATCTGAATTAATATAGCTAACCTCTGTGATTCCCGGCATTCTCCGGGACGATAACACGGAAAGCGCTCGGAATAACTTCTACGGTAATTGGAGTTTCTCCCGTCACTTCGCCGTCCGCCTGAACGGTTATTTTTTTTTCGGCGTCTATTGTGATCTTTTTGCGCGCCTTTAGGCAGCATATCCTTGAACCGGTCGGTTTTCTGCCGAGAACATTAAGCATGAGGGCGGGGTAGTCTTTAACTGAATTCGCCTTTACGTAACAGACATCGACGGCCCCGTCGTCAATCCGTATACCCAGTCCTTTCGGAAGTATCATGTCGCTGATTATGCCTCCGTTGGAAACAGAGACTTCAGGCGACCTGATTTTCATCCTCTCCCCGTCCACTGTCAAGGTGAAGTCGTGCGGCTTGAACTTGACAATATGTTTCAAAGCGGAACCTACATAGGCGAGAAGCCCGAAACGGCTTTTGTCTTTCCTGGTCAGATCTCTGACGGCCAGGGAGCTTATACCCACCCCTATGGTAAGTATGAAAGTCCGGTTGCCGAGCCGCATCGCGTCTATTGTTTTTATAGTGTGTCTCGAGGATATTACCTCCGCTGAACGCTTTATGTTAAGCGGTATCCTAAGCTCCCTCGCTATCATATTGCCCGTGCCGACAGGTATGATTCCCAGAGGCGCTCTCTCGCCCACAAGTCCGCCCGCGACCGCCGAGATCGTTCCGTCGCCGCCGGCGGCGACAATCAAATCGTAACCCCTTTTTACGTGATCCCGCACAACATCCTCAATCAATTCTCCCCCTGTCACTTCATACAATTTGTAATTGAACTCGGGAGCGCTGAAATACCTGTCGAGAACTTTCTTCAAATAAGGCGTTTTATGATTTCCGGACGCGCTGTTATGTACTACGAGGACATCTTTCATGATCATTCCCATATTAACATCTTACGGCGGTAAATTCCGCCGGGTGAACACTTGTATTCTAATATAACAGGGCTTGATGCCGCTGATATATATTTCATAACGTGTTTGCTTTCTTGAGCCGTCCTGCAATTTCAGTTATTCCATATTCTATGTAAAACCGCCTCAATTCTTTCCATAAGTCATCGGGCAGGCGATTCCGGACTTCCAGTAAGATCTCCTTCGGTATATCTCTGTAATACGCTTCAGCTATCGCTCCGGCGATACAGGCCAGCGTGTCGCTGTCTCCTCCAAGAGACACGGCGTTTCTGACAGCGTCTTCGTAGGAAACAGAATCGAGAAAAGAGACAATAGCCTCGGGCACTGTCTTCTGGCATGATGATTCCCAGCTGTAACCCGGCCTTATATCCATCACAGTTCTATCGAGATCATAACCGAACTCCCGCTCGATTTCACTTTCTATCACTTCCTTGTCCGCTCCATTTTTCGCCAGAAATACCGCGAGCGCGGTAGCGCAAGCGCCCTTTATACCTTCAGGGTGATTATGCGTTATTTCTGCCGTTCTCTCCGCTTCCTTTAAAACCTTCGCTTTTGTTTTGAAAGCAAAGCCCACCGGCGAAACACGCATCGCCGCTCCATTTCCCCAACTGTTGTATGAATCTTCAATAAGTGAAAAAAGCCAGAGTATAAATGTGCTTCCGTAGCCGGCTTCAGGGTAACGGTTTCCGATCTCCCTGACAGCCTTCTTATATGAAGATTTTGACGTAATAGCGTGTGCTACGGCAACTGAAAGAACAGAATCGTCTGTAAAACGGGATTTCTCGCTGAACAGGGGAAAATCCTTTGTTTTAATCGGGCTGTGCTCATACACAGAACCTATTATATCTCCCGCTATCGCTCCTATCATAAAACGGCAAATCCCTTCCCTTTACAGATCCCCAGTTGTCGACGGTTAATAAAAAATCTGCTTTGGATTTAACCAGAATTTTCAATCCTCGATCTTTCCTCAGGGGAAACCCGCTGTTAATAACTGATGATCTTATCTTCTTTTAAAGCGGAGCGACCGTCTGCTCCTTCCGCGACAAATGAAAGTATAGCATCTTACTCCGGTAAATCAAACTGTAAAGATCAAGCCGGGCAAACCCCCGCTGATAAACCCCTGGAGCCAAAACCACCGCATCACGGTTGACAATTACCGTTTATATGATTTATATTATTGTTTCAAGATAAAGAGATTTGACAGGTACAAGTTAACACCTTTACACATTAAGTTATTTACCCGCAACTTCAACAACGGAGGAGTATTTTGGCTGCTGACTCATCTATCAAGAAAATGAATTTCGGGCCCAGACGCGGATATTACGCTGAAATAGGCTCAGACGCGGCGCCATCAAATTTTTCAGAAGACGCGTCTGCCGCATTCGAAGACTACGATTTACTATACCGAACTCTATGCGGAATTTTATACAATTTCGTCCCCAAGTCGGGACATCCCGGCGGAAGTATTTCATCCGGAAGAATAGTTGAAAGTGTTCTTTTCTCCATGATGAATTATAGAATAGGCGACCCTGAATGCCTTGAAGCGGATATTATATCATACGCTGCGGGACACAAGGCAATGGGGCTCTACGCCATGTGGGCGCTTAGAAATGAAACGGCAAGAGCCGGCAATCCCGACCTCCTTCCCAAACCGAAATTTCAGCTTAGAATGGAAGATATGCTCGGTTTCAGGAGAAATCCTACTCAGGAAACGCCGTTATTTGATAAATTCAAGGCTAAACCCTTAGACGGACATCCAACGCCGATGACACCTTTTGTCAAGCTTTCAACGGGAGCCTCCGGCGTCGGTATCCCGACAAGTTTCGGTCTGGGGTTCGGCGCTATGGACTATTACGGGAAAGACTCGCCCTTTATTCATGTTATCGAAGGTGAAGGGGGAATGACCCCGGGCCGCGTTTCTGAAGGATTAGCGGCGGCTGCCAGCGCTCAACTCTGGAACACAATTCTTCATGTCGACTGGAATCAGTCTTCGATTGATTCCGATAAAGTCTGCCGCGAAGGCTCCGTGCCCGGAGATTATGTTCAGTGGACGCCCGCGGAGTTCTGTTATCTCCATGACTGGAACGTTATATCCGTGGAAGACGGCAAGGATTTCAGGCAGATTCACGCCGCTCTGGAGATGGCCGCAAAACGCCGTAACGATCAGCCTACCGCGATCGTCTACCGCACTGTAAAGGGTTGGAAATATGGTATAGAGGGAAGAAAATCCCACGGCGCCGGTCATGATTTCTGCTCAGACGCTTATTATGAGGTCCTCAAACCGGTCGAAGAACGCTTTGGAGTAAAATTCCCGAAATTCGAGGGGGAACAGACTCAGACGAATATTGAAAAAAACTTCTGGGACACATTGCTCGTCTTCAGAAATATTCTCGAAGAGAACAATGAAATAGCGGAATTTTTCTCAACCCGTCTCGCCGAAGCTGACAAACGGCTTTCGGGCATTGACAGAAAGCGCCGGAATGATAAGGTAAATCTCGACCTTATTTATTCCGATGAAATTAAATATGACAAAACCCCTTCCGAGTGCAGCTACGAACCGGGATCAGCTCAGACCCTTCGCGCGGCTCTCGGGGAAACTCTCGGATATCTTAACAAGAAGACATCCGGCGCTTTCATAGGCGCTTCGGCGGATCTGCTGGGTTCGACCAGCATAAACAAACTGAACGCCCATTTTCCGGACGGATATTACAACTCGATCTCGAACCCGGACTCCAGGCTGATAGCCGCGGGCGGAATCTGCGAAGATTGTATGGGCGGGCTTATGGCCGGAATATCCACTTACGGTAAGGCGATCGGCGCGGGATCTTCCTACGGCGCTTTTATTACATCGCTTGAGCATATAACGGCCAGACTGCATGGAATCGGACAGCAGGCAAAGAAGGCTTACTTGGACCTTCCGTATAACACCTTTATGATTATAAACGCGCACGCCGGGCTGAAAACCGGCGAGGACGGACCAACGCACGCCGACCCTCAATGCCTGCAGGAAATTCAGGAAAACTTCCCCCGCGACGTTATGATCACGCTGACCCCCTGGGACCCAAACGAAATGTATCCCATGGTTGTCGCCGCCCTTAAGAAACGCCCGGCTATTCTGGCTCCATTCGTGACACGCCCGAAGGAGAAAATCATAGACAGAAAAGCTCTTAATCTGCCGCCTGTCACAGCCGCGGTGAAGGGAGTTTACGCTATGAGAAAAGCGGATCCCTCAAAAGAACCCTATCACGGCACACTGGTTCTCCAGGGCAGCGGAATCACGAACACCTTTGTAAACGGCGTTCTGCCCAGAATAGTTGAAGCCGGGCTTAACATGAATGTTTTCTACGTGAGCAGCGCGGAGCTTTTTTCAAGACTTTCCGAAAAAGAACAGTCGGAAATTTATCCTGACAAACTCGCGGGAGAAGCAATGGGTATAACGGGGTTTACTCTGCCTACATTATACCGCTGGGTTACATCACGTGATGGCAGAAACCACAGCATCCACGCTTTCAAACAAGGACATTATCTGGGAAGCGGAAAGGCCGATAAGGTCTTTGAAGAAGCCAACCTTGACCCTGAAGGACAGTGGAAAGCAATCAAAGAATATGCCGGCTGGATGAAAAACAGATAAATCCATTGAGATTACCGGCGGCGGGAAACTCTTAAATATTCCCGCCGCTTCATTTTCCTCGTTAGAAAGCATCTTGATTCAACTGATCATGACGGTTTTGACCGAGCTGAGCCGCATACCGTGCTTGTAACCCTGAACAAATTGCCGCCCATAATCTTTCCAATATCACCGGCTGAATAACCCCTTTTTACGAGTTCATCTCTAAGGTCAGGCAGGAAGGAAACGTCGTCGAGCCCGGACGGAGTAAGGGGAATTCCGTCAAAATCAGATCCAATGCCGACATGATCTACTCCCGCGACACCGGCCGCGTGGTCGATATGATCAGCGACCAGAGAAAGCCCGGGCATAGTCAGTTTCCGCAGTTTTCTAATGGCGTCCCAACGCAATTCATTGCTCGCTCTACCTGGATCTCCCCCGTATCGGCGGGAAAGAATACTCTTTTTATTTCTGTAAACACTCCATATTTTCATGATATCCCTGTGGCTCTTTTCTTCTAAAAAAGCGGGGAAATAATTAACACAAACAACACCGCCGTTTTCAGCTAGGGCTAAAAGCTGGCTGTCGTCCGCGTTTCTCGGAATATCGCAGAGCGCGCTCATACAGGAATGTGAAAGTATAACCGGATTGGCAGAATGCTCCAGCACATCAAAAAAAGCGCCGCGGGAAGCGTGAGAGCAATCTATTATCATTCCGAGTCTATCCATTCTCTCTATAATTTCACCCCCGAACCCGCTCAATCCGCCCCACCTCTCTCTGTCCTCCGAGGAATCCGCTATAGTGTTGGTGTTTTTCCAGGTTATCGTCAAACACCGCACACCCTCTTCGTACAATCTCTCCAGCGCGTCAAGTGATGAAACAACATGTCCACCCTCAACACCGATCACCGCCGCGATCCTCCCCCCGCCAACAACCCTCGCTATATCACTTCCCCGCAGAGCGGTCTTGATCTCTTCGCTGTTAGCTTCAACAGCTCTTTTGAAGATCTCTATAGACCTGAACGTTTTCTCTTCCCACAACTCCTCCGGATAATCGGGGTCTGTATGAATCGCGAATATCTGGACGTTGAGCCCGCCCTCTTTCATACGCGGAATATCGATATGGCCGTCTGTGTGTCTTTTTCCAATATCGAAATCTGTGTCGGCGGCTATTCTTGTGGCAGTATCGCAATGTCCGTCAAAAACAGGCCTGAATTTTTCATCTTCCATAATTATCAGCCCCTTCGTTCTTCCAATTCTTACTCCACTCTGAATCATGCTACACCACTTATCAGGATTAGTGTATCTAAATGTCGTTTTTTAACAGAGATATGCGGTGAGTTAACTGTGCACCATTATAAGGGGTTTGGGTTTTTACTCTATGCTTACGGTAAATCTTCCGGCCCGCTTCAAGTGAAGTAGACAAGAAAATATAAATGGGCGAAAGAATGATGTCGCGGACACAGACGCGTAAAATCTAGTGGACTATTTTAGCGGAGGTTATCGGATCACCGTAAACAAATCTGGCATACGGCAGAAGGTTTCCGGTGCTCCTTATAGCATATTGACCACTTTTAGGCCCTGCCAACTGTATATCCTTGCTGTTACTAGCGAAAAAGCTCCATCCCCCCTGCTGATCCGCCGTAGCCCCTCCAATATATTCTAAATCCTCTATTACTTTTCCGTTATAGAACTGAAGCCATATTGTATTAAGCGAAGCCGGGTATTCTCTCTCCATTGCGTAATACGAAGCCAGCGCTGTCTGCACGTTCTTTACATTCTGAACGAATACAGCCACTTGGGCCGCTTTCTTTGAGCGGTAAAAATTGGATATTACTATTGTGGATAGAAATCCGATTATTTCAATAACGATAAAAAGTTCTAACAGAGTAAACCCGCGTATTCCGGTTTTTCTCTTGATAAATTTGCCGGCGTTTTTGATTTTTTCGGCAAAATTTGCAAACTTCAATATAACTCCTCCTGAACCTCGCATCATGCACTCCCTGAAGAGTAAGGATAAATTCAAATTATTTCTGAATCTACTACGAGCAAAAAACGTGACACTTCCCATTAATAACCGCTTATTTACTATAAACGGCGACAGATATCACACTCGCGGTTGTTTGTCTTTGCTCCAGTGTGCCTTTGAAAGCTCTTAAGATGAAACACGTTGGAAAAACCGGGCGGGGGTCACTCGTTCAATTAAAAACGGGAAAGTATAATCCGGTCTGTTCCGCTTTCTGAACCAAAATTCGGGCTGGCAGATTATATCTAATCAAATATTATACAGATACAACCTTTTTAATCTCCGGAATATTTTCTTTTAATACCTTTTCTACACCCATCGCGAGTGTCATTTGAGACATGGGACAACCCGCGCAGGCACCTTTGAGCCTGACCTTTACCACAAAATCCTCTATGCCGACAAGCTCGATATCCCCTCCATCGGCCTGAAGGTTAGGTCTTATCTGTTCTATTATCTTCTCTACTTTTTCTCTCATATCCTCAGCTCCTTTAATCTTAAATGAATTATACTTTGGCTGATAAATTTGTCAACCTATTAATAGAGTGGAGTTTCCTCAATTTTTATAACCTATAAGGTAGTCGATGATTTGTAACAGTATGCGGCTGATTGATATTTTCAAAATCGTTGTCGATTTCCCCGGCGAGGAAATCGCCACTCCCGCCTCGGGCTCGCTCTTTCTGCCCCTTCGGGCCAGAAATCCTTGCCCGCTCGCCCTCCGGAGGGTTTTGAAAATATCAATCAGCCGCCTTAAATAACGTTGATAGATTTATTCCAGCTGTTTTCCCCTGTAACTAATAGACAATCCACGATTTAGTGGATTTATTGCTAAATTTTTGGGGAAAGACCTGATATATGAGAGCAACCCCTTATCAAGTACTAACACAAATTATTTTTCCACGTCTTGAAGAAAAGGTTCGAAAGTGCTATATTTATAAGCAGAAGTTATCAGCATCTACTTATTAAATTTTTCGTCGCTTAAAAAGGCTTTTTTTAAAAAAACAGGAGTTGCAACCTATTTAATAGTCAGGAAATTTAAGCAGGTATGTTATTTGCAACATAACAACCTGACAGATTTTCCGCTTTTAAGCGAGAAGCATCAACAGGACGTAACACCACAGAGGAGTTGAACAATCCATGAAAAAACGGTTGATTATATTAACTTTAATAGTAATAAATCTGTTTGCGATTTTCACCCTTTCCTCCGGAGCAAAAGCCGAAGAGACGGCGGAAGAAAAGATCGCCCGCCTGAACCGGGAGATAGAAGAAAAGGGATGGCTCTGGAAAGCGGGGAAAACCGGTTTGTCGGGGCTTTCACACGAAGAAAACCAGAAAATGAGAGGGCTCCTGCCCTTACCTGATCACATGAAGAGCAGAATCCCCCTCTATTCTCCCTCAGAACCCGTCGCGCTTCCGGAGTCTTTTGACTGGAGAGATCAAAACGGAACTACACCCGCTAAAAACCAGGGCTCCTGCGGTTCCTGCTGGGCCTTCGCGGCTACAGCACAGATGGAAGCTCATACCTATATATACGACGGACGTATAGAAGACTATTCAGAGCAGGCGGTTATGGATTGCAACTCATGGGATCAGGGATGCGGCGGAGGATGGGCTGTAAGCGCCTACGGCGTTTTCATGGATTACGGAGCGGTAGCTGAATCATGCATTCCTTATCTGGCCAGCAGTCCGCACCCCTGCACTCAGACGTCGTGCGAATCTCTCGCTAAAATGTCAAATTATTCGAGCGTTTCTAATTCAATAACCGCTATCAAAACCGCAATCTATAATGACGGCCCGGTCTATACTTCTCTTTTCGCGCATGATAATCTCGGCAGCTACACAAGCGGCTGCTACAACGCGGATTACCCAGACAGCCCAAACCACGGCGTCTTAATCGTCGGATGGGACGACAGCGGATGCGCGGGAAACGGAGCATGGATAATAAAGAACAGCTGGGGCGAAGGCTGGGGAAGCAACGGTTTCGGCAGAATTCAATATGGAGTATGCAGTATAGGAAGCGGAACATACACTATCGATTACATTCCAAGCAACGTCTTTGTCTATGTCCAGAATCCCAATGGAGGCGAAACACTGGATGTAGACACGGGGTATCAGATAAACTGGGAGACAAGCCGTTCAGCAGCTGATTCTATAAGTATTCTGCTCAGTCTTGACAGCGGAGACAGCTATTCAGAAACGATCGTCTCAGGCCTTTCCGGCTCGAGCACATCCTACTCATGGAATGTTTCAAACCTGCCTGTTGAAACGGCCCGCCTGAAAGTAGTAGCTTATTATGGAGGATCTGTCGGCGGCTACGATCACAGTGACGCTGATTTTACTATTTCAGGTCTCCCGAGAAGATATGTTTCTTCTTCGGGTAGCAACACCTACCCGTATTCAATTCCCGTCTGGGCGGCCCATTCAATTCAGGACGCCCTGGACGCGGCAAACAGCGGAGACACAGTATTTGTTGCCGAAGGAACATACAGCAGCTCGCTATCTGTGCCCGCGCCCGTTTATATATACGGCGGATGGGACAGCGGATTCGAATTCAACGACCCTTCCACCTACGTTACATCCCTTAATTCATCTGGGAGTCTCATTCTTTTCTCCTCGATCCCGTCAGGAACCTGCGGTGTGGAAGGTTTCACCCTCAGCGGCGGAACAGGAACATCGCTTGCAACCCCGCAAAGCGGAAATTACGGAGGGGGAATTCTGTTTTACAATGCTCCCTACTGCGTGGTAAAAAATAATACTTTTTCCGGCTGCGGATACATTAACGGAACCAACTTTTCAGGAGGGGGCGCCGTTGCCTGCGTTAACACAGACTCTGTCATGATATCTGGAAACGACATCTCCTCAAGCGAGGCGCAGAGCGGAGGCGGAGTTTTCCTCTACCAGTCCGATGCCGTAATAAACGGAAACAGAATCACGGGATCTCTGCCGGATCCGTCATTCAGCGGCACAAAGAAAGGCGGCGGAATTTACGCCTCCTATTCTTCAATTGATTTAAGCGATAACTTTATAGGCGGCAACACGGGGTATGCCGACGGAGGCGGAATATATTCAGAATTCGCCCCGGTCACCCTCTCAGGCGATACTATAAAGTCTAATGAATGCAGCGGTTCAGGAGGAGCTTTATATTCCGCTGATTCACCAACAACAACTGATAATTGTGTTATAGCTGAGAACATCGCCGCTTCCATGGGCGGAGGAATCTACTTTCAAGAGGGAATATGTCATTTCGAAAATTCCCTCTTCTATCTGAATGAATCCGGCATGCTGGGCGGAGGGCTTTACGCGCCTTCGATCGGCGGAGATATAACAAACAGTACATTTGACCGCAACTCGGCAGCTTATAACGGAGGCAACATCTTCATAACTACACCCGTCGATCTGGAAATAAAGAACAATATTATTTCGTACGGTTCGCAAAACGGAATATTCTTCAGCAGTACAGACAGTCTGACGTTTCAATATAACAACTCTTTCGGAAACACGCCGGAAGATGTCGTATCACTTTCTCCCGATTCAACAAATGTCAGCAGAAATCCGGTTTATTCCGACACAACCAGCGCCGACTATCATCTCGCTCTGCATTCCGGCTCGATTGACGCAGGTGACCCGGCCTTTGCCGACCCTGACGGTTCCAGGGCGGATCAGGGATTATACGGGGGGGCAAGCGCTATTACCGCGTCTCCCGAATATGTCAAAAATCTCATAGCGAGTGCGGCAGGCGATACTACTATCTCGCTCAACTGGGATGAACTTTCCGAAGGCAACCTCGATTACTACGCCGTTTACGGTGATACTTCCGACGGATTTTTGCCCGCCGCGTCTTTATTTCTCGGTTCGGTGCCGGCCGGAACTTCCAGCTTCTCGCATCACCCCGTGGAAAGCTGCTGGTACTACCGTGTATCAGGTGTAAATACATCAGGATACGCGGGAGGATATTCAGAACAGGGTGAAGCATGCACTTCCGGTGAAGATCTTATTCCTCCGGATGTTACTGTGATATATCCTAACGGGTCGGAAACAGCGGAAGCAGGCGACACACTCGATCTGCGGTGGATCGCCACTGACAACGCCGGCGTGGATTCTGTAAACATTTTCTATTCAACAAACGGCGGCGGAGATTATTCGGTGATTTCAAGCTCAGAGCCGAACGATTCACTTTATAAATGGATAGTGCCTTCCACTCTTTCTGATTCCTGTCTCGTAAGAGTAATCGCCTACGACCCCTCTCTTTTAACAGGGGCCGACACAAGCGACAGCCTGTTCTCTATTAAAAATACGACAGGAACTGACGGAGAAGAAGGTAATGACATACCGAATTTCGTCAACGCCCTTCAGCAGAACTATCCCAATCCGTTCAACGGAACAACGACGATCACATATTCAGTAGGGGAGTCCGGCACTGTTGATCTGCGCATCTTTGATACCGCCGGCCGCCTTGTCCGTGTTCTTGAAAATAAAACACGAACACCGGGCAATTACTCAGTTATCTGGAACGGCAAAGATGAATCAGGACGCGCAACTTCTTCAGGGGTTTATTTCTGCCGGATCAAAATTAGTAAATTCACGCAGAGCAGGAAGATAATTTATCTGCGGTAACCTGTCTGGTAGATATTTGATTCAGTATCACGGATTAATGAAAAATGACCGAGTTAACCCTGAATCAGGAAAAAGAGAACACCAGGCGGCATCCTATGTGATGCCGCCTTTTTTCAAAAGGGGATATATTGAAAAAGATAGAATTTTTTAAACACAATATCGGCGAAGAAGAGATCAGACGGGTTCGGAATGTTTTAGGTTCCCTGTTTATCACAACCGGGGGTGAAGTTTCGGAATTTGAGGAAAGCCTCGCTCAATATCTTCAAGTTCCTCATGCCGTGGGATTGACCAGCGGAACAGCGGCGATGCATCTGTCTCTTCTCGCGGCCGGAATCGGTCCCGGCGATGAAGTTATAACAACACCCCTCACCTTTATCGGCACGGCTAACAGTATTCTTATGTCAGGCGCGACTCCCGTTCTTGCCGACGCGGAAAGATCAACGGGCAATATAAACCCCGACGCTGTTGAAACCGCCGTTACTTCCAACACAAAAGCCATTCTTCCGGTTCACCTCTACGGCCACCTCTGTGATATGGATAAAATACGGAAGATAGCGGACAAACACGGGCTTGTAGTAATCGAGGACGCGGCTCATTCGCTTGAGGGCAGGTGGATGGGAAAACATTCGGGCGGGTGGGGAGATTACGCCTGCTTTAGTTTCTACGCGACAAAAAATATCACGAGCGGCGAAGGGGGAGCAGTCTCCGTCAAGAGCGAAGAACAATACGAACTGCTTAAAAAACTGCGTCTGCATGGATTTGACAAAACCGCCGCGGACAGATACACCGGCCATTTCAAGCAGTACGACGTGGATATACTGGGATGGAAATACAACATGGATAATATCCACGCGGCAATACTCATAGAACAATTAAAGAAGATCGACACAATGAATAAACGCAGGGCGGCTATCTACAAAAAATATCATGACGCCTTCAGTAGAATAGACGGAATTGAGCTTCACGCGGTAAAGCCTGAAGCTGACCACGCCTACCATCTCATAACAATTCTTGTCGACCCCGATATACGCGATAAAGTGCTCAGTGAACTTCAGAATCGGGGAGTGGGAGTATCTATCAATTTTCATCCCCTTCACCTTATGACCTATTATAGAAAAAGATTCGGATACAGGCGCGGTATGTTCCCGGTAGCGGAAGAGATCGGCGCCCGGACAATAAGCCTCCCCTTCTATCCCAAATTGAAGGACGAAGAAATCGAATATGTAATTGAATCTGTCGAAGATATTATTCATACCTTCTAATCTTTATTTTATTCGTACCTTGTATTCTATTATTCCCTCCTGGCCGCTTTCGAGTGTAAACGGATTTTGTCTGGACAGTATAACCCGAAGCTTTCTATCTGATAAATCGTACATCCCCTCGTCCGCGTCCATAGTATCCGCTGTAAAATAGGCGGTAGCGCCGCCGCTTGTCCAGGCAATGTCTCGCTCCGCGCCGTAAGCGTCTGTAACAAAATCTACAGATTCTGAAACAGGATCAACTATTTCTATATCTTTTACGCCTTCTACACCCGGATTGGAAAGAGTTATGGCGTATGTTACTATTTCACCCGGTCTCGCCCGCGCCAGATCCACTTCTTTGACAAGATTCATCATACCTGTCGCGCTGGCCAGTATAACAACACTGCTCGTGACACTTGATTCAGAGACAAACGCGGTTCCGCTCAGAGTTTGCCTTAGAATAAATTCGATCTCAAAACTGTTTCCAGCCGGAGCCGAGGACGGCACAAATATCCTTGTTATCACTGGAACTATATCACTTCCGGGTACTGCCGGATCCAGGGAGAGATCCGAGCTGGTGAGTCTTGTGTCACCGCTGTCCAGCACGCCGTCCTGATTCTGATCCCGGTAAAATACTGCCGTCCAGCTCACGGGAACTCCCGCGTCAAGAGACGCCTGCCCGGCCGTACCCGCTGTTATTGTGTGCGCTATATCGACTATCCCTCCCGCGGGCGCGTTTTTGCTGCTAACCGGCATTATAGACGATAGCCTTACGTCGCCGAAAAATACCCAGACTGTGTCTCCGGCACCCGCGGCAGCCATACTGACAGTATCCGGAGTAACAGACATCATTCCGGCGGGGGTTTTCTCGATAATATTTCTGCTGATATCTGAAGCTTCTTCGAAGAGAAAATTCCCGCCAGCTCGTGTAAGCGTCTTTATCTCTCCGGCTGGATCACTCAGAACCACTTCGACCCCCTCAAACCCTTTTTCATCAATTCCACATATTCCATCATGATTGGAATCTTCATACACTCTTCCGGTAAATACACATCCTGTCCCTATCTCAAGCAGAATACTGTCTTCAAGATCCAGCGATAAACCTTCCGCGTTAATTATCAGCCTGTTTCTAAGATCGGCATTAACCGGAACAGCCGCTTTCACAGTATAAATTACAGAATTGCCGGAATCGAGAACCCTCGTTACAAAAGGAGAAGAATAATCATCCGTTCCGTCTGACAGGACAACAGATCCCGAAGGCCATCCCGCGGGCGGACTCCAGGTTATTACGAAGGAGTCGGGAAATCCTCCCCTGTTTACTACCTCCAGCGACGCTGTTACGAGAGAGCCGGCCCCGCCGTAACAAAGAGCAGACCCTCCATCCCCGGAACCCTCGATGCCATACAGATAGTTTCCGCTTGCCTCTATTACAAGGTCTACGCGGGGCGGCTGATTTATATGCACGCCGGCAGTGACACTCTCGGCGTTCGTTGAATCAACTGTCGATTCAAAATCAATAATGTAATTATAATCGCCCTCTTCCGCGGATGCCGGAATAATCACTTCAAATGTATAGAGGTCCGCGCCCCCAGGCGGAATATCCGGCGTAGTATATCCGGATGACGCGCCTTCGACAGAAGCGCTCCAACCGGAAAAAGTGTTCCATGAAGCGGTATAGCTTTCCGCTTCACCACCCTGATTCTGAAGTTCAAGCGTAAAATTTACGCGCTGTCCCCCTATAGTGCTTTGAATCGAGTGTCCTCCGGCGCCCGTTCCAGGAGCGCCGAAGATTTCGTTTCCATTTCCATCTATAAGAGCATCGACAATATGCGGAGAAGAAACGATTACTCTTCCCCTAACACTGTCAACCAAGTATTTTTTGTTCGTTTTCATTCCATCAATAATGATATCGAATGTCCCTCCAGTACACGAGGCTGGAATTCTGACTTCAAGAGTATAAATTCCAGACGGCACCCCCGACAGGGTCGACGATGAATCTCCTATTACAACCTCCCATCCGGCGGGAGTTGTCCACGCCAAATCAAACAGATTCTCGCCGCTTTCGTTCTGGGCCTCTATCTGAAAGGTCAAGGTATCACCCGGCTGCGCGGTCTTCTGCGAACTCCCTCCCAACCCGGTACCGAGGGGACCAAATGTATCATTTCCATTTCCATCTATAAGAAGATCATTTTCATTTACCGAAGTTACGCTTATCGAAGCGGTAACGCTCTCCGATATATTACTTTCATTGATGCTCACAAAATCAAGAAGTGAATTATACGTATCGTATCCCGCTCCTGCTGGAATTGTCACCGCCAAATAATAGTTTTTCCCGCTGAACGGTTCAAATACCGGAGTCGTCCATGGGAAATTATGATCAGATGTTCCGTCTTTGATTACTGCCGACCAATCGTTTCCCGGCGAGTTCCAGTCTACACTGAACGAATCCGCCACCCCACCTTCATTCTGAAGCGTCACGGGAAAGCTGACAGTGTTTCCTCTTGTCCCTGCAATCGTACTGCTTCCTCCGAGCCCGGAGCCCGAGGCATCAACAATATCATCACCCGAACCGCCTATTATAACATCTACGGCGGGAGCTATCACTCTTGTTACAGCGCTGACTCCGTCCTTTTTAAGTGTGTCGCTCAAAGACTGGGCAAAAACGAAACTCTTATAATCTCCTCCCCTTATGCCATTGGGTATTGTAACTTTAAGAGTAAATTCTTTTGTCTCCGAGGGGTTTACAGGTCCCGTCGTAAACTGGCCGCTGTGAGTAATTGAGTTTTCCTCAATTACACAAGAAAGATAGTCGGCGGGGGAAAACCGTATTCTGAAGGAATCTGCCTCAATCCCGCCGTTTAAAAGTTCGAGGTCATAAGAAATCGTCGTGTCAGCCGGGCTTTCTTTATAAGATATCCCTCCGCCTCCAGAGGGATCTATTATTCCGAAGCCGTTGTCATCTATAGCGAGGTCCGCGAGATAGAAAGAGGGCACAACATACGTTCCCAGCGTAACGCTGTCGAACCTGTTGCCCGCTGAAGTAGAAACAGCGTCAAGCACAGTCAAATACTTTCCCGCCGCTTGACCCTCTGGGATATCTATTCTTACTTCGGCCGACAGATCTTCTCCGGGCGCCAACGCGGGGGTTGTCCACGGAGGCGAATAGTCAGTTCCCTGATAATTCACTAATACCGTCCAACTCGAAGGTGGAGAAACTGTAATGGCATAGGAGTCTGAATCGAGTCCTTCGTTTTCGACATCTAAATTGTAGACAAGCGTTTCTCCCCCTTTTCCGCTGAGCAGCGAATATCCCCCGTCTCCGCTTCCAGGATCGCCGAAGACATCTTCCCCATTAAAATCAACCGTAAGATCTACAAACTTTTTATATACAAAAGAAACATCGTCTATAAAGGTCCATGTCTCATATTGATTATCCCAGCTGTTTATCTGCTGAAAATATATTCTGATATCCTGCCCCGCATACGATGTCATATCAACACCCGCCGGGCCTGCCCCGTCGTCATCTATCCAGCCGCTGTCCTTAAATTGATTATTCCATTCCGAGAAGGAATAACTGATTATCGTTTCCAGAGTGCTTCCGGAAAGGTTTTTCACTTCCGCCGTGAAGGGATCATAGTTCAACCCGTCATACCCCTGTTGACGGAATTTAAAATTTAATACCGCTCTCGATATATTCGCCGGGACCGCTATATCCTGGTACATAAAGCCGAAACGGTTCCGTCTCTGCGCGGTATACTTAAACCCAAGCAGTGCTGAATAATTTCCGCTGTATGGAAGATCCGCTACGACAACATGATCGGCCCAGGAAGGGTTTGTGTTTCCGAACAAATTGCCGGCGTTATGAACCCAGCCGGATGAGAAAGACCCTGATTCAAAACCTCCTCCGGAAATGAGCTCGCCCGAACTTACCGGAATTGCCAGGCAAACAACCAGCAAAGAGAACACGGCGTATATTACACTGATTGGAAATTTATTTTTTCTTCTTTTCATCTTCTTTTCGTTCCGATCCTGCTATCTGTAAAAATAATTCATCAGTTTTTCATTGAATTTCATCTTCATTCCAACATGAAATCCATTCTGCAGGAAATCATTTTCTTCGACACCGTCATCCTGATGTCCCGAGAAGTCATAACCGGCCCCGAGCCAGATATTCTTAGCGACGATCTTTCCGGCTTCAATACCCGCGCTGAATCTCACGGTACCCGTTTCACGCTGGCTGACAATCCTTCCGGTCAGCGTAACATCCCATTCGCCGGGGAGAAGTTTTATCACCTGGGTCTGATACATAAATGTGGACGCGCTTGCCGAATATTTCCTGAAAGTGTTCCTTACCCATTTCGCGGCCACTTTTCCCTCGAGTTTCCATTCCGGATTAAGATCATAGACGGCTTCGGTCGAAAAGAGAAGCTCCTTGTCAACACCGCCGGGATGGGCCGGGCTGTTCTTTTCATATCTCGTTTTAAGAAATGCCAGAAGAACGAGCGCGTCTGCTGATTCTGGACGCAGAGACAACCCGAAGGTCGAACTGGCCTTCACTCTGTCACTTTTATTATCCTCGTCGGAGAACCAGATATCACCCTTGGTAAGTCCCGACCACCTGTCATCCATTCTCTTTATCCCTCCGGCGGAAAAGAGGTGTTTTGTTCTGTCACTGTCAAACCTGATTTCATAATCACCCTTAAGCCGGTAGTCCTTTTTATCCGGAGTGTAATTTCCCGATACAGACAGTGAAGTAAAATCATTCTTTTCAACCCCTGAAACAGTCGAGAGCCTTTCCGCCGCGATCGTTCCCGATAGGTCATTCGAAAAACTGAAACGGTTATTAAGTCCGATTGTCGCCTGTCCGCGCTTGCCGCTCATCGCTCCTTCGAGACTGTACCTGGAATAGACATTCAGATTCCTGTTTATCTTAGACTCCACTCCGAATCGTGTCCTGTGTCTTGTGCCGCTTCTGCTTCCCGTACGGTATTCATGTATCAATTCAGCGCTTATATCTTTCCAGATAGTTCGAGACAACCTGCCTTCAAGACGGTTGGGATATTCTTCTACCTCCATTCCCGATAATTTCTGATCGTATGTCACTTCCCCTTCGAATCCTTTTCTCTCAGCCGAAACTGAAGTTGTCAGCATAACAGCCGAATGCGGCGGGTCTGTTATGCTGCTGTGGGTGATCCCCGCCAGGCCGGCCTCGCCGCGCAGCGAGCCTTTTCTGTAAACGCCCGCTACATCCAAATATTTCTTTTTCTCATCCCTTTCCATAAAACTATGAGTGTACCCCTTTGATTTCAGGGAAAATTTTGTGTTCAGCTTCCAGTCAAGCCCCGCTCCAAACTTCTCGCTTCCAAGTTCATTCTTGCCGCCTGAAAACGAAGGATTGAAGAATGTCTTGTCTATTCGCCTGTAGTAAACATTCCAGAGCGGAAAGTTTTTCTTTCTCCCTTCAAATTTAACCCTGAAGGCATCTCCCGCCCCGAGAAGGAATTTTTCGCTGTGGCCGAATTCTCCTTCGACCCTGACGCCGGGCAGTATTTTTCCTTTCAAGTCCACCCCGAAAAGTGACGAATTTTCATCTCCCTCCTCCTCAAGAACAGCGGTAACGCCGGCTTTTAAACTATCGGTCACAGAAATTGAATATCTTGCTCCGTATATAAAATTGCTGTCCTTTGAATCGGCGCTTTCATAGCTGACGATTATCACTACCGGATTTAGATTTTCATCAACCGTGGGCAGCGGTTCCTTAAAGAGAATTGTGCCGTCGTTATAATTAATATCGTAATCTCTGTTTACGGCCTTATAATCCACCTTGACTATTTTCTCCGGCTGATACCTGTCACGAACCTCTATTCTTATTTTTTCGCTGTTTTCTATAAGAGGATAATTCTCCAGGAAATAGAACCCGCTCGTTCCATCTGCCGGGATTTCTTCCTGAAACGTGGCCTGATCGGTTCTGGTAACAAAAGCATTTATACTTCCTCCTTTGAATTCGGCCTTCCCTTTAAATCCCGTAAAAGTCCTTTCATAGCGATTAAACTGCATTCCGCCCAACTCTGTTCTGAAATCACCGAACATCGCCGAATACTTCTTGTGCTCCATCTTTAGATAAGTTCCGCGTCTCGAAGAAGAGTTGAATCTAAGGCGGCTGGCGTCTCCGTATATTGGATAAAACTTTTCGGGTTCAATCCTGTCGAGCAGCTTGTCATACCCGGCTGGACGAGTATCGACCGCGACGGTCATAAGGTGTCCCTGAGCTATTTCCCCCTGACCGTAAAAAGCGATTTTCCCTTCCGCGAAAAGGCCTTTATGCCAGCTTCTTCCCGAACGGTCCCAGGCGCCGCTGCCCGTTATATTATTTATGCCGATATCCGTCTCTCCATAACCAAACAGGAACCAGTCGCGAATAAGAGATTCGTAGGAGATGAGCGAACCGGCGCGTATATCATCATAGCGGACGGATATTCTCGTTTTCTCAGTCTCAATTGAGGGAGGTATATTTATAACCGCCTTACCGCCTGCTGTCGCGACCTGCACACCGTTTCTCTGGGGATTGGCGTCGATCCCTTCAATCAGCGCGCCTGGTCCTTCCACATCAACGAAGATCCCGTCTCTTACTGAGAGACCATTTCTGTCTTTTACAAGAAATACGAGTTCTTCAGAACTCTTCCCGTCGGCGGGTATTGAAACCTCCGCTTTTTCGGGAATTATTCGGGCCGGATTCCCGGCAAGATAGACATGTCTCACACAAGTATTCTTTTTCCCTCCATACTCTTTGGAAACGACCAGCAGTTCATTTTCACCCGGTTCAATCTTGACTCCGTAAAAGGCTTGAACGATAGTTTTTCTGCCTATATCAATCTTCTTTTTCCCTATCTTTTCTCTGCCGACAGGAATATTATTCACGTAAAGATTCACAACCGAACCAAGGGGCGAACTTACTACAACTTCTACTCTGTCTCTTTGCCTGAAGAGGGCACCCTCTTCGGGTTCTACGATTTCAGAACATACTTCGGTCCCGCTGATAAACCTTTCTTCCCCCTTTGTCCCTTTCAGCATAGTATCTGGTTGAGATTCTTCTACCTGAGAATCCTCCGGCGCTGCAAGTTCTACATCAATTCTTCTGTTATCGGCAGCTTTAATATAGTTTTTCTCTTTTCCCTCAATTTCAGCATTTACTGCCGGCCCGTAAGTTCCGGCTGAATTTTTAACCGCTGAAGTTCTCCTCTTCCCATACTCCTTTACATCTTTCTCCCCGCGGTTAGACGGAGGGTGTTCTCTTTGTTCGTTCATTTTCAATACGAGCGGGAAATCAACGCGGCGGTTTCCCGAAGGGGGTAAATCAACAATCGCTTCACCGCCCACTCCCATTCCAAAATGCCCGGTTTCACTCGAAATCAAGGTGTCGGGCAATGACTCCGGATCAACTCTCAAAACATGAGTTCCTTCGATTACCCCCGGAATTGAATAGGCCCCCGACGAATCAGTAATGCTGTAAGTTCCATTCTCCAAAAACACGGAAACTCCAAAGATTCCGTCCTCATTCTCACCGCGTCTTCCGCTGCTGTCCGAATCGAAAAACACACTCCCCGTTATAATACCCTTTCTCGTGAAAATCCCTTCCACGATTCTGATTGAAGCCGACGCGGGACCCGCCGCGGTCTTTTCTCCATATTCAGACACTCCATATACTTTTGCCCGGCTGACGAGTCTTCCCCGCTGCTGGCCAGCTTTGACTCTCACCCTGAATACTATTTCTTTCTTTTCACCTGCCTCGAGGCTTTCAATATCCCAGCTAAGCTTGTTGCCGTTTATTGTCGGCTCGATACTTCCTCCGGCAAAACCGAGTCCGGGACAAAGGGTCTCCACCACTGTCAAGCTGTCAACTGATGTATCCTCCGTGAGATTATTTACAGTAAGAATGCAGCTTAAAACATCCCCTATTGAAGCGACTGGCTCTTTGATCGATTGCTCAACTGAAACAAGGGGTAAATCGGTTTTGACGAAAAGATCGGTCACCATATCCTGTGAATCAACATCAACCAGTGAATTTGCTCTCACTTCAAGCCCCAGGGTGCTGCCGGTGAAACTCCTGAATGCTTCAGGCGCCGCGTTATACCTTATACCAACTGTGGCGCTTTCTTCAATACCGAGAGCGCCTATGATCGCCGTATAACCGGAGCCCTCTGTTATCACAGTGCCGCCTGAGTCAACAAATTCCACACTCCACCTATCCGGGATAAGCACCGAATCGCTTATAGAAACCGCGACTGTATCGACGAAATTGCCTTCACTTAATACTTCGTGCCAGAAGGTATAACTTGCAGTGCTTCCATCCACGTTCATAGTAATTACATTTTCGTCATTTTCATTTTCCATCATCTCCGGCCTTAAAGGCCCGATTGAGATCGAACTTTTTCTTCCGACAAAAACTGAAATTTTATCTGAATAGACATTATAGTCCGCTGAATCACCGGCGGTGTACTCCGCGAAGGAGGAATTTTCGATCTGGCCACTTTCATGATCTTCATTGACTCTGACCATAAAAGAAAAACTTCCAGCCGCGTCCGGAGGCAAATAATCCAGTTTCAGCCGAATTCCCTTTATGTCGCTCGCCTGCGGTTGTGATTTAATCCAATCAGGATAAGTAACATCATAAAACTCTATTTCACCTGGTAATGTGCTGACAACGGAACCCTCTATAAATTCGGTGTTTTCTATATTCCCTCTGTAATCAATAAACTCTGTAATTGTTACATCCCTGGCTTCCCTGTCACCTTCGTTTGAGTAATCAACGGTAAAGGTAACGCTATCCTCAGGCATGACAGTTGTCCTGTCAGAACTCATAAGAAGTGATATTCTAGCTTCTTCACGCGCCGCCACTCTGACTACGTTGTCTGAGTCGGTCACCGACGTGTCACTTTGAGACAGAACTTCCAAATTCAAATGAGCGGTTTCTCCTCCGCGGGCCCCCGCCGGCAATTCCGCCTCGAGGATGACCGCTAAAGATTCTGAAGGATCCAGAAGAACAGATGAATTTATTGCATCCTCACCGGGATCTACCGCTCCGTTTTTGTTATCATCCATATAGAGCTCTGCTGCCCGGAAGGAAAAGTCTGAAGGGGGAAGCTGTATTATATTCAGAGTGTATTCACCCGGAGTATTCCCCGAATTTGTAATTGTGTACTCGAAAAGCGCTTTCTCCCCGCTGAAAGCTGAGTCGATTACAGCGGGCGAGGAAACCGTCCCGTCCGGTAAGACAAGGAGATTAAAAATGGGCAATATCTCTAAAAGGATTTCATTTGAAAAAGCCGAGCAACTGCTTCCTTCAAAAGAATATGTGGCGTATGACTGGCTCGATACAGTTTCGCCTGCGGGCGGAATCTGAGCTGAAATGCCTGAAGGGAACCAAAAGAGGACAAAGAATATCATCAAAAAAAGGGTTTTCCGTTTAAGCAACCCCTCGCGGATTAATTTCTTCTCATTCCTGTATTCCACGGCGCTTCCCAGCCGGCTGTTGAAACTCTTTAACATAACAAAATTAATAGACACTGATAGCTATAACCGTTCGCCTTTTTCCCTCACGCGTTCTCGCTTGCCATTCCATTTACGCGAGGGGCAAATGTCGATTGCCGCCAAACTGTTTTCTATACTTCAATTTTGATTTAAGCCGCGGTTGGTGAAAGTGGAGTAAATCCACCTTCACCAACCAACCCTAAAAATCTACTCCGCGATGATCCTGACTACAAAGCCAACACCATCCGTAGTGCCGTCACCGCCGGCCAGGCTTCCCGTCAAAACCCACCGGATGTCGGTAACAGTCGCGTCGAAATTCGCTGGAGCGCCACCGGCGCCGCTTGCGGGTGTATAGGTCCAGGTCGTTCCGCTGTCATTCGAAAATTCTATTGCAATTGATGAAATGCCGGCGGTAAGAGTTCCGGAATTCGCTGAACCCACACGATATTGAGTCCAGCCGGGTATCGCGTCATAAATTACGACCGTATCCAAATCAGCGGTCCCCACATTGGAATAGTCCGTTCTGTAAGTCAATTCAGTTCCGGGAACCTGGTCCCCCGTGGGATTAACAGATTTGTTAAGCACAAGATTGCCGGCTACAATCGTAGTAACATCGAGTAGCGAGTCCGCCGCGGCGGTCCCGTTTCCGGTAACAGTAACCGTACCGTTTTCCACCGTACCATTGGTACTTCCGCCCGGAATAGAAACCTGCACGATGATATTCTCAGCTGTTCCGGCTGTCAATGTTACCGAGCTGATTGGATTGTTCGAAGTATCAAAGAAGGAGTAACTCCATCCGTTTGAACTTACAAAACTCAGCATAAAGGTGTCATCGACGTTTCCCGTGTTTGTAACAGTATGATCGTATCTTATTGCGCCTCCGGCAGTCCCCGTCCCACTTCTATCGGGACTGATCGTAACTGAAGCTGCACTATTAATAGTAACCGTATTTATAATCTCATCGAAAACAGCCCCGTTATTATTTGAAGTCGCGGTTAAACCGATATTATTGACTCCGGGGACTTCACCGCCGGGTACAGTTACGCGCGCTATAACAGAAACTTCTCCGCCGGCAACTACCGGTCCGATACCTGTTATAACTGTCAATTCCGGCACGTCAAGAAGACCGTTATTATTAGTGTCTTCGTAGTAAACCACTCCCCAACCGGCCGGATAATTTGCTGAAAGGTTGTAATTGTCACTCGAACCGCCTGTATTTACAATGTCTAAAGCAAAATCGACATTGTTCCCGGGATCGGTGTTCTGGTTTACCGGAGTATCGTTTATACCGGGCGCCCCGTCATAATTTCCGATATCTACCACGGACGGATTAACTTGAGTGATTTCATCTGTCGTCAGGTTCGATACCGTCGGGTCATTAGTGGATTGTGATCTAATAACTGCCGTATATGGACCGCCGGAAGCCGCGTCGCCCGGAATCAAAACTCTGACTATAAAATCAACCGACGCGCCGGAGGCTACAGAGCCGACATCAATTATGCCGTCACTTCCCGAATCAGAAAGGGGGATTGACCCGTCGTTTCTGAAGAACTGAACGCTCCACCCGGCGGGGATGGTTGAAGTACCATCCAGTATAATATTTATCTCATCAGCGCTATTCCCGTTATTTATCACTGTGTTAATAAAATCGACCGATGTATTCGCGTATGCTTGTGCTACTGCCTGTGAATCATCATCATAATCAGGCGGTGTTCCCGCTCCCGGTGATCCGTCCGGACCAATCAGCACATCAGAGTTAATATTGACATTGATCTGCGTGTTGTTGGTTGTAACCTGGGTCGGATCCGGTGTGCCCGGATTGTTGTCCACATACGCCACGGAGGCGTCATTATTGATTATTCCGGCGGGCATACCGGAGGGAATAACAATATCATAGCTGAAATTATAGTTTTGCCCTATTGCCATATTTCCGTTTGTTATGTACGCGACAGCTATATCTCCCGCGGCGCTGCTGAGTGACCAGTTCCAGCTTTCAGGAGATCCGGCAGTAGAACTTCCCGCCGGCAAATAGAGCACAGTGCCGCCTGAAGGAGCTCCCGAGGGAGAACCTGACAAAGCAAGCGGATTACTGCTCGAGGGGTCTGTAGGAAGAATATCGTAAATAAGAACACCGGTAAGGCTTACGGACGGAACCGTTACACCATTGGCAGTGTCATTACCCACATTCGCTCCGTTTATAGTATATGCCGCTGTATTTCCCGGATCCACACTGGCCGGTACTGCCGACATTGAAGCCGTAACTGAGGCATCACTTACAACGTCTGTTCTGTGATAGTTTCCAGTGTCAACCTGTGAGCCGTCGCCTGCTGAAGTTGCCCGCATTCCAACGTAACCTGCTTCACCGGCAGAAGCGCCCGCCGGAACTTGATAAGATACCAGGAGATTAACGGTAGTCCCCGCGGCTACAGGACCGATATTCCCCGGAGTACCCCCTGAAGAAATCGCGGGTTCTCCGCCGTCAAGAACTCCGTTGAAGTTCAAATCCTGGTATATAGTAACATCGCCTATCCCGATAGCCATGGTTGTATTAGCACCATCGAGAAGAGGTTCAACGGAATAAGTGTCATCATCATTACCGCTGTTCGAAAGATTATAGCTGTAATACATCGTCTGGCCCGGTATGGCCGTCTGCACCATCGACGGTGTTACAGGCGGTGTTTCTCCGGAATCATCGGGAAGAACTGAAACACCGTATACGGGCAGCACTATAGTAATAACTTCGTTTGAAGTAGCCGTATAAGTATTACCTATCTGATCCTGAAATGTCGCGGAGGCCTGGTTCCGTATCGTTGTTCCAGCCGGAGTTTGAGCCTCTGCCGAAGTGCCGATCATAAGCGATAATGCGATAAAGGCCATAATCGCCGGGCCAGCCAGTTTCCTTCCTACCATAATTTCACCTTCCTTGTAAATAGCCGCTTTTTTTAAATCGAATCCCTAGATTTCTTTCCGTTATCCGAAAAATTGTCACTCCGGATAACATCATACGCTCCCCTATCGAGTTACTCTACCAGCACACGGTATGAGGCAGTGACAATGCCCGAGGCTTCCAGGTCCTCGTTCATTTTCCACTTCAAGTGGGTAACCATCTCGGGAGTTGCTTCTCTTTTTTCTTCTTTGCCGTCCTCATTCACGACAGTAAATGTGACGGGCGGTTGATGATAAGATTTTCCGCCATCAATACTAAGCAATGCCGTAAAGACTCTGCTGCTCGATATGGAATCGTCGATATAGGCAGTTCCCGGAGGCACCGGACCAATCAGCTCCACGCCCGAAGCAGAATTTTTCCCCTCGTTACGGTATCTCAGCGTATATTCGACAACATCATCCGGTACGACCTTATCTGCCGGAACGGCAGTTTCATCTTTCCTTTTATCAGCTACTATTTTATGTGCTTCCATGCTGCCCCTGAGCAAAGGCTCCTGAGCAAAAGCGCTTACTGAAACTGATAGAAGAAGAGAAAAAACGATCAGGTTAAAAACAGTTTTCATTCAATCTTCCCCCCTTTCTTTCCGCCGCTTCGCGCTCAAATTTCTTGCCGCGTTCATTGCCGGCGGAGGAATTTATTAAAAATTCCTAGGTATAAACACTCATTTTTCAATTTCTTGGTTGAATCATTTGCAAATCCTGTGCCATAAGCTGGGACTTAAGTCATGAGCAGATACACCCAGGCAATTCCCGTCTCGGGCTGAACTTCTATATTTCTAACGTTAATAACCAGTTATTCCATATTTTATTAATTTAAAAAAAATTCAGTGAAGCTTAGGGGGCGTCAATTCTCAAGTTGAAAGAGAAACAAAATGCACCCTGCCTATAGTCCTATGCAAAATATTTAGAAATTTGCGCTCAAAAAACAGCCTTCACGCGATCGATTCTGAATAAAAAGATGTTGTTTTCTCCGGATTTTTTTCTATCAGCTATATTCTATTATCCTTGTTCTTGATTTACGCAACATTTTGATGAATTCTTCAGGTATATAATATATAATGCTTTTATGGCATTTTGAGGCGTGCCCCGCAAAGTTAGAAAGGGCATGTCTCCTTTCGGCTCAAACGCCGTTGCGTCAATATTACGGTCTGCGTTTTGTTCCGGAATATTCAAGCAGTCGGGAAAATCGAAAGGAGCTAATATGGGATCTGCGAAAAGAGACAGTCATGGACCTGAAAACAGAAAAGCACGGAGAAAGAAGATAGAGAGAGTTTCCATCCTTACGGGAGGAGGAGACTGCCCGGGGCTGAACGCCGTCATACGCGGTTTTGTCCGCGCTTCTGTAAATATATACGGCTGGAAGGTATTCGGCATTATGGACGGATTCGACGGCCTGCTGAAAAATGAATTCATCGAATTATCCTCAAGCGATGTTGGCGGCCTTCAGCTCCGCGGCGGGACTATACTCGGAACATCCAATAGAGGCAACCCTCTGCGTTATCCGGTAAAAAAGGATGGGATCGTTGTGTTTGAAGATGTTACCCCGGATATCGTAAAGAATATAAAGAAGCAGAAAATTGATGTTGTTGTCGCGGTCGGGGGTGATGGAACAATGAAGATAACCCAGTCGCTTCGAGAAAAAGGCGTAAACGTAATTGGTGTCCCTAAAACTATAGATAATGATCTCGGTGTGACAGATGTCACCTTCGGCTACAATAGCGCTGTCGCGTGCGCCACATGCGCCCTTGATAAACTCCACACAACAGCCGAAAGCCACCACCGGGTTTTGGTACTGGAAGTTATGGGGAGAGACTGCGGATGGATAGCGCTGGAGGCTGGAATAGCCGGAGGCGCCGACGTCATCCTTATACCGGAAATTCCCTTTGAGATTAATGAGATTTGTAAACATATACATAACCGCAAACGTGCCGGCAAGAAATTCAGCATCGTCGCGGTTTCCGAGGGCGCTTATCCAAAAGGAGGAAACAAGGTTTATGTAACCCCTCCAGGCCCGGACGGAACTCCAGGCAAACTCGGCGGGCTTGGTAACTGGGTCTCGGACAGAATTTGCCAAAGCACGGGGCTCGAAACCCGCGTAGCGGTCCTGGGCCACCTTCAGCGCGGCGGAACTCCAACCACATTCGACCGTATACTGGCTACAAGATTCGGAGTAGAAGCGGCAAACCTCATCGCTGAGGGAAAATTCGGCAAGATGGTGTGTCTTAAAGGGCGAGCCATCAAATCAGTTGATATTAAATCAGCTATCAAAGAACTAAAACACGTAAATCCAGACGGGCAGACCGTTAAGACCGCCGAGGCTCTCGGCGTTTCATTGGGAAGGCCGGATTAGGAGTCTCTAAAAAGAGTTTTCCGGCTATTTCTTTGAAAAATGGGTCTTCAAGGTCGTAAATCTTCCAGACAAAACGGCTGTCAGGCGGTTTGCTTCAAGCCATAAAGGACATATCATAATGTAAATCAGGCGGAATAATTCTTCAACACACCAGGGCAGCTCAACCCCGCGGCTTAACTTCTTCTCCAAGTTCACTGTCATAACTCTCTGACAGTCTCTTTGAAAGTGTCTGTACCATCGACTTGAGCCAGTCCGTCTGCTCTTTGTGCCTTATGGAGGCCCCGACGTTCTCTGAAAAAACCTGCAAAGTGCTCAGGTCTTCTTCGCTGTACCTTATCTCTTCAGATTTGGCGCTTATATTCATCACGCCGATTACTTCATCCCTGAGAATTATAGGAACAATCATAGCCGAGCTAAGAGAAGGGTTCTTGAAATCCAATTCCGGATATTTTTCCAAATCTCCCGCGTCGCTTATCAGAACAGATTTCCTTGTCTCCGCCACCCACCCCGCTATCGATTCTCCCATCTTGACCCTCGTCTTCAGAATCGGACTTTCCATCTCGCCGCTCACTGAATCAACTACAAGTTCCTGCGTTTCATTGTCCAAAAGCATAAGGGAAGCTCTCTGGCAGCCGAATGTTTCAACACAGGCGTCTGTTATGGCGTTGAAAACATATTTATTGTCGGTTTCCATCGACATCTTCTGACTCACACTAAGAAGGGCGCGGAGTCGGGCATTATCGCGCTTGAACCGTTCTCCCTGGTACTCTATCAGCTCATACACAGCCCTGCGCATCTTATCGACTTTCCGCTGCTGTTGAGTCAGGTAGCCTATAAATGCCAGCACTACAACTGAAAGACCTACTATCAGAACGAGGTCGGTCTTTACCCACGGCCAAGGGCTGCTGACCCTTCCGCTTAGAAGCGGAGGGATCGCCGTCGTAAGCCCGGCTATAGCTATAAACAGAACAGTTGACAGAAAAATCCAGTTTCGCCAGAAACGTTTATCAAGCCTCTTTCCGGATGGATTCGAGCTGTATCCGGATATATTAATTTTCGTATTCATTATTTAATCCTCTTATTAGAAAGACTATCCCGGATTTATTAATAACACCTGTAATAAAAACAAACATTATTGTGAGACCGGGAAACCTATTCTCCAGTTAACTTATTTTCTAACAAATTGTTTCGCAATATATGTGCCTTCTAAGACGATTAAAATTCACTGAATTATGAGACCTCCGGCTGTTCTTTAAGAGGATAAACTGTTTGCCGCCTAATTGTTTTATTAACAGAGGGTAAGCCGCCTCTCGCATTGCCGTTAAAGACAGGGAGTAAAAAGGCCAGGTCCTATAATGAATAGAACCGCCTATCTTTAGAATCGCTGAAGATCAATTCCTCCCAATTTCAACAACGATTTACCGGAATTCTCTCCCAATATTGGCAATTGAGTGTTGCAATATACAAGAACCACCAAATTCTGAAGGCTTAAGAGGGTTTTCTCCTGTCGGAAAGAGGCCTGCTGTTCAATAAGTGGTTTTAAATTGGAGTGTTCCCAATTTTTACAACCTATAAGGTAGTCGATGATTTGTAATAGTATGCGGCTGATTGATATTTTCAAAATCCTCCGCAGGGCGAGCGGACAAGGATTTCTGACCCGAAGGGGCAGAAAGAGCGAACCCGAAGTGCAGAACGAGCGATTATTCTCATACAAAACAGCCGGAATGCTTTGCCTATTTATTCTTTAATCCCAACTCTTCGACTGCCATTTTCCTCATTTTGAATTTCTGAATCTTTCCTGTGACGGTCATGGGAAATTCGTCAACAAACTTTATATAACGAGGGATTTTGTAATGAGCAATTTTGCCCTTACAGAACTCCTTGATTCCATCTTCTGTTGCCGATTCTCCCTCTTTGAGCTGTATCCAGACACAGATTTCTTCTCCCATTTTCTCTGACGGCACGCCGAAGACCTGAGCGTCCCTTATCTTGGGATTCGTAAAAAGGAACTCCTCTATCTCACGGGGATAAACATTTTCTCCCCCGCGTATGATCATATTCTTTATGCGCCCGGTTATTTTGAAAACGCCGTCTTCATCCATAACGGCCAGATCGCCGGTATGAATCCACCCCGCCCTGTCAATAGTTTCCGCTGTGGCTTCAGGTTTGTTATAATATCCCCGCATTACCTGATAGCCGCGGCAGCAAAGCTCCCCTTGTTCCCCCACAGCCACAATCTTCCCGGTCTCCGGAGAAACAATCTTTACTTCCGTATGAGGGATTGGGGGACCCACTGTTTCTGTGCGTTTTCCCAAAGAAGCGTGATTAGGGGTCTGTGTTATAACGGGAGATGTCTCCGTCTGCCCGTATGCTATTGTAACTTCCTTCATATTCATTTCATCATTAACGCGCTTCATAACTTCGACCGGACAGGGCGCGCCGGCCATTATGCCGGTCCTTAAACTTCTGAAATCAGTTTTCGAAAATTCAGAACTGGACAGTTCTGCTATGAACATTGTCGGCACACCGTGAAGAGCGGTGCAGTGTTCCTTCTCAACTGTTTTCAGCACATCTTCAGCGTCAAAGTATTCTGACGGGATTACCATAGTCGCTCCGTGAGTAAGGCACGCGAGATTGGAAAGAACCATTCCGAAGCAATGATAGAAAGGCACCGGTATACAGAGTCTGTCCTGATCTGTGAAACCCATGGTTTCTCCAACGTGGTATCCGTTATTAAGAATATTGTGATGGGTAAGACTTGCCCCCTTGGGAAGCCCTGTTGTTCCGGAAGTATATTGAACATTAATAACATCATCAAAATCACATTCCGCGCGGCGGGCCTGAAACTCCTCGTCGCTTATCTCCTCACCCAACTCCATAAAATCCTTCCAGGAGAACATTCCGGGATGTTCTCTGCCGCCGATTAAAACAACATTTTCTAAATAAGGGAGTTTTTCAGAATTAATTTCTCCCGGCACACAGTTCTTAATCTCAACGGCAACTTCACAAATCATGTCAAGGTACTTGGAAGATTTAAATTCAGGTATAAGAAAAAGGGTCTGTGTTTCAGAGTCTTTGAGTCCGTACTCCAGTTCATGCGTTCTGTACGCGGGGTTTACCGTTACCAGTATCGCGCCTGCCAAAGCGGTTGAAAACTGGGTTATCACCCATTCCGGATGATTGGTAGCCCAAATTGCCACACGGTCTCCCTTGCGAACGCCCATAGCCATGAGGCTCTTTGCCGCCCGCCGGCAAATATCGTAGAATTCAGCGTATGTATATCGCAGATCGTCGGGGACATAAACAAGTGCTTCATTGTCGGGATATTTATCCGCTATCCTCTCGAACATATCTCCAATCGTTTCACCAATCAATGGCTCTTCAGAGCCCGTAAACGCATAACTTAATTTCTTCTCCGTCATTATGTTAAGCCTTTCTTACAATAAAAATTTTGAATTTATTCGTTTATCTCGACCTGTTTAATTGTTTGCCTCTCAATTGATGCCGGCGCGCGCGCCTCCCTCCATCTTAGCCCTCCTGCCTGTCTCTTGAGCGCAAAGAAACGAACCTGTATTCACGCGAAAAAAGCAAAATCAGGGAAAGACCCACTAAAGCAGTGTTTTCCAGTATTTTCTTCCAGGCATAAGTTGGTTTGAACCCGCACCCGCAGTCAAAAAATACTTCGAAAAAAGCTGTATCCCCGGAACTCATTACATTTAAGACTCTATAGATTATAAAAATCAAAAACATAATATTTATAGCTGTTAGAACAAGTGAAGTCCCCCGAATGAATATTCCGGTAATAAGAGAAATTCCGCATAAAAGCTCAATCCACGGCAGTACTACAGCAACAGTATAGAGAAGAAATGAACCATCGAATATCCCGTACTCCTTTATCTGCTGGGAAAACAACATCGGCTTATTTATCTTTCCAAAAGCGGCGTAAATAAAAACGGCGGCAAGAATTATTCTGGCGAGTATTACAAGATACTGACGGCAACTCTTTTTTCTTCTGAAATCTGTTGACAGAGGGGGTTCTAACAGTAATTCTTTCAAAGCTGAACCATCCGTTTTGAATATCCGCTTATTCTTCATTCCAATCCTTTTTCAACAGGAAGTCCTTCTTCTTTCCAATTTGAAAAACCACCTTCGAACACAAAAATATTTTTATACCCCAGCTGGTAAAGCTCGGCGGCCAGCAAATCAGATGAATCACAGGCTGGTGACGAACAATATATGACCAAACTGCTCCATGGATAGATAAGCGGAATAACTTTGTCCGCAAAACTTCCGAATTTATAATAATCAAATAACAACGCGCCTGGAATATGCCCATTTATATATTCACTTTCCGTCCTGGCATCTATAAGAAGGATTCCTTCTTCCTTCATCTCCCTGAATTTTTTCAGATCGATTACTGTTATATTTCCGGCACTGTTATCGATATTTTCCGCGATTTTCTCCGAGGCGGCCTGGCGAAACGGGTTTATTCCATTATCAGAAAAAGCGTTGTATGTAAAAGCAATTAAAGTGCTCGCGCAGCAAACTGCTATTGCCTGTATTATTGTTCTCTTTATTTCCATCACTGATCCGTTTATTAAAAAATTAAATGTGTATTTAATTTTTAAGATAGGACAGCCATGCTTCCTTAGACTCCGCGGGGGTTATATAAGAAAAAACATCTGCCTCGAAAAATGCTTTAATTCAACATAGCTTTCCTCTACCAGATACTCCTGTATATGTCTCCGTTCAAGTTCGCTATAAACACTTTGCCGTCACTTCTTATAGCTATGTCCTGAATTTGCAGGTCGGTCAACCTGCCGTTTATTGCTTCCCATGAAACTCCATGGTCTGTCGATCTGAATATTCCGCTGCCATAATTGCCGGCGTAGATTGTTCCGTCCGAATTCACTGCAAGACACCTTATATCCACTGATTGTCCGGAATTCTCAGGAAAACCGTTATTCTGAGGTATCCACATACTGCTGTCAACTACAGCGGGATCAGTTTCATAATAACAGAAAAAACCTTCATACCCGCCTATAAGCTTGTCGTCTTCTCTGATATCAATACAATTTATGAAGTCAGGAAAGTACTCTGTTATGAATGTATTAAGGGAATTCCAGTCACTGCCGTTATTCTCGCCCTTGTAGACATCTCCTCCCCAGCTCGCAGAATAGATATCTCCCGCAGAATTGGCTACCAGCCCTCTTCTTATGAAGTCCTTGTTCTCAAGACCGAGACCAACATTAGTCCAGCTTCCCCCTTTATCCTCAGAACGGTATATCCCGGCCCCGCTTACAGCGGCAAAAATATAACCTTCATCCGTGCTTATCATCGACCGGACATCGATAAAAAGCCCAACACCAAGAGTATCTATAACGGATAAATTGTCCGGGTAATCTACGGAGGAGAAAATAACTCCTTCTTTCGTGCCTACAAATAACTCGTCGCTGTTATTAAATGCAAAGGATCTTATTGTGTAGAGCACGCTGTCAACATTCACAGAGTCTGTCTTCCCCCATATCTGGCTGTTGTGATCCTTGTAATACAAAGCTCTGCTGTCGCGTAGCGTAAGGACATAAAGATCATCGCTGGAATTAAATTTCATTGAAAGAATACCGCCGCTATTCTCGATCTTGTTATCTAGCGCTTCCCACATTTGTTCCGCGGGAGCCGGCGGCTTAATCATATTCTCTTCACTGCAGCCGTAAACTAAAACAGCGCAAACAGATAAAACTAAAATTGTTGTTACTTTGAAATTCAAACTCCTCACTTCATCTCCTCCTTCCGAATAAACTGTCCGTTATAATATCTCTCGGCTGAATATTCTAATTTTCCAAAGGCATAAAAGCGCAAACACTGAGCCTCTTGACTCCACAAATATTGACTGTCCTATTATTACACAATTTACTATATTAAAGATAATAAATTCAAGCTTATCCGCAACATAGAAGAAAATTTTTTCCTGTTTAATATGGAAAAAGTATATATAAACTGTTTTAATAATATTATGAAAATCGACCTCGAGCATTTTTACAAAGAATCAATCAGGATAAACCCCGGCGATATTAATATCGGAAGAGACGCTCCCCTGAGGGTAAGAAGACACCTTCCGGGAGAAAAAGCTGAAAGCAAAAGCGACCAGCAGCTCTCAGAATCTGTAGCCGGCCTGGGACTGCTGCACCCTCCCGCGCTTATGAAAACAGAAGGCGGAAGTATAGAAGACAGTGTTGTCATTTTCGGACACAGGCGTCTTGCCGCCGCGGCCAAGGCAGGATTGAAAAAAATCAGCGCCGTTGTTCTTCCGGCCCCGCGGTATGAAGCCCTTGAAATACTCAAGCTGCGCGTCGAAGAATTATCGTTCGGAAAAGAGCTCTCCGAACTTGAAAGAATAATCGCCATCGATAAAACCGCTTCTTTTTCCGGGTTAAGTGCGGAAGAAATTTTGCCTCTTCTCTTTGGGATTTTTAAAAGACAGATCTCTGCCGGCTATGCTCACCGTCTCTTAGAGTTACTGAAGCTTCCGGACAATATTCTCCAATTTTTGCACAGAGGTGACATTTCCACCGGAGACCTCCTCGCTCTTTCAGAACATCCCTCTATTGATCCGGCAGAGGCCGCGTATCTTCTCGCCGGTGAAGGGCTAAACCGAGGCAAGCAAAAAAAAGCCGTCCGTCTTATGCTGTATCTCGCGGATCAGGGCGGGGGGAAATGGGATAAATTTCTGTCCGGGTTTCGCCGAGGAAAAGATTCACTTGTCGAATCACTTCACAACGCCTGTTACCCCGTGCTCGGGGAGGACCTTAAAAAAATTTCATCAATCATAAAAAGCGCGGGTCTTCCCAAAGACGCGGTCATCAAACCTCCCGACAACCTCGAAGGAGGACACTTCACCCTTCGCGTAAAGATACGCGAAGATGAACGCTTTTCCGGTATTCTGGCAAAACTCGGAAAATTCTCTGAAGAGGGCGGCATTTTAAATCTGCTTGATATTCTCAAGGGGAAGAAGTAGAGCAATCACTCATACCTCAGCGCTTCTACCGGTTCTATATCCGCGGCCTGACGAGCCGGGAAAATCCCGGAAAGAAGAGCTATCAGAACAAGCATAGTAACTGTAACAACGGCAATATGCCAGGAGAAAATCGGATGGCCCATATATTTCATGACGCCTGAATCTATTGGGATCAAACTCGCGAGCCCTATTACGCCAAGTGAAAAAATAATACCAAGAACACCTCCCCCCCCTGTTATCAGAAATGCTTCGCCTACAAAATGGTATACGATATGTTTTCTTTTCGCTCCCGCCGCTCTCTTTATTCCAAGTTCTCTTGTCCTTTCTTTTACCACGACATACATGATATTGGCAACCCCCACTCCCGCGATAACAAGCGTCAGCGTTCCAATAACTCCAAAAAATATGTTCAGTCCCAGGAATATCTTGGAAGCGATCTTTTCCATCTCAATATCGTCCCAGACAGACAGGGCATACTTGTCGGTCGGATCAAATCTGTATTTTTTCCCCAAAATATGCCTTATATCCCTTACAAGCTCCTTCGATCTGGATTTCACGGAGGGTCTTACAAGCATATGATTTATCCATCTTCGCTGGTATGAAACTGAAAATGTCGTATAAGGAATTATCACCCTTTCCGAATCGGGCCCATTACTCATAGAGGTCTGAAGTTTCGGCTGCATTACACCTACTACGGTATAGGGTATATCATCGATCAATATATTATCTCCCACAGGCTCCTCGTCTCCGAATAGACTCAAAGCCAACTCATCACCTATAAACACAACTCTCCTTGATTTCCTTATATCATTTTCATTCAGAAACCTGCCCCCGCTCCGCGGAAACATGTGCCTCATATCCTTAAAATCAACACTGACGCCTTCAGCGTATGTCGTAGTGCGGTTATCCCCTTTGCTGACGCGAACCCCCTTTCCGAAGCTTGGACTGATCAAATCGACGAGGGGAATATTGTTTTTCAGCAGAGCGATATCCTCCTTGTGCATATATATATTCCGCCCCAGCCCCAATCCCTGAAATTTCTTTGAAGTCTCTCCCGACCATACACTTACAACGGCGTCTCTCGCGTTCATTTGCCCTTCACGCATTCTCTTTTCAAGTCCGAAACCGAAAGCCAGAAGAAGGACAACAGACATCGTCCCCCAGATTATTGAAACCAGAGTCAATACGAGGCGCGTTCTCTGATTCTTCAGATCAAAAACGAATTCCTGAAAAAGTGTACGCCACATATCACTCCTAGTAGTTGAGACAATCCACAGGGTCGAGCCTCGATGCCTTTCTGGCCGGGAAATACCCCGCTATCAGTCCGACGAATAGTATAATTAACCCCGAGACAACGGCAACTAGCGGATCGATAGTCGGGATTCCAATAGAGTTCTTTACCGCTTCAGGCATATTCGCGAGAAGCGATATAATCCCCCACGCGATAGTAAACCCTATTGAGGCCCCTATTATTGTTATCAAAAACGTTTCCGCGAAAAACTGCGACTGAATCACCCAGCTCTTAGCTCCCACCGCTCTTTTGATGCCAATTTCTCTCGTCCTTTCCCTCACGACAACATACATGATATTCGATACTCCAAGCCCTCCCACGCAAAGTGTCGCCGCTCCCATTACGAGGAGAAATATGTTGAACCCGGTAAAGAACATCATGAATTCATTGAAGAATTCCGCGGTATCCCATATGTGAAGAGCGTCTTCATCTGCAGAGTCGAATATATACTTATCCCCGAGAACTTCCCTGATGCCCTGGACGATTTGATGAGAATTCGCGGCTTCTTCCCCGTGTTGAATAATCATGTCATTCAAATGCCGATGCCCGAACATAGTCTGGAAGGTTTCAGAAGGAATATACGCTCTGTCCTTATCTCTAGAATTATAACTTGAGTTCTGGACCTTTTTCCTCAAAACGCCTATCACTCTGAATGGAATGTTGTTGATATTGACGAATCGTCCCACCGCCGGTGATTCTTCGCCGAAGAGGAAATCCTTCAATTCATTTCCCAGAAAAACGACTCTCCTTTTTTCCCTTTGATCCCTCTCATTTATAAAGCGGCCCCCTCTCTGTGGTATTACATTACGCATCTTCCAATATGAAGGGGCAACTCCCGCTACAAGCGGGGTTCTTGTCTTCTTCCCGACACGGACCCAGGATCTCCACGTTGAAAATTCTTCGCTTATTCTTTCTATTTGTGGAATCCGGGTTTTAAGTAATTCCACATCGGATCTTTCCAGTCTGATATCTCTGTCAACACCAAAACCGCGATAGGGCTTCGTTGTTGTGCCGGGGAAAACAAGGATGATATTGTCTCCGAGCCCTTTGAAATTCTTGATGTTCTGTCTTCTTGTGCTGGTCCCTACGGCCATCATCAGGACTACCGCGGCTGTGCCCCACACTATCCCGAAAAGAGTCAGCATTGTGCGTTTCTTCTGAGATTTCATATCCCGGAAAAATTCTCCGAGGAGCATAAAGAGATAACTTAGATTAACAAAAAGTAATTTCATCAGCTTCGCTAGATTTCCTTCCGGGGTTTTTCAAGCACTTCCTGCCCCTCTTCAAGTCCTGATTTTACTTCAACTCTTATCGCGTCAGAGAGTCCGGTTTCTATCATGACCTTCTTGCGCGTTTTATTTTTCCCCGGAATTTCAACATATACGGAATCGCCGCGGTAATATACGACCCGCTCCGGTATATTAAGCACACTGTCCGCTCTATTAATGATTATGTCGGCGTTAGCCGAATATCCCGCCCTGAGAACCGTCCTTCCGGCGTCTTCCAATGATATTTCCACCGGGAACATACTCGAACTGTTTTCTTTTTTCGCCTTCAGTGAAATTTTTTCCAGCAGTCCAAAAATCTCAATGTCAGGGAGGGCCCCGATTTTTATTTTCGCCGGAAGTCCTAAATCCAGCTTGCCTACATCGATCTCATCTACCGTCCCTTTGAAAAGCAGGCTGTCCATATCCGCTATCGTCATAAGGACTGTTCCCTCCTGGTAAGAGGTAAGGGGGACAACGGGATCGCCTATATTGATCATCTTCTCGAGAATCTTCCCGGTGACCGGCGCCTTTATGACCGATTCTATTTTTTTCCCGGCAATAGTGACTTTTCCCTCTTCGAGCAGATCGAGCTGTTCGTTGCTTATCTTCAGCTGCAACCTCGCCTGTTTGAAATTCCTCCGGGTTTCTTCAAAATCCTTTTCTGAAATAAGATTTTTCTTGAAAAGTTCTCTGCTTCTTTCAATTTCCTTTTCGGCAGTTTCAAGGGTTATCATATCCATTTCGACCTGCCGTTTAGCCTTCGCGATCTCGATGGGTGTAGGATTTGGAGCTATTTCAAGAATAGGTTCCCCCTTTTCTACACTCTCCGGCGGATCCACGAATATCTCTTTAACAACCCCTGACACCTTCGACTTAACTGAAATTTCCCTGTCCGGTTCAATAGAACCAACCGCAAGCGCTTTTTCTACTATTTCCCCTCGCTTAACCTTTACGACGGGACCGAGAGTATCCTCTCCCCCGCTCATCAACTTCACTATAAATCCCGATGCTGCTAGGACAACAACCACCGTTATGGTTATCCACAGCTTTTTCTTTCCCCCGCTTTTCTTCTTGTTTTTCACGTTTTCACCACCGTTGTTATTGGTAATTTTCCCTTTTTCCCCTCCCGTTATACTGCCGGCAGGGCCTTAATACCTTTTATTTACGAAATTCTAAGAGTATTTGTTTCATACTTGTCTCTCCAGCCCCGAGGATTATACATTTCATTTCCTAAAATCAACTGGCGAAGATTTATTGTTTACAGCATAGCCTTTATATGCAATACATATGTAACTATCTCTGTCGTTCTAATTAAGAACGCTTAAAATACGGGAGGGAGCATGGAAAGCAGCAGATATAAAAGAGGACTTGAAAAATTCCGCGCTGTTGACGGAAAGAGCGGCAAAAAAGCGGTAGACGATCTGAAAGAAATTATCCCCGAAATTGAACGTTATATAGTAGAGTATCCTTTCGGCGATATTTATTCGCGTCCCGGTCTGGATCTTAAAATCAGGGAACTGGCAGCTATTTCAGCTCTAACGGCGATGGGAAACGCCGAGCCTCAGCTGAAGGTACACATTCACTCCGCTCTGAATAACGGGGCTACACGTCAGGAAGTAGTCGAAGTGATTCTGCAGATGTCAGTCTACGCGGGATTCCCCGTGGCGATAAACGCCCTGTATACAGCGCGGGGAATATTCCGGGGCCGTGATCAAAAGGGAAAGAGTTGATTCTTCCCGCCTGATGTTCCAACCGTACATCTACGGGGAACAACTGATCCGTTTCTGCAGAAACTATCTCGCGAGGAATAAGATGCGTACAGTTAGGCGAGACCCGTGACACTCTACACAACTTTACAAGCTCCGCTCGAAGCTTACAGGACGAATTTCTGTTCGCCCGCGGCAACTCCGGCCTTAATGAGCAAAAAGGGCCGGGCAATACTTTCATCAGCTGGTAATAATAAACCCTAAAAAGGTACTCTGCCAAATACACTTTCTCCCCACAGGAAAAATCAGGTTGGAATATTTATAAAGACCTCTTGATAATACAGGGAAATAACACTACTTTATGCTCAGTCTTTATCGAAGAGTACGCCAGCTGTTTATCAGACCAGTCGAATTTACTTTTCTCCAAGGAGCCGGAATGAAAGAACAGGCAGAAGCAGAAGAGAAGATCAGGAAACCATTCGGTAAAATCGTCAAGGACTCTTTCCGTGAACTTAAAGAAACATTAACAGCTTTCTTAAAAGCCCCCAAAGCCCTTTGGGGTATCAATATTCCCTACATCGTTGAGGGGCTTGTATATTTCGGAATATTAACTATTTTAGGGAAATTTTCATCGGAAAACCTCTCCCTTCTTGATACCCAGGCGAGCTTGATCTACAGTTTTGTAACCGGCGGAATTACTCTCGCGATGCTCCTGCTTGGGGGGTTTACGGATAAGATAGGAGTCAGAAAATCACTCCTTCTCGCTTTCGCTACGATGGCCATCGGCAGGACTATGGTGGCTCTGTCCGGCACCCTCAACCTCGGATCCGGGCTGTGGTCTCCGATGTTTTTTGTAATGAACAGCGGCCTCTTGATCATGGTTATAGGATACGGTCTATATCAGCCGGCGGCCTACGCGGGTGTAAAAAGGTACACAAATAAAAGAACCGCGGCTATGGGATATGCTGTAGTTTACGGACTTATGAATCTCGGCGCTTTTTTCTCCGGATTTCTCTCCTCTTTTACAAGACAGAAATCCGAATCCGCCTTTCCTCCCAACGGATTGACGGCTGTATTCTGGGTATACGTTATTCTCACAGTTCTCGCGTTGATAATCACGGCTTTGATCCTTACTAAGAAGACGGATAAAAACGCGGTCAAAAGAATCGCCAGAGAAAATGACGAAATATCCTCCGGTGAAGAAGAGAAAGAAGCTGAAAGCAAAGGTGAAGAGCGCCCAGAGGAAAAAATCAATAATATTCCTCTCATAGTATATATAACCGCCGCGATTGGTCTATTTCTGATCTCAGGTCCGGGGCTTGGACTTTCATTCAACAAAATCTTCCTTTTCAAGCTTTTCGGCCTGGAAGTTAGAATTGACACAGTTTTCACACTCTTTATTTTAACGGCGGTTCTTGCCGCGGCTGATTTTCTGAAAAGACGCCCCTATCACCCGTTCAGAAACAAGTATTTTTCATTTTTTATTTTCATACTCATTCCGGTTCAGACACTCTTTGCCCACAACTGGTTAACGCTCCCCTATTATTTAGACAGGGCGTTCGAAGGAACCGTGGTCTCTGAGTACTTCGAAGTTTTTACCAATCTCAATCCCATTTTGATCTTCTTCTTAACTCCTCTCGTCGCGGGATTGACCGCCAAGGCAAATATCTACAAGATGATGATCCTCGGCACTTTCGTAATGGCTTTGCCGACATTTCTGCTGTCTTTCGGGCCGAATGTGATCCTCTTTCTGACATACATATTGCTTATGACCATAGGTGAAGCTATGTGGCAGCCACGCTTCCTGCAATGGATTGCCGAAATTGCTCCGGAAGGCAAAACCGGACTCTACATGGGAGTAGGACAATTCCCCTGGTTTTTGACAAAAGTTGTAACCGGATTTTACTCCGGCTGGTTCCTTGTACAGTATTGCCCCCTGGATACCTCTCCCGCTGAAATGAGTACGGGTTTCATGTGGTTAATCTACGGGTCTATTGCCGTTATAAGCCCGATCGGATTACTGCTTGCCCGAAAATGGATGCTCGGTGAATTTAAAGCCCTCAGCAATTGATCCTAAAAGATCGGTTCAGGATTGTCTGCTGTTCTTCCGTGTAATAATACTCAGCCCGGGCAGATCTATCCGGTCCTTATAGGTTATAAAAATTGGGGGTACTCCACCAAACAGTGGTGCTTGACAACAGGCGCAAGTCAGTTTAATCTGGATAATCGGATATTCGGTAACTTACAAAACCAAATCTATTATTTTTAAAAAGGAAACTGTTATGATTCATGATCTGCTCAGACCCTCGGACGCGAAAATAGTGATGCTGATTCTAGACGGACTCGGCGGAATAAGAAACGGCCAGTTCGAAGCTACGGCCCTTGAAGCCGCCGATACTCCCAACCTGGACAGACTCGCAGCTGAGGGAGCTTGCGGCCGCAGCCTGCCTGTGTCAATTGGAATAACACCGGGAAGCGGACCCGCTCATTTTGCCCTCTTCGGCTACGACCCTTTATCCCCGGAAAACTCAGTGGGCAGGGGCGCCGTGGAAGTTACCGGTGTTGATTTTGACCTCGAGAAAAGCGACGTGGCAATCAGGGGAAACTTTGCCACAATGAGCGGTGAAGGGATAATAACAGACAGACGGGCGGGGCGCATACCTCATGATGAAGGCGTTCGGATCTGTGACAAACTGAACAATAATATAAAAGAGATTGACGGTGTGGAAATTATCATAATGCCTGTCCGGGAATACAGATTCGGCGTTGTTTTAAGAGGCAAAGATCTTGATCCGGACATAGAAGAAACCGACCCTCAGCTTACAGGCAAAAAGCCTTATCCGCCAAAACCTCTCTCCGATAAGGCAGAACACACAGCCGAAATAATCAAAAAATTAATCCGGCGCGCCAACGAACTTCTCTCTGACGAAGAAAGGGCAAATACTGTTCTTATGAGGGGGATATCCCGAAAGCCCGACATAGTTCCCTTTCAGGACAAATACAACCTCAACCCCGTCGCCATAGCCGCCTACCCGCTATACCGGGGCGTCGCCAAATTGTGCGGAATGAAGCTGGTAGACACAGGATTCAGTCCGGCAGAGGAATTTGAAACCCTTCGTTCTATTTACAATGACCGATACAACTTTTTCTTCATACACATCAAAAAAACTGACTCTTATGGAGAAGACGGAAATCTCCGGAAGAAAAAAGAGGTGATCGAAGATGTCGATTCCAACCTGCCCGCCATTCTCGACCTCAACCCTGATGTGCTAATTGTAACGGGAGATCATTCAACACCTTGCGCCCTTAAAAGTCACTCGTGGCATCCCGTTCCTTTCCTGATAAGATCAAAAGCGTGCGGAAGGGATAACGCAGAAGGTTTCAGCGAGGCTGAATGCGACAGGGGAAGTCTTGGTATCTTCCCGGCTGTTTCAATTATGAGGCTGGCTCTTGCCAACGCGGGGATGCTCAAAAAATACGGCGCGTAAGCGGCGGTTTTTATATAATCTTATCAGTTCCGGCTTGCCCGTTCTTCAGAAATCGTCAGAAATGTAGATACTATCTCTTCAAGATCTCTTATACTTTCTTTCTCTATCTCTTGTTTTCCTCCGGCGGTCGCGGCGCAGAGAATAGTATATAATTTGCCGTTTTCAATAACTGCCGTCAACGTCCACATCCCTCTTAGGCTTACTGTTTTTGTCTTTTGAAACCAGGCTCCATGAACAGCTTTAACCGGCTTTGCTCCAATAAGAACTTCTTTTTTTCCCTTTATTTTAAGCTCTCTATGCCCGGCAGTGCACTCAAAATTGCCGGCCAGATCGTAAATATCCGGCATTATTATCTGCCTGCGAGCTGTCGGCTGCCACTGAACTTCGATCTCCTCATATTTCTTTCCCGTTGCCTTCATCCAGTAGATACTGCCCGCCTTTCTATTTCCGCCCCCTCCGCCAACACGAAAATCAGAAGGGAGAACGAATTTAAAATCAGGATTAATCGTAGAAAAAGCCTCCTTCCGAAAGAGAGAACGAATATTGAAAGATAGAATATTTTCCTGATGATAATCTTCTGAGCCCTGAATTACCCCTTCCGCGGTTATTGAAGATACCGCGGCCTCTACCGGAACCCCCCTTCTTATTTTTTCTCTGCACATATTCCTCAGAGAGGTGATATACTCCCTCTGGGGTTCTATATCATCTGTCAAACATACTTTACCTTCGCCGGGAACAAGGTAGGCGGGATTCATTCCTATTAGCTTTTCAAGCACAGTTAACCAATTATCATAATCGGCGTTTGGATCCGCGAGGTTTGGGTGATAACCTTTACTGAGAATTCCGCCCGTAAATATTATTTCGCCTTCCCCGACCGAGACGATACAATCCCCTTCCGTGTGAGCCGGGCCGAAATAATCCAGGGTAACCGCCGTCCCCCCCAAATCCAGCGACAATCTTTTCCCCATGACAGAATCCGGAGGAACAATTTCAATATCCTGAAGCTCTTTATATTTTTTCGGGGTCTTTTTCATGTAGTAATTCTTATACATGGGAGAATATTTTTTAATGTCGCGCTTTGTTTCGGGGCGCGCGATTATAACCGCGCCCTCTTCCCTGAAAACCGAGTTTCCCCAGACATTGACAGGGTGATAATGAGTATTCACCAGGTATTTAACCGGGAGGTCTGTGACAGTTCTAATTGACCGGAGCAACTCGCCGGCAAGTTCTGGTGTATACCTCGAATCAACAACAAGAACGCCTTCCTCTCCAACTACAAAACCAGCGTTAGCACCGAGACCATTCTCAAACGAAGGGCTCTCCGCTATATAAGCGTAAGTTTCTTCATTCAGTTTGACCAACCCGGTCTGCTCCCTGTCCACACCTCTTTCACATCCGCAGATAACCATCACCGTTAATAAAACTGCTGCTGCGGTTCGCGTTTTCATTTCACTTTCCTCCTCGCGTAAGTTTACCGTGTAATCGCCTGCTCTGAGCTTACGCGCGCCGCTCAGACAAACTGTTCGCGGAGAATTCGGCTTACTGCCTGCTTCCATGGGGCTACTCTAACATCATCTCTCGAGCTGACGGAAGCGAAAAAAGAACCATATCTCTTGCCGGATAAATTATATTGATCTTGCCCTTTAACTCTGTTTCATCAAAATCATGCAACCTCTCAGGTGTTGAGACAAATGCCGCGCCGGGGTCTTTCTTTGCGATCCGTAATATTTCCCCCGGGTTCGTGTATTTCCCTTTTGGCGACCATCCACCGTAAAAGAGAAACATTGCTTTCTGATATCTATTAATATCCATTCTGTAACTGTACACGGGGCTGCTCTTCTCCATCAGTTTCTCTTTGGCCTCGGATATGATCTTAACCGAATCTGTCTCCCTTCTATGGAAACTAAGCGGGGTAATAAAGAGAAGGAGCATAAGTAAACACAACACTCCTACCATGACTTGATTAAAGGACCAGAGTCTTTCAAGGCTTCTGAGCCATCTGGCCATTTCCCTCGCGGAGAGTACCGAGAGGACCGGGATAAGGGGAAGAAAAGCACCGGATTGAGAGGGCTTTACAAGAACAATAAAAACAAATAAAACAACGGCAAAAACGAAGAGGCTCAAATCGGTTCCTGAAACTCCCCGATAGCTATTCTTTTTTTTATGTGCAAACAGGATTCTTACCGCCGCGGCCGCAGCCGGAATCGACCAGGGAAGAAATCCCAACCATAGTTTTCCCCCGTGTTCGAGAATCCTGTTTAATACGTTTGAAAATCCCGCAAAATCGCCAAAACCAAACCAGACGAGAAAGTCAAAAGAGACAGCTGAGCCCGACTTTAATATGGCCGGGAAAACCCAGATACTTCCAATGGCCGCGAAGACAGCTGTTGTTAACCAGAATTTCAGACTTTTCAGAAACCCCCTTCTTTCACTGTCAAATGATGCCGCCGCCACTCCCGCGGCTATTGGAAAAACTCCCGCTGTTCCGGCGCTCAGCATTCCCCCCGCGATACCAAGACCCCATAGTAACAAACCTTGCCTCCTCTTCCGGGGTAACAACAGCCACCCCGTCAGCGAAAGAGTTGTAAACATGGCGAAAGGAATATTAAAGTTGATGTGAGGAGAATATTTAGCAAATACGGGGTTTGCCGCCAGAATTACAGCGGAAAGCAGTCCCAGCGCGTGCCTGCCTGTTATCCACTCTTCGGAATTACTACTCTCGCCTCGCTCGGCGCCCCCCGCTATAAAAATAAGATAAAGAATCGCAATTGAAAATAGAACAAAAGGCAGGCGCGCGGCAATTTCGTTTGTTCCCAGAACCTTGATAAAAACCGCCGCGAACACCGCGGGCAGAGGAGGGACATCATAAACAGGTTCAGAATCAAAGTGCATAACCCGCAGGTCGCCGGTTTCAAGAACTTCTTTTGCTATTTCAGCGGCGACGGCTTCTTCGCTGGGAGAAAGAGAGCCTATCCAGATACCCCACAACGTTATAACGGATATACTTACAAAAAAAAGAATAACAAGAAAAGGACCTCTGCCGCGTTCTCCTGTGAGAAAGGGAAGTTCTATCAATTTGCCCCCCTTAGTACCTCCGGTGACCAAGCCGGGATAGATTTTCCGGACAGCTCTTCAATCCGGAGTTCTACAGCTCTGATAATCTAAAGGCAATTATAAATCAGAGAGAAAGTTTTTGCAAAGGCATCATTTTTATATCACATAAAACAGACAACAATAAAGGCGGCAGCACATAGGTAGAATCCAAGCTGCTGCCGCCTCGCTGAAAATTTTCACACTTCTTCTTAAATACCCAGAGCTTTGTTGATAAATTCCATCAAGTACTCCTTAGGCGCCGCGCCTGCCATCGAATCGACAACTTCCCCGTCCTTAAAGATCTTCAGGTTCGGTATGCTCATAATTCCATATTTTGCGGCTACATCACGGGCCTGTTCCGTGTTTACCTTAACAAATTTCACCTTGCCTTCGTATTCTCCAACAAGTTCTTCCATTACGGGAGCAACCATCTTGCAGGGCCCGCACCACGGTGCCCAGAAATCAACGAGTACCGGAATATCTGAATCAACTACCTCTGATTGAAAATTCTCATTCGACACATCCAGAATCTTGTCGCTCATCTTATACCTCCTTAAATAAAATTAAAACATTCTATCTTACTTTCCACATTTTTTAATACACTTCATAAATTTTATGATTCTCTCTTCCTTCAGTTTATAATATACTCGCGGCGCCTCCTTTCTTCTGTCAACAATATTATTCAAACGCAAATTTTTAAGCTGCTGTGAAACCAGAGATTGTTTAAGATTAGTTTCCTCGCAGAGCTCTGAAACCGTAAACTCACCCCTGCTGAGTAAATTCAAGAGTTTCAGGCGGGCCGGGTTTGACAGGATCTTTAAAACCTCGGTAAATTCCTTAACTTCTTCGTCACTTAATAATTCAATCATGCCTTATCTTCCGCAAAGTTAATTATCATATTATAATATTATAATACAATAATATTATAATTATGCAAGGGCTTTTTTCTTTTTTTCTGAGTAATTCTGCTGTAGGGGAAACTCCCGGCTTCTAATCTCCTTGACACCTCTGCTTTTCGAGCATAGAATCATCACGTCTTGTAGCTTGAAAACTAAACAAAATGCTTCTCCAGATAATAATCGCTCAACCCGAAAGCATGAAATTGGAGGGATACACAATGCTTAAAGGATTGTATATAGCTCTTGTCACTCCATTTAAAGATAACGGCTCTCTAAACGAAGAGAAGCTCGCGGAGCTGGTTAAATTCCACTCCTCCGCGGGAACAGACGGCCTGGTTCCTTGCGCCACGACGAGTGAAAGCCCGGCTCTCTCGAGAGATGAGCAGGACAGAATGATCAAAATTGCAGTGAAGCACTCATCGGGAAGGATGAAAGTAGTAGCAGGATGCGGCACGAATTCCACTGAAGGCTCTATAGAGAATATCAGAAGAGCCCGTTCTCTAGGAGCGGACGCCGCCATGACCGCGTCTCCCTATTACAACAAACCAACACAGGAGGGGTTATACGCTCATTTCAGAAAACTCGCAGACGAGGGCGGATTACCCCTGATGTTATACAATGTTCCCGGCAGAACCGGAGTCAACATAGACCCCGTCACCGTGGAACGTCTATGCGATCATGAAAATATTGTTGCCGTCAAGGAGGCAAGCGGCGATGTGGAACAGGTCTCGGAAATCATTGCCCGCTGCGGCGAAAGGATAGATCTTCTTTCGGGTGACGACGCAATAACATTGCCTGTACTTTCCGCCGGAGGCAGAGGAGTCGTAAGTGTCGTCGGCAATATTATCCCCGGGCTTATGCTCAAACTGATCTCTCTCTTCAATGAGGGGAATCAGGCTGAAGCAACTGAACTTCACCTCAAACTTCTGCCTCTCTGCCAGGCGATGTTCCTTGAGACAAATCCAGTTCCCGTAAAAGAAGCTATGAATATGATCGGAAAGGAAATAGGCGGCCCAAGGCTGCCTCTGGTAGGATTGCGCGAGGAAAATAGAATAAAATTAAGAGAGGTATTAACTGATTTCGGGCTGCTCGGAAAATAATCAAAATATTAAATATTAACGGAGGTAATCGAAATTGATAAATACAATAATTTGCGGCGCACTTGGCAAGATGGGCGCTGAAATCACAGGAGAACTAACCGCGAGCAGAGAATTTAAGCTTTCAGGCGCCGTTGAAGCCCCCGGCCACCCCGGCCTGGGAAAGAAGCTTGGCGGCATTTCAGTCACTTCATCGCTCGAGGATATTATTTCAAACACAGACGCGGTGATCGATTTTACGGCCCCCTCTGCGGCGCTTGTCCACACTGAAGCCTGCCTGCTCGCCGGTAAGCCGATCGTAATAGGCACAACAGGGTTTACTTTGAGCCAGAGGGAACAGATAGAAAAGGCCTCGGATAATATACCGGTTCTCTTAAGCCCAAACATGTCATCCGGAATAAATCTCATGTTACGGCTGGCCGCCCAGGCCGCCCGTTCACTGAGCGGCTTCGATATTGAGATCACCGAAATCCATCATAACAGAAAGAAGGACGCCCCGAGCGGAACAGCGGCGAATATCGCGGAAAAGCTGAAAAAAATCAGAAAGGGATCCCGTCTGGTTTACGGAAGGGAAGGAGAAGCCGGCCCCAGAAACAAAAATGAAATCGGCATACATTCTCTCAGAGGAGGTGATGTAACCGGCGAGCACAGCGTTATATTTTCCGGCCCGGGGGAGAGATTTGAAATCACGCACCGCGCTCATTCAAGGCGCGCCTTTGTCAGCGGCACCCTCTCAGCCGTGAAGTATATTGTCTCGAAGCCGCCCGGTTTGTACTCGATGGAGGATCTCTTTGAACTCAAATAACAATATCGCGGCCTCCCGTGTAACAGATCATCGCTCCGGATTCACCGTGCGAGTTAATAAAACCTTACAGCCCTGCCCCGCCGGAAATGACTTGCTTTCAAATTGAATTTGCTAAATACTTGTTTCTTAATCAATCAATGGAACTGAATCAATTTATCTATTTCTTAAAAGATAAAATTCACTGTTATTAAATTTTTAACGAAATATGATAATGAATTATCCAAAAGTATCCATAATAATTCTGACCTGGAACAATTATAAAGATACTAAAATATGCCTTGAATCTTTGTTAAAAAAGGAAAACTATCCCCATAAAGAAATCGTTGTTATAGACAATGATTCGAACGATAACTCCTTTCAAAAACTCCAAGAAGAATTTTCTCAGTGTGTTTTTATGCGTAATAATAAAAATCTGGGGTTTGCCGCCGGAAATAACCCCGGTATAAAATACGCCCTTAAAAACGGCAGTGACTATATCTTTATTTTAAATAACGACACGGTATTTACCGAGCCCGTATTAAGTAAATTGATTAAAATCAGTGAACAAAATAAAACCATAGGAATCGCCGCGCCGAAACTCTTAAACAATGATCAAAGCGTTCAGCAATCTATAGTCCCGATAAAAACACCCGCGAATTTTCTTTTATGGCTGTTCCGCTTAACCCGCAATCCTGATTTAAATAAAATCAGCGGCAACCTGATCTTTAACAATTACTATATCAGCGGGGCGGCAATGTTAATTAAAAAGGGAGTTATCAGGAAACTCGGGGTTTTTGACGAGAGATTCTTTTTCTATAGTGAAGATATGGATTTTTCTTATCGGGCCGTCAAAAGCGGTTTTAACTTGGCATATATCCCCGATTTAAAAATAATCCACAAACACGGGCAGAGCAGCACGCGGGAAAAAGCCTTGGTTCAGTTATATAGAGCTAATTTTCAATTCTTATATAAATATTGGAATAGCGTTCTTATCAATTCCATAAAGCCGGCCGTTAGCGTTACCGTTTTCATTCGTTTTCTGAAGAACGGGGCGGAATTCCTTCTGACACGGAAAGAAACTAAGAGGATATATGCTAAAAGCCTTTGGAAAATATGTTTCAAAGTTTGGGTTTTTAAAAACTGAACATTATTTATATCAACAAGTTAACTTATTGGAAAAAGTCCTTGTTTATATTTTCCTCCCACAGAAATTCCCCGGACAATTCGTATAGTTTTTTATGTATCTGCTGATCATGAATTAACGTGTTCAATAATTCGGTATCGAGCTTTTTGTTTTTTAAATTTAGGACCGCGCCAATACTATTAGAATTCACCAATTCTGAATAATCGCCTACGCCTATGCTAATTATTGGAATCAGCCCCTGTGAAATATATTCAATAAATTTTATCGGAGAAGCTACATTATTAAGCAAGATGTTATCTCTAAGGAGAAAACCGAAATCATATTTCCGCAGGTCTTCAATCACCTCTGCGTGGGATAAAGATTTAACTTCAGCTGAGGCGATCTTTTTATCTTTCAATAGTCTTTCCGCGTGTTCTTTTCTTGTCGTAATTACAGTCAAGGATGTGTTTTTCATGTCCTCTGATATCCCTTTAAAAACATCGAGGATAGCGTCAAAGCGTTGCCATTTTGACATTCCTCCGACATACACAAATTTGATTTCATCACTCTTTTTTATATCTTTTAAGTAATTCTTGCTTGTACAACAAGGTATTACTTTAACTTCTCTTATGCCGTACTTACTATTAAGATGTTTCCGCAAAACATGTGACACGGCATGAACTCTGTCCGCTTTTAAATAGATAAATTTTTCAATTTGAGCCAACACGGCTTTTCTGATTCGTGATTTGTGCAGTAAAAAACTCTCTTCGGAAACAAGCGCCCTGAAATCAAACAGCAATTTGAAACCCCTGTTGAAAATCCATCTAAAGCAAAATAATTTCAGAAATTCAAATACTGTTCTGATATAGAAATAATCTATATCATCCATTCGGGAAAGGGCGATGATATTTTTATAGACAATAATATCACCGGATGGCCTATACTTATTTTTATCATAGCTATGTACCGCCAATTTTGTATTCAGATTTAATTCATTTAATCTATTAATTACCGGTATCATCTGTGATTCCACAATGTTTACCGACTCCCCTTTACGTGCCACAAAAACGTTCATTGAATCCCCTTCGCGCAAACCCCGGTTTCCCTCAGCCGTACAGCGAAAAGTAAAATATATTAAATACAAAGACCTCGGGTCCGGCAAAAGCCAAGAATGATCGGTTCTTGCCGCGCGTAAAATTGTATATAACTATTAGTTCAGGCTTAGCTATCTTTATTTTTTTTCATTACATTTTTTACCGCGAATAATTGGAATGCCTTTCCCGGATAACGACAGGTTATCTTTTGAGTAATATCTGAAAATCTCTCCCAGAGAAAAGCCGGCTTATTTACTATTTCCCCCTTATACCCCCTCAGTTTTTTCCAGCCCTTCATTCCGTATACTTTAAAATCAAGTTCTTCCAGCTCTTTTGTAGTCCAGCCGGAAATATGTTTTTGGAGAGGGTTACTATGATAACCGTTCTGGCTCAAATACCCGTTCGGTGTTGAAATTATTATTTTTTTACAGGCCCATGTTTCCGCTTTCTCGAGCAGTTTTTGTCCGTCATCCTTCGTTAAGTGTTCTAAAACCTCCAGTATGATAACAGCATCAAAAGCCTTCGGCTGAAATTCCACTTTCCTGATATCCGCTTTTACATATTGGCTGTGATGCCTTTTATCACTGCTTTCCCGCAGGTACGAATCGAACAAATCAACACCAACTGAAAAGGGGACTCCGCACCTCTTAACCGGAGAGTTAAAACCACAGCCCAGATCTAAAACTGAACCGCAATTTAAAAGCTCTCTTCTCAAACAATCAAAGGAAGTTTGAAAAACTCTTTTATATAACGGTTTTATTATTTTATGTTTAATGAACCGTGATGAGAATTTTCGGCTATTCACAAGTTTTACCTGTCACCTTTTTAAATATTTTAATATCATCCTTATCAATCCCGCCAACTATAAATAATATGCTGGTATATAACAACGATGATATTAATACTAATATTAACAGATTCAAATCCCTTAATTTCCAAATAAAAACTCCCATTATTAAACTGGAAACAGCTACTCTGGATACAGCTGCCAGAAACTCCCCTCTTTTAAAACCATATCCGACTCTGTAAGCAAAAATTACAAGAAGAACAACTATAGTCAACTCCGTTATAACTGTCGTAATACTTGCGCCAATATAACTAAACCGCGGAATTATCAACAAATTGAGAACAACATTTTCTATCATACAAACGCCCGTTATTTTTGTTACAATCATCTGCCTGTTTATAGATTCAAATAATCTTACAAAAGCAGCGTTAATAAAGATAAAAACCGGCGCCCATATAAGTATCTTAAGTGCGATTATCGACTGCGTATACCCTTCGCCGAATATCAGCAGTATCCCCCTGTCTGCCAGAAGCGTAACCCCCACCCCCATCGGGATACTGATTATCAGCATAAACTTAAAGTATTTCCTAAATATCAAAGACAGGGAGTGCCGTGAAGAAACATAAAATTTTGACATGGCCGGGAAAACTGTAGTATTAAGGGCAACGGGGATAAATAGCAGAACAACGATTAATCTATAGGCCGCATTATACCAACCTACTATTTCGTTTCCTTCCATTAGAGAGAGCATAATTGAATCTATCCAGTAATAAACGGTAATAAAAATTCCGCTCAGCCCGAATGGAATTGCTTCTTTAAGCATAGGCTTCCAAAAAGCTAAATCGACGGCAAATTTCGGTTTGACAAAATGCCATATTAAAACAGTGAAGCTGTACGCCAAAACAACCGCGTTAACAAACAAGTAAATTGAAGCAAATACTTCGATGCCAAACCCCTGTTTTATAGCAAACAGAGCAATAGGGAGTTTTAAAAAATCCCCCAAAACATAGCCAATCGCCTGATATTCCATCTTTTCATAAGCCTGGAATATTGAATAAAAAATACGGGAGAAGGCATTTAAAATAACAGATAGGGCTATCAAATAAACAACATTTACCGTCTGCGCGGGGTAATCCAGCAGATTGATCGTTAAAGCAATCAATCCGAAAGTTGTTACCGCCAAAATGCAGTTCATTACAATAATATTATTCAGATATTTACTCGCGAGGAACCTGTCCCTCGAAACTTCCCGTACAATTAACCTGCTTAACCCCAAATCAGAAATAATTCCGAACATGCCGGTAAAAGCAAGAGCGAATGATAAAATCCCGAATCCTTCCGCCCCCAAATAGCGAGCAACGTACATTATATAAAAGAAAGCCAACACACGACTTACTATCCTTGAAACAAGCAGCATGCCCGCGTTTCTTGCTATTCTTTGCACAACGTTCATAATTTCATTACCTTACCGCCGCGGCGTTTCGTTTTGGAATGTTTGCAATAGTATAGATTAACAATAATTATGAGTCAAAACGTTATTTATTTGAACTTTCCTCTTTTCTATGAAGCTGAACGGATTCCGCCGAGTTAACTTCCCGGACATCCCGGCCGTTATTTTTCCTCGAACCGGGAAGATAAAAATAGGGCGGTCCCGCAAAAAAATGCTCCGTCTCTTTACACTATATTTGAATATTGTTGAAAATTTTTGTATTATTACCTCTAATTAAGAAAATAATACTGTGCGGTCTTAAATTATCCGGGATAAAAGAAAGAAACTATTATGATGGAAAAAGAAATCGCCCTTATTGATTATTTGAATATAATCTGGAAACATAAAAAATTTATAATAATTTCGGTGCTGGCTATTTCAATTGTAACTGCCGGCATAACTATGGTGTTGCCAAAATGGTACAGAGCAACCGCCGTTATCATGCCTCCAGAGAAAAATAGTTCAGTCTTGAGTAATTTGGGAACTGATCTGCCGACTTTCGGATTTCTGGGAAGATTCGGCGGCGATCAGAATCAAGTAAAGCTATTGGCAATTATGAAAAGCAGATCGTTGCTCGAGGCGATGAACAATAAGTACAATTATCAAAAACGTTATGACTTGGAGAACAAACAGCAGACTTACGCCGCTTTGAGAAACAATATCACCGTCTCCGTTGAAGACGAGATGCAAATTTCGTTTTCCATTAAAGACAAAGAACAGGATCTGGTCGCGAAGATGGCCAATTACGCGATTTATTGCGCGGACAGTATAAATATAAATTTATCAACTCAAAAGGCAAAGAGTAACAGGAAATTTCTGCAACAAAGGCTGCGGATTGTTAATGACAGTTTGCTTTATTATGAAGCCAGAGTTTGTGATTTCATGAAAAAATACGGAATAAAAAGCCTGGAAGAACAATTAATCGTTGAAGTTAAAAAAGCAGCCGACATGAAAGCTGATATTATGGAAAAAGAAGCGCGAATTGATGTCATGAAAACAAGTTTAAACCCTAGCAACCAGCTTTTGATAAACTCGGAAATTGCTCTGAAATCAATAAAAAATAAATATAATGAATTTTTTGATTATTCAAATCTGGATTCTCTTTTTATCAATTTGGGAAATGTTCCGAAAATTAAAAAGGAATATTCACAACTCCAAAGAAAAGTTATTTATTTTACAAAACTATTAGAATATTTGGCCCCTCAATATGAAAAAGCAAAGATACAAGAGAAAAAGGATGTGGAAACCGTTCAAATTTTGGATAAAGCGATTAGGCCCGAAAAAAGGTGCTCTCCGAAGAGAAAAATTATTACACTATTATCACTCGTGATTTCTTCCTTTTTAATTATCGCGGGTGTATTGTTACATGAAAAGTATCTGTAACAATATTTATTCAGGGCGTTTTATCCAACTGTCTCCAGAGGTTATTAATTGACGATTTCTATGATCATTGTTTTTCTGGTATTCTTTTTATATTCCGCATACCGGGGAGTAAAAAACAAATACTATATTGGGCTGCTATTAATCAGCACCTATGCGGGTTTCTTGTTATCCGCCGTAGGATTAAGCCATGGAAAGACTTTAAGCGTATATATTCTCTACTCTTTAATCATATTCCTGTTTGTCTTGCAAAAAAACAGGCTGGCTGTAAATTCAAAGAATTCCGTGCTCATTCTTTTCTTTACACTGTTTGGAATCTATTATCTCGCTTGCGGCTATTTTCTGTCCCCCGCTGCCGGGTATTCCTATTTCAATTGGAAATTATTAATGTATTTTTTACAGGTTTATCTACCGTCAATACTCATTCTTCTTTTTGGAAGAGTAAAAACCGGTGAAACAAAATTTATAAAACATTTTATTCTATCCGTCACATTAATATTAGGATTATGGCTTTTAATAATTTTTATCCCGAATTATAAAGCCGTAGTGGGCGGTACTTTTTTTGAACGTTATTCTCTAGGAGAAATTAATACAATTTGGTTAGCGCGGTTTATGAGTATTGGGTTTCTGATTTCGAATTCCAAAGACATATATCCCGGGAAAGGGATAGTAGGGCTATTTATTATTTTATTTATTTTTATCACAATGATTTTACCGGGGTCTAAAGTAGTTTTATTTTTTACCATCCCAATAGCAATAATCTATAGATTCCAGCAAACGGGGGACAGCAGAGAAGCAAAAGTGCACATAGTTAAAACAATGTTTTTAATTATACTGATCGTTTGCGCGGGGATCGCTGTTTTCGCGATTTTCAATCAAAAAGCCATTATCGGAAGGTTCAGCCTCGAGAGCGCGTCGATTGGATTTCGTTTAGCCGGTTATAAACTTACAATAAAAAAGATGGCCGCTTCCGGGAAATACCTTTTCGGAAACGGCCCGGCATCTATAAGTCAAATTGTTTCCTTTGGATATAACACCCGCTGGTATCCGCATAATATACTATTGGAGCTTCTCTATGAAGTCGGCTTACTGGGGATGATAATTTATTTTATACCCATTTTCTACGCGGTCGGGTCAACCATCAAACAACAAAAAACATGGATATTTTTTGCTGTTGTTTTATTCTTTTTATTTGCCCAAACAAGCGGAGATTTAGTGGCAAATAATTTCTTCCCAATATATTTATCCTTATATTTCGTCTCGCGCATAAAAAAAGAAGACCCCCACGATTATAAACTTGTATATTAATATAATTTGCTTTACATAATTCAATATTAATGGAGTTGATTTTGAAAATAAAATATCTTTTTTTAAAAATTCTAAGAGTAATCCCAGACGATCTTTTTAATAAAGTGCTCTTTTTGTTTAAGGTTAGATATTACCCTAACTTTAAAAACCCCGTCAGCCTGAATGAAAAAATTAATTTTATAAAGTTGCATTCAAAAAATAAATTAAGAAAATTTGTGACCGATAGACTGAAAGTTAGAGAATATGTTAAACAAAAGAGTGACCAATGTAGCTTGATAGATATACTGTGGTCAGGGTTCTCCATATCCCGCGATATTTATGACCAAATGCCTAATGAGTTTGTTATTAAAGCAAATCATGGTTCTGGAATGGTTTTGTTGGTTGATAAAAATAAACATACTTTTAATGAGATTTTTACAATAACAGAAAAATGGAAAGAGACCGATTATGCTTTGCTAACCAGACAGTGGGTATATAACAAATTGGAAAAGAAGTTGATCATTGAAGAATTTTTATATTTTGATTCAGGAGTACCCCCAGATTATAAATTTTTTTGTATTAATGGAAAGGTTGAGTTAGTGCAAGTAGATTTAAATAGATTTCAAGAACATAAAAGGAATTTATATGATAAAAATTTCGTCCGTATTGATGCCGCACTTATGTATGACCAAGGTCATAACATACCTAAGCCAAAACTATTTGATGATGCCGTTAGTATTGCCGAGAAATTATCTCAAGATTTTGATTTTATTCGTGTTGATTTGTACATATTACCAAACGCGGTATATTTTGGTGAACTTACAAATACTCCGGGCAATGGCTTTGAGCCTTTTTATCCTAAAGAATTCGATTTTGAAATAGGCAAAAAAATGAAATTTATTAAAGAATTTAGTGAATCAGTTTAAAAAATAACGGGTGAGTACCGTCAGCCTTGAAGAATTTAAGATTTGAGACATTAATTCAGCAAAGCATCTACTCCCGGGGGAAAAGCATATGGCTAAAGTATTATTGATAGGACCATTACCTCCGCCAGTTGGAGGAGATACTGTTTCATTTAATAGATTGGTTCATAGTAAATATTGGGAGAAAAATGACTATGAAAAAACGATAATAAATACTTCACAAAAAACAGAAATTAAACTAACCAATAGAATCCTGGGGTTAAAAGATTTTATAAAAGTCATAAACATAATGTTTTCTATGCTTAAAAAAATTAATAACGTTGATCTGGTAATATTATGGGGGAATTCTAGGTTTATTTATACTGCAGGATTATTAATAATCTTGATAGCTAAACTATTTAAAAAACCCATTACTATTAAAATGTTTGGAGGAACATTTAATGATAAATTTGAAAAATTACCGAGAATATATAAGAATATAGCAATTAGAATTATTAAATTTGTTGATATTATTACTCCTGAAACTAAATTTTTATGTTATTATTTTATAAATAAATTGAAATTCCCCAAAAATAAAATTCATCATTTGCCAAATTTTATAGCAAGCGTGAAGAAAGAGCCTTTTACTATAAATAAGATAAATAAATCTAATATAAAATGCGTTTTTATTGCTCAGTTAAAAGCTGAAAAAGGTCTCTTTGATGTTATAGATATGTTAAAATCTGCCGGTAATGTTAATTGTGATTTTTACGGGCCTATTTTATCAAGAGATCAAAATAAATTTTTGAGGGAAATTGCCAATATAGATAATGCCAAGTATAAGGGAATTGCACGCCATGATGAAGTTTGTAAAATTATCAGTCAATATGACATCTTGCTCCTACCAACATTTCATCCAGGTGAAGGGTATCCTGCAGTAATATTAGAAGCATTTAGCACTGGCACTCCTGTTCTTGCCACAAAGTGGAAGGCGATACCGGAGATAGTACAAGACCTGAATAATGGATTTTTAGTTAAGCCTAATTCTTCAAATCAAATTCTAGATAAATTGTTATCAATTTTAGATAAAGAATTATATGAGAAACTTTGCTTTAATGCTCAAAAAACATTTCAAAATAATTATACTGAAGAAAAGATCCTCGGTGAAAATTACTTTAAAGTAATAAAAACATTGATAGAAAATTAATGATTAATAAGGAAATGCGAGAAGGCAAAGATACTTGGAAAAACTCATGTCATCAACGAGGAAGGTTATGAAGGAATGGAACTGGCCAAATATCTGTACTTTAAGACTGCGCCGTTTTCCATATAGAACTTTCTGGGAATTTAGATTTAATCCCTTTTCAATTTTTTGTAAATATTTTAGCTTTTCAGTTTCGTTATTCACTGCTAATATAACGTAAGGAAAGTTTAGATGAAAGGCATGTAAATTGAATAAAAATGAAATTCGCGTAGCTATGGGGCAGATCAATCCCACGGTGGGTGATTTTCCCGGCAATCTTGAGAAAATAAGGGAAATGACAGAAAAAGCCCGGGGTTCCGGCGCTCAAATAATCGTTTTTCCGGAACTGTGCGTTTGCGGGTTCCCCCCTGAAGACCTCCTCTTCAAACAGCATTTCATCAGGGAATGCAAAAAGTATTTGAGTAAGGCCGCCGCTTACTCTGAAGAAATAGCGCTTATTGTCGGCGCGCCTGAACTTTCAGGTTCACGCGGAGATAAAAAACTGTATAATTGCGCCTATATCCTGCTGAATGGGAAAATAGCCGCCCGATACAGGAAGATAAACCTTCCGAATTACGGCGTCTTCGATGAAAAGAGATATTTTTCCCCGGGGAATAAAGCAGTTGTGGCCAGCGCGGGAAGACTGAATATCGGGCTGACTATCTGCGAGGATATCTGGGTAGAAGGCGGACCCGCATTTATCGAATCAAAGGAACTTTCCGCTAATATTATAATAAACATTTCCGCCTCGCCGTATACAGAGAACAAATGCCGGGAAAGGGAAAAACTCTTGCGCAGAAGAGCAAAGAACGCCGGCGCCCTTCTTTGCTTCGTGAACACAGTCGGCGGTCAGGATGAGCTCGTATTTGACGGAACGAGCTTGATCGCGGACCCGGACGGCAGAACAGTAGCCCGCGCCAGACCTTTTGAAGAAGATCTTGTCATAGCCGACGTGGAAATAAGTCCAAAGAAGAAAAAGAAGAACAAAAAAACATCTGTTCTGTCTAACGACAAAAAAATCTACCTCGAATCGATTAATCTTCCGAAAATCCCGCGTTCCAAATCCCGAAAGAAGATCAAAGCTCATGTGGCTAAACGTCTTGACCATAACGAGGAACTCTATAAAGCCCTCGTTACCGGAACACGCGACTATATAATCAAAAACGGATTTCAAAAAGCTGTTCTGGGACTGAGCGGCGGTATAGATTCAACCCTCACGGCGGTTATAGCTGTCGACGCCGTTGGGAAAGAGAACGTCGTCTGCGTAACTATGCCTTCCGCTTTTACATCTGAAGAAACGCTTCGCGATTCCCATCTTCTGGCGGAAAATCTCCAGATCAAGATTTTCGAATATCCTATCAATTCAATCTACGAATCCTATATTGAGCATCTCCCGAAATTGCTGGGTAACAAAAAAATTACTGAAACAGAAGAAAATATCCAGGCCAGAATAAGGGGCAACATACTTATGGCATTCTCAAACAAGTACGGCTGGCTGGTACTGGCCACCGGAAATAAAAGCGAACTTGCCGTCGGCTACTGCACACTATACGGTGATATGGTTGGCGGGTTTGCCGTATTGAAGGATGTCCCGAAAACAAAAGTATATTCATTGAGCAGATATAAAAACGGTATTTCCGGAGGACACCTGATCCCTCAATCAATAATTCACCGGAAACCTTCCGCCGAGCTTCATCCCGGCCAGCTTGATCAGGACTCGCTGCCTCCCTACGCCGTACTTGATCGAATTGTCGAACTCTATCTCGAAGAGGACCTGGGGCTTGAGGAGATTATAGCGAAGGGGCTGGATCCAAAAACAGCCAGGGAAATGATTGTAAAAATAGATAAGAACGAATACAAAAGGCGCCAGGGGGCGCCCGGGATAAAGATCACGACGAGGGCTTTCGGGAAGGACAGCAGATTCCCGATAACAAACAAATATAAAAAGAAATCCTGACAACTTATAAGTTCGAATCTCTTATGCCGATTATAATATCTTCTTATAAAAGCGGCGCCGATATCTCTAGCGGCGCCGCTTAATATCAAAAGATCGGCCTCGGCATTACTCGATCTCTATTTCATTCACTTCTCCAAATGTGCTTAAGGGCTTATCGAACTTTTCCTTATCTCCTACTACAAGAACCGTAAAATCCTCCGGCCTGAGATACTTCCCGGCGGCCCTGATTACGTCGTCAATCGTAAGAGAAGCGTATTTTTCCATATCCTTTTCGGGTGTGTCAAGCGGTCTTCCCTGAAATCTCAGATCGATTAGCCTTCTTACTATAGCTTCCTTTGACTCATAATCGAAAACATGGCTGTTAAGAAATGAGTCTACAGCTTTGTCGAACTCTTTCTGTGTCGGCCCCTCATTTTTCATGCGCTCTATCTGATCGTAAATCAGATTGATCGTCCTGCTGTACTCGCCCGCTTTAGTTTGAGAATAAGCGGTGAAAGTACCCTTCGCGAAGCTTCCCGGACTGAAAGATGACCCCGCTGAATACGCGAGGCCTCTTTTAACCCTCACTTCTTCCGTGATCCATGAGGCGAACGATCCTCCCCCGAGGATATAGTTCATAATGTCTATCGCGCATCTGTCCGGATTATCATTCTTAATGCCCAGATGTCCTATCATAATATAAGCCTGATTCATGTCCCCCTTATAAACGTAGTTATAGTTCTCTTTTTCATCTATCTGAACCTGGGGAAAATCCTCAATCTCGACATCTTTTCTTTCCCATCCGGAAAAATTCTCCTCGAGAAGATCTGTTATTTCAGATTCTGTCACATCTCCGCTTATTCCTATTATAGTGTTGCCGGGATGGAAGTATTTCTCGTGGAATTTTACAAGATCCTCCCTGGCAATCCTGTTGCACGCTTCCTCCGTGCGGCTCCATCCGTATGGGTGTCCTTTATATACAAGTTTTCGGTACTCTCTTCTGGCAATATTCATCGGCTTGTCATTTTTACGCCTTAACTCTTCAAGCATGGTTTTCCGCTTCATCTCAATTTTTTCCTCGGGGAAAACCGGATTCATTATAAGGTCGGCGTATATACCAAGCACACGCGGCAGATCCTTTTTAAGACAGTTAAGAGATATCCTGGTGCTCAGCCCCCCGCCGTTAAAGTTTATGTGGGCTGCGAGAAATTCCAATTCGTCATTAAGCTTATCGGACGGCCACTTTTCCGTTCCGCCGTTTCTCATAACCCAGTTTGCCATCTCGTTTCGTCCAAGCTTGTTTTTGTCAGGATAATAAGTCTTTACCAGCATCGTAATGTTTACAACCGGCACCTCATGATCTTCTATGAAAAACCCTTCTATGCCATTATCAAGCTTGACCAGTGTGTATTCAGGCGTCTCGACTTTAAGCTTCGGATACTCCAGATTACTCGGATGTGTCCTCTCCACGCTCACCCCGGCCCTGTGCTTTCCGCACGAAACAGCCGTCAAACCGGCAAGGAGTAATACAAATAGTCTGCTCTTCATTGTCATTCTCCTTCCTCTTTAATATAACCCGCGGCTTTTGCTCTCTCGAACAATTCCTTCCCGAATTCCATCATTTCTTTCCTGGATCTCATGCTCTGGAACTTCTTTCCTATTTCCATCTGTTCCTGCGGAGGAAGAGATTTTATATATCTCATGACATCCTTCTGATATTTCTTCATCGGGCTCATCTCTTCATCTCCGGACTTATCCTCATCCTCTTTAACCTGAACCCTGCGCGCGACAACCCGATTCTTCTTTTTCAGGAATTCTCTTGCCGCGTCTCTTATTTCCTCGGCCTCCACTTTTTTGAGCTTTTCAATCATCTCGAACATTTCGGCGTAATCTCCATAGTAGATCTCGCCTGTAAGAAGCTGAAATCCTATCCCGAGATTAGATCCCATCGAACGAACCATAGAAGCGTTGGTCTTGTTCTTCACGCGCTGCAGCTCTCTTTCGGTAACAAGTTCTTCTTTTAGCTTGTCCAGCTCGGTGTATATCGCCTCTTCAACCTCCTTGAGTGTGTGAGGGTGTCTCGGCGCCGCGCTGATAACGAGCATATTATCATAACGCTCCGAGGGACCGATATATACGCTTGGAGCGTCCGCTGTCAATTCCTGCTCTTCATAGATAGATTTGTACAGACGCGACGTCTTTCCGGCGCCGAGAATATCAGCCATTACCGAAAAGGCCAGTCCCCGGGGATCTGGATAATTCGGCTTGTGATAACCTATCATAAGCTTCGGGTTTGCGCTGTGTTCTATTTCTATTCTGACTTCGCCCTGCTGCTCCGGCTCCCTTGTTTCGATTGGAGGAACGGGAGGTTGTGCGGGAATCGGCTCAAAATATTTCACTGCCATCTTCTTTACCTTTTCGACATCAACATCACCGACAATTACAGCTGTCGCGTTATTGGGTGAGTAGTACTTTTTATGGTACCCGGCAAGCTCCTTCCGGTCGATAGTCCGAAGATCACTCATCCATCCTACCACAGGCCATTTATACGGACAGGCCTTGAATGCTGCCGCGTAGAAACTCTCTCTCATAACATCGTCCGGATCGTTTTCTCCCAACCTCCTCTCCTCCATAACTACATCGCGTTCCGTCCAGAACTCTCTGAATACAGGCTGATCCATACGGTCGGATTCCGCTGTCATCCAGAGCTCGAGCCTGTTCGCCGGCAGGTAGGCGAAATACACGGTAAAATCGTAAGAAGTGCCGGCATTTAGAAAGCGTACTCCGTTGTTCTGATAAGTTTCCCATAATTCATTATTTACAATATATTTTTCCCTCTGCTCTTCAAGGAGCCTGTAGAGTTCGGCCCACGCCGTTTTATACTCCAGGTACATCTTCAGATAATCAGTTCCGCCATCCTCAAGCAGATAATCCCTTTCTGCAATGCTGTCGGGTAATGTTTTCATGGCTTTGATCTTCTTTACCACGAGACTGTTCTGGCTGGACTTATCCGTTCCGGCTTCACCGGTTTCTTCCACAGAAAAACCGGAAACTACATCCTTGCTGAAATCTTCGAATATTTTAAACCGCCACTCGCCAATTTCTTTTCTGAGTTTAATGCTTCTTTCGCCGAGCGAGTCTGTTTTTTCGATATAGGGAATCTCTGCCTCATAATTCTCCGTTCCCATCATCTTTGTGCCTTTAAACATCATATGTTCAAGAAGATGAGAAATCCCCGTAACATTAGGCCACTCATTTGCCGAACCTACATCCATAACTATGGCGCCGAACATCACGGGCGCCTCGTCACGATTGACAATCAGAAATTTCATTCCGTTTTCAAGCTCAAACTCTTTTACCTTTTCCTCCAGCTTGGCCCCACTGGCGGGAGACTGCATAAAAACAGCTACCGCGAGAAAGACGGCAATGAAGAAAACTTTTCTTCGATCTCTATTCACGTTTCCCCCTTTCAGGTATCGCGACATCAGAAAAAAACAGAAAATACCCTTGCCTGTTTTCACGTTTGACAATTTATAAGCGGCATTCTATCAGCAATTCGGTCAAGTATACAACAAAAAACCCTTACATCATTTAACAGACTTGATTATTTTTAAAAAGCTGTTATAAATTAATGGCATACGGATGTTTTATAATATTCATGTAATCTGCATAGAATGCAAAAGTATTCTGGAAGGAATAATTATGAAGATTCTCCGGTCAACCGCAATAATAAACTCTTTCCTGCTCCCTTTTCTTTTGACGGCCCTGAATCCCGATGACGCCTTATCTCAACGGGGAAAATACTATGCCGGCTTAGACCGGCCATACTGGCAGCAGGAGGTTGATTGCGAGATCCGCGTAACCCTGGATACCGAAGACCATACACTCGCGGGCAGCGAAAAAATCGTATACACAAACAATTCTCCCGATACTCTAAGCCGGTTTTTCTTCCACCTCTATCCGAACGCCTACAGGGATAAAGTCACTCAACTCGTCAGAGACCATATGCCTGGAACTAAATATTTTCTAGCGGGCCTGCCGGAATCAAACCGGGGATGGATAGATATAACAAAACTTTCCTCGGGGGGCGAGGAAATCAAGTTCCATGTCGAGGGCACAATACTCTCCGCAGAGTTTCCCTCTCCCCTTCCTCCGGGCGGCAAAGAAACTCTGGAAATAGAATTTAAGGAAAAAATCAGGAAAAGAATCGGACGCTCAGGTTTTAGCGGCAATCACTATGATATAGCTCAATGGTATCCGAAAATTGCAGTCTACGACAAGAACGGCTGGCATCCGGATCAATTCAGAAAGGGAGAATTCTACGGTGAATTCTGCGATTTTGATGTCTATATTACTCTTCCTGATGAATACGTTGTCGCCTCTACGGGCGTTCCCGTCTCCGGTGATCCGGGCTGGGGCAAATCCGGTTTGAAAGAAAGCCTTAAAGATGATTCTTCCCCGGGGAAAAAAACGGTTCATTTCAGAGCACGGAAAGTCCATGATTTCGCCTGGTGCGCGGATCCCGAATTTGTGGTTCAGGACACTACATGGCATAATATTCAAATCATGAGTTTCTACAGAAAGTCAAGCTCGGCGTGGAAAGACTCTGTTCTCGCCCGCGGACTCAGAACGATGAAGTGGCTCGAAGAATTCGCCGGACCCTACGGATACCCTCAGATAAGCATAGTCGATTGCCCAACCGGCGGCGGTATGGAATATCCAATGCTTGTCATGAACGGCAGCCCCGATGAAGATTTGATACTTCATGAGGTTGGCCACAACTATTTCTACGGCATGCTCGCGAATGACGAGCGCGCCGAAGCATGGATGGATGAAGGGTTCACTCAATACCAGACTCTGCGCTACTCCTATGATAATTACGGTCCTTTCGGCAGGGCCGGAAAAGACAGCGGACTGCTTTCCCCTTCCGGTATCAATTTATGGGAAAGAATTTCAAAACCCGTTATTACCGCTCACCGCACAGGTTACGCTGAACGTGTCGCCACTCCCTATCACGAATTCAAAAATAACGCGAGGACAATGGTCTATCTCAAAGGTTCTCTCTTTCTAAGATACATTCGATATATAGTGGGAGATCAAAAATTCGATGAAATCATACACACTTATTTTGAAAGATGGAAATTCAAGCACGTCGACGAAGAGGCCTTTCTCTCCGTGTGTGAAGAAGTCTCCGGGATGGACCTGGAGGAACTGTTCAGACAATGGCTCCATACTACAAAGGAGTGCGATTATAAACTCAAACGTTTTGACGTAGAAAAATCCGGGGAAGACTACGAAGCAACTGTTGATATCGAACGAAAGGGGGAAATGATCACCCCCCTTTCTCTGGTTTTCAGATTCGCGAACGGAAATACCCTTTCAAAACGCGTTGACGGAATGCTCAGGGTTATAGAAAAGAGCTACACTTTTAAAAATCCCCCTGTATCGGCGGCTGTCAATCCGGCAAATGAAATACTCGATATATACCAGATCGATAACTTTCAGCCGCGCAGAAGAGATCTCGCGTTCGACAACCCCGCGGGCATCCGTTATCCACAGGACGCTTACCAGCTGCGCTGGCTTCCGATAGGTTTCTACAACGACATCGACGGCGCGAAATTCGGCCTCAGATTAAAGGGCGGCTATGACAACAGGTACCGCAAATTTACCCTTCAGTCACTGTACAGCGCGGAGAGTGAAAAATACGATTTCTACACTGATTTCGAACATCCCATAGGTTACCTGGGGCGGGACGCATCATTAAAATTAACAGGATATTACAGAGAAGGCAGGCAGGGCGCCTCATTGAGGTTAAACAAAATTCTAAGAAAAAGCTACTATGACCCCGGGGCGAAGCATCTCTCATTCAAATTCGCCTACAATGAACTTACAGATACGTCCTATGTCTATCGGGGCACATACGAAAAAGGTGTTAATATTAAAAGCGGACTCAGTGTCTCCATTTACCCGAAAACAGACCTGTTTGATACCGGCTTTAAGTTCTCCTTCGACCGTTCTTTCTGGGGCAGTGATTATAACTACGAAAAATCTTCACTCGAGCTCAGAGTCAGCCCGTCGAAGAGATTTCCCGTTCCCTTCAAGCCGAGGATGAGATTCTACGCCGGCCACAGTTCTATCAATCCTCCACTTCAGGAGAAATACCGCCTCAGCGGCGCCGGGCCTCTCGTCAGGGAAAACTATTTCTGGCTCAGAAGCAAGGGGGCTTTCTGGAAAGACAGTTATAATAATTTCCGTGTTCCCGGAAGCGCTAATCTCCGGGGCTATTTCGACTGCGCGTTGAGCTTCAAACGCGTTTACGCGTCAAACTTTGAAGTTCAGCTGCCTTTTCCTCTGCCTGAGAAGATGAAATTTAAACGGGACCTCTATCTCTTCTACGATTGGGGCGGGGTATATGACAAGGATCCGTTCTCGGGGCTCTCCGGAGAGGAAATAGACCAGCTGGGAGTAAGCTCCGGTATATTCAAGGACGGGATCAGCGATTTCGGCATAGGTATCAGCCTGTTTGGTGTCACAGCCGAATTCCCTCTCTACCTCAGCAATCCCGCTATTGTGGGCGGAGAGGACAAATGGGATTTCAGATGGACTGTGGGGATAAATAAACTATTTTAGAACCCTGTCCGCTGGCCGGTCCCTTTCCCCGGTTTTAAAATTCTAAAACACTCGTCCGGCGCCCTATAGTTTCAACTGCTTCACGGTATCTATAATTGTTCCGTCGCGATATTCTATAAGAGGCACAATTCTGTCTTCATACTCCGGTTTCTTCGGCGTACCGGCAATATCGACCGCCATTTGCCTTAATTCTTCAATCGGTTTTAACGGAAGATCGCTTCCTTTTAGATTTTCTATGAGGTCCTTCCTCTTCGGATTAACTGCGATTCCCCGTTCTGTAACGATTACATCAATTAGTTCTCCGGGTGACGTTACAGTTGTAACACTGTCGACTATAGAGGAGACCCGCCCCCTCAAAAGAGGCACGGTAATAATCGTACAGCCGCTGTCACAGACATCGGTGAAGCCGCCTGTTCCGTGAAGCAGCCATCCGTCGGAATGGGTGTTCACATTAACGTTAAAATCCAGGTCGACTTCAGTCGCGCCGAGAACAGCTGCTTTCGCCCGCGTGGCCAGATTACCCTTTGTGTGATAATTGTATGATGTAAAGGGATCCGATTCAATATGCCTGGGGTTTTTTATAACCGACTCGACAGCGGGTATATCGAAACACTGAAGGTCAAGAATATAATCTATAAGCCCCTCTTGAAGCATATCCACCATGAATTTTGTCGATCCGCCTCTCGCGAAATCAGCCTTAACGCCCTGCTTCCTCATAATTTCAGCCAAATATTTTAAAAATGCCAGGGAAATTCCCCCCGCTCCCGCCTGGAAAGAAAATTCCGGTTCATTCATAATCCCCGTATCTTCGATAACTCTCGCCGCGTATTGGGCAATCAGGAGCCGTGTAGGGCTTCGTGTTAATCTCGTGGTTCCGGACAGTATCTTTTCAGGGTCACCCAGATTTTCCACCTGGCAGACATGATCCACGTTGCCGCCCCTTATTGTCCATGGATAATTGGGGAAAGGAACAAGGTTGTCTGTTACAACAATAACATTATCCGCGTAAAGTGAATCGGCAAGCGAATACCCCAGAACACCGCACGCTGACGGCCCGCCCCGCCCGCTCGCGTTACCGTGGGGATCGGCGACCGGCGCCGCTATGAACGCCGCGTCTATATGTAAATCCCCATCCTGTATCGCCCTGTAACGACCCCCGTGAGAACGAAGCACACAAGTTTTGTTCATCTTTCCAAGAGAGCAAGCCTTTCCCACCGGGCCGTTCATCGACCCTTCAATATGTGAGACAACTCCGTTTTCTATATGTTTTACAATCGGTTCATGAACAGGGAAGAGCGCCGAAGGAGCCACAACCATATCTTTCAAGCCCCTTTCGGCGAGCTTGTCAACAACCATGTTGCCGAGGTGATCTCCGTTTCTCAGATGATGATGAAACGACACCGTCATACCGTTCTTCAGGTTACAGTCATCAATCGCCTCATCCAGAGAGGATCGGATTTTTGTCTTATAGTCGGCAATCGCTCTTATAGGCGGTCCTATTTTCCTTCCGCCGCCGTGATCTTCGTGCGCCCCTTTAAAGGGTTTGAGCTTCTTCCCGTCAATTTCATCCGGGACCATTCTTCCCGCGGCGTTTCGAATCATTTTCATGCCCCATCCCCCATATTTCTTAGCGGGCTGTGCCCGCTGTTGAATTTCACCCTGTTTTATCGATCAGACCGAGAGTCTCCGCGATACTTAGAACCTTCCTGGCTCTTTTTTCAATGGGAGCATCGATCATTTTCCTCCCTATAGTAGCAACTCCACTTCCCTTTTCCCGCGCCTCGTCAATAGCGGAAACGACTTTCCTGGCGTATTCAATCTCTTCAATCCCGGGGGCGAAAACATCATGTACGGGTTCAATCTGAGAAGGATGAATGACTCCCTTTCCCGCAAACCCCAGGTCTTTCGCCTCACGAGCACTTTCTATTAAACCTTCAGTGTCTTTAATATCAGAGAATACCGTGTCAATAGCCTGCACCCCCGCCGCTCTTGCTCCAATAACCAGCAGGCTTCGAGCCACAAAGCTTTCTTTGCCGCTTCGTGTCCGGCTCACACCCATATCGGCCGTAAAATCCTCGGCTCCAAAACAAAGGGCGACAACCCTGCCGCTTGCCTCAGCTATCTCACGCGCGCTTAAAACACCCGCGGCTGTCTCAATGAGCGGCATAAGAAATGTTTTATTTTTTAGACCCTCCCTTTGCTCGATTTCCCCTGTAATCTCCTCGACATCCCTTATGTCGCGCGCATTCTCCGATTTTGGTATAAGTATCGTGTCCGGCCCGGCAGGCAAAACCGTCTCAATATCGCATCTCCCGTACCGGCTCGAAAGCGGGTTTATTCTCACGATCTTTTCTGCTTCTCCGAAATCAACCGACAGCAGAGTGTTTCTTACCAGAATTCTCGCGGCATCTTTCTGAGCTGGAGCAACGGAGTCTTCAAGATCAAGTATCACACAATCGGCTCCGAAAATACCCCCGTTATACATCAGGGAAGGGTTGTTTCCGGGCATATAGAGGCGGGTTCTTCTGAGTCTTTCTTTCCCGGGTTTCCTCCGAGGCACTTTCCTTTCAGGCAAACATCCCGGCTCTTCAATATCATACAATCTTCTCGCGGCTGCTTCCACGCGTGCTTGAATAACATAATCAAAAGCCCCGTTGTCACTTACTTCAACGCGGCAGTGTTTAACTCCAAGGGTCTTCAAGGTCTCTCTGACGGTCGCTTCTATCTGGTCACCGTACATACTCATGACCTTACTCTCTATACTTACGCTAACGCTGCCGCTTTTTTTGGCTTCCATCTTAACGAGAAGGTCATTCTTCTTGCCCTCTCTTCCTGTAAGCGTCTTCATTATTCTATTCATATCTCACTTCCATCAAAGTAATTACACCTTCCTTAATACCCAAAGCCGGTCCTTTGCCGCTTCGGGTCCCGGTTTATTACTTAAAAAACCCCGCTGGAAAGCCAAGCAAGCGCCGGCCTCATAACAGAACGAATTTTAAACAATTACTTACTTTAAGTCAAAAGAGAAAATAAACCCTCGTGATTTTTACACAAATAAAAAGGGGCAGGTAATTCTACCTGCCCCTAAGGTCCCGAAGATTAGAATTTCAAATAACGACTGCTAATCTCCCTCTCATTAATAACCTGATCAAGCCTATTCTCCTACTACCTGGGGGGAGAATTATTTTTTGAATCGCGGGCTCATATCTCAGGTACTGTCATTAATTACATCAAGTTTTATGCCAAAATGAGTAAACCGGATTTATTTTTAATATATACTTATCAACAAATTGTGGATAACTTCTTATTTGCAATTATATAAACCATTTACGCGATATTTATAATGCGTTTTATCCCCCCTGTTCATCCAATAATATGGGTTTTAAGCCATTTTTGTGCTAATTCAATTTATTAAATATTTTTACGCTTACTGATATAGTGTAAATATATTTACCTTGTATGTGAAATGTCTTTGCAGTGCCTTCGGATTATATCTCATGTTTCAGAGCCGACACTACACCCTTGCTATCTCTATTGCCAGCTTACTTTAAGATCGCGGAAAGAGAGCCCCTTTCGGTCTAATTCCAGTCATTTATAATGTTCATATTCTTTAAAAGATCAGGGAGGGATTTTCAACCCTATTGTGGAGTTTCCCCAATTTTTATAACCTATAAGGTAGTCGATGAATTGTAACAGTATGCGGCTGATTGATATTTTCAAAATCGTTGTCGATTTCCCCGGCGAGGAAATCGCAACTCCCACCTCGGGCTCGCTCTTTCTGCCCCTTCGGGCCAGAAATCCTTGCCCGCTCGCCCTCCGGAGGGTTTTGAAAATATCAATCAGCCGCACTCATCAGCAATGAAAACCCTATTCCACTTACCAATCCTGATAACTGATTGTATCTCGCAATGTTATTACAATACTTGCCGAATTTTCAGAGGGAACTCCAAACCCTATTCTCTGGACATCTTTCGCTTAATATCGTATAATGCCCGGTATGGAAAAACGGAAACTCGGCAATACGGATATTATGGCATGCCCCGTAGGTTTCGGGGGCATTCCCATACAACGGCTTTCATTCGGCGAAGCTGAAAGGGTCCTCGCCCGCGCGGTTGAAAGAGGAATGAACTTCTTTGATACCGCCCGCGGCTACACAGACAGCGAGAGAAAAATGGGTCAAGCCCTTAAACCCCACAGGGATAAAATCTATCTTGTAAGTAAGGCCATGTCCCGCGACTTCAGGGGCATGACCCTTGAGCTTGAAACCAGTCTTCGAAATCTTCAGACAGACACTATCGACCTTTACCAGCTGCACTCTGTGGGCAGTGAAAAAATCCTGGAAAGGATCACGGGTGAACGCGGAGCCCTTGAAGCTCTCGTCAAGGCACGCGAAGCCGGCAAAATCCGCTGGATCGGCATAACCGGACATTCCCGTCCGGTTCTATTAAAAGCGGTCAAAACCGGCCTCTTCGATACGGTGCAATTTCCCTTCAACCCGATCGAGACCGAATGGGAAGAAGAAGTCATACCAGCGGCAAAAGAAAAGGGCGTGGGAATAATAGGCATGAAACCGGTCGCCGGCGGCGCCATAAAAAACGTCTCCGCTTCCATAAGGTTTACACTTTCGAAGGGGGTGGATGTTTCCATACCGGGGATGGATTCAATAGACCAAGTCGACGAAAACGCTCTTGCCGGTGAAACTCCCGGCAAAATAACAGACGCCGAATTCGACAAGCTTGAAGAAGAGAAAAAACTCTGGGAAGGCGAGTTCTGCCGTCGCTGCGGCTACTGCATGCCCTGCCCGGAAGGCCTTAACATACCATTTCTGCTTCTCATAGAAGCTTACTACAGCCGTTACGATTTAAAAGATTGGGCGCTTTCCAGATTAAAAAAGCTGGAAAAGAATTATGACGATTGTATTGCATGCGGCCAATGCCTTGAAAAATGCCCTTACGATCTTCCCATTCCCGAGCTCTTGAGCAGAGCTTCGGAAATAGTCCTCTAACTCAGAGGACCGCATAAACTCTCCCGTCATTTTCTCCATTCTGCCTTTGTTCTTTGCTGGCAATCGGTCCATACTTCATTTATATTGATAATTGCGGAGCCGCTTTAAGGCCGCCTCCGCAAGAGAATCGAAGGGAATAAACAATGGATATCACGGGCTTTATAAGAAGACTGCTGGGCCTCGAAGTAAAACCGGGAGAACCGGAAAAATTAAGTGACGCTTCATTCGATGAAGTAATAAAAGAAGATGGCAGCCTGTGTTTTGTACATTTCTACACGCTCTGTAGCGCTTCATGTCAGGTAATGGGGGGGTTGCTGAACGAAATCGGGCCGAACTACATAGGAAAGGCAAATTTCTACAAGATGGATATAAGAGATAATCCCTATACCCCTCAGAGATTTAATATTACTGGTGTTCCCGCAGTCGTTGTCTTCAAAGACGGAAAACCTGTCGAGACGCTTACAAGGCTGACGCCGCTCAATCAGCTGAAAGAATGGATTGAAAAGAATATACAGAATCTGAATTCTGTTGATTCTTAAACTTTCGGAGCTTGAATGAAAAAATACACCTCAGAAAGTACGGGGGCGTACCGTTTTCCCGTTGACAGAGCCGCTCTTATCGCTCTTAAAACCATCGCCGGTGAAATAAAGACAAGCTCGGTCAGTGAAGTAAGAGTCGTTCTCTTCTCTAAGAAAGATTTTGACATATATTCAGCCGCGCTGGAGAAAATCTCGGAATAATCAAGGGAGATGTTCGATGGCAAAACATTTACTTAAACAGATAATCTTTCTAACTGTATATCTTGCTTTCACCCCCGCCTGTTTTTCCCAGGATACAGGTGTTTATCTGCGGGCGGGCCCGGGAGCCGGAAAACCTCTTATGGAGACACTTTCCGAAGAGCTTGAGGAGCAGGGAAACGAGATGCCGGAATTAGGATATGTACTGCCCGTTTCAATAGGGAAGAAATTCCTGGATGAATCGATAGGGGCTGAATTGATGTTTTCATATTCCATAATTCCCGGCTTGAGATATAAAAACGACTATGAGGATTTCAAAGAATCATTCGGGCATTACAGCTTCTCATTTCTACTGAGAAAATATCTGCTTCCCGGCAAAAGACAATTCTCGCCTTCTGTAGGCGCGGGAATTGGTTACGGCAGATCAAACCTGGTCTCCGGGGGTGGAAGGCTTGAATCAGCAGAGCTTATTCTATCCGCTCTAATTGAGTCTGGTTTCAGGAAGAACAAGAAATTCTTTATTGAAGCCGTCTACACGCGCGCGTTAAACACCGGAACATTCGAAGCGGCTCATCTTGAAAATGTGAGCGGAGATATTATTCTAGACAGCCGGGGGAATCCTCTGGAAGAAAACTATTCTTTTTTCGAAATAAGGGCGGGTATCAGCTTCTATCTTAAAACCCCGAAAAGCTACTATTGATGCTTATAAGCCTGATATACTTGCCGTCAACGATCCTTCTTTACAACTACTAAAACAACAGCTTTCGAAGAAACCTCTGAAGATACTCGATGAAGATCGGGCTGGTCACCGTTTCCGGCCGTGACAACCGGTGTTCACATTTACCGATTTTTTCAATTACGCGCCGCGGAACTCCGAATCAGGTATGTTTTTTGCTAAAATTCCTCTTTGATTCTCATATTTTGCCGATACAAGATAAACCGGAGGGTATTATGTCTCTTTTATCAGCTGAAGACAAGCGGAACAGGAACGATAATTATACTGAAACGATTGGAACAACAGCCTATGCAGGAAATTACGCCAACGCGGGAAGGTACACTAATACAAAATCTCAGTTTGCAATGAATCTGGCAAAAGTAAACAAAGAATTGTGGATTATCCTCTCCCTGATATTTTTGGCCGGACTGATGAATTACGCGGTTACCTCCAACCGCATTGTTCTGAGTTTTTATTTCCTTCCGACACTTTTTGCCGCTTATGTATACGGAAGACGGCACTCCGTGCTGACAGCTTTTGCAAGCACCCTTGTTATATTCCTCCTCTCTTACTTAAAACCTGATTTATTCAGCCGGAATTTCTCATCTCAACTCCCGGGAGGACATTGGTACGACCTCTCCCTTTGGGCCGCCTTACTTATTGTCACCTCCTACGCCATGGGCACTCTGTATGAACGCCACGAACGGCGGCTGCGGGAACTTAACCAGGCGTATCATGGAATTATGCACATCCTGCGGCAATTTATCTCCAAAGACAAGTATACTGAAAATCACTGCTACCGCGTCTCGGTATATGCGGCTAAAATTGCTGCTCAGATGGGGCTGCCGCGTGAAAAGATAGAAGATGTCCGCGCGGCCTCCCTCCTTCACGACCTTGGAAAACTCGAGGTCAGTCGCTCAATATTATACAAGGCTTCCCGGCTGACACAGGAAGAGCAGCGGGAGGTTAAAAGTCACGCCGACAGGGGCGCCGCTATACTGAATACCGTTGAGGGGCCGCTTTCTAGAATCATCCCGATAATTCTAGCCCACCACGACAAATTCGACGGTTCGGGATATCACGAGACACATGGAAAAGATATACCCCTGGAGGCGCGTATCATAGCGGTTGCCGACGTATATGACGCCCTTACAAGCGACCGCCCTTACCGTAAGGCGATGTCTCCTTTTGATGCTAAAGAAAACATTGCCAGAGCCAAGGGGACTGAATTCGACCCTGATGTTGTCGAGGCTTTTCTGAGTATTTTCAGTATGGGGGAGATGGAGGTTCCCGAAGTTATGGTTTGACCGTACCTTCAATTCGCGGGCGCGGACCCCTCCGATTTATAATAAGGGAAAGATGCCCGTCAATCCTTCATACTTAAACAATGTTTGCATTTCTCCGTAAACCGGTGTATTTTAGACACTGAAAATCGCGTTTTTCCGATTTTATTTACAATTTCAATAATTTCAATCCTTCAGGAGGAATCCAATATGGAAATGCTTCTTGCCGGCAACGAAGCCCTCGCCCGTGGTTTCTACGAATATGGAGGGGAGTTTGCCTCGGCTTATCCGGGAACTCCCAGTACCGAGATCATGCAGGTAATGGGCAAATTCTTCAAGGACGATCTTTATTCAGAGTGGGCGCCCAACGAAAAGGTGGCGCTTGAAACCGCAGTTGGAGCGAGTTATGGGGGTGCAAGGTCAATAGCCGTAATGAAACATGTCGGCCTTAATGTGGCCGCGGACCCTCTGATGACTTTATCCTATACAGGTGTCGGCGCGGGGCTGATTATAGTCAGCGCGGATGATCCGGGCATGCATTCGTCTCAGAACGAACAGGATAACCGGTTTTATGGAAAATTCGCTTCTATCCCCGTGCTTGAACCCTCTGACAGCCAGGAAGCAAAAGATTTCGTCAAGGACGCTTTTGAAATTAGCGAAAAATTCGACACACCCGTTCTTCTAAGATTAACCACCAGAATATCTCATTCCAAAGGAGTAGTCCGGATAGGCAAAAGGAACACAGTGGACCACCCGGGGTTCGAACGCAACATTGAAAAATATGTGATGGTTCCCGCGTACGCCGCTAAACGCCATTCCATAATCATCGACAGACTCAGTAAATTGAAAGAATTCGCTGAAGAAAGCAGCCTTAACAAAATATTATGGAACGGTAAAAATGTGGGCGTTGTCACGGGCAGCATTGCTTATCAGCATACCAGAGACGCCCTTCCCGAAGCCAGTGTGCTTAAACTGGGTATGGGATACCCCCTTCCAATAAACAAGATAAAAAAATTCGCCTCTGAAGTGGACCGCCTCTTTGTAGTCGAAGAACTTGAACCATTCTATGAAGAGCAGATAAGGGCCGCTGGCATCGAGGTTGAGGGAAAAAAGTATTTCACAAATTTTCTCGAACTCAATGTAACCAAGGTAAGAAAGGGATTTGCCGACGCGGGTGTGCTCGAACCCGACTCATCTTCTGCTGACAAAAAAGAAGAGCCTCTGCTTCCCAGGCCCCCCGTACTTTGCCCCGGCTGTCCTCACAGAGGTTTGATGGTGGCGCTTCGTAAGCTGAAGGTGTTCACGACCGGCGATATCGGATGCTACACTCTCGGGGCACTTCCCCCGCTGAGCCAAATCGATACATGCCTGTGCATGGGAGCATCCATAGGCCACGCTATGGGCATTGAAAAAGCCGGCAAAACCAGCAAGAAGGCCGTCGCTCTCCTCGGAGACAGCACTTTTCTTCACAGTGGAATGACCTCTCTCGCGAGCGCCGTATACAACAATTCTTCAATTACTGTAATCATTGCCGACAACAGGATAACCGCGATGACCGGCGGGCAGGATAACCCGGCAACATCTAAAACTCTAATGGGCGGCGATACTAAAGCAATCAACCTATCTGATCTTTGCGGGTCCCTCGGCGTCGAGAATGTAAAGACCGTGGATCCATACGATATAGATGAAACTTACAATACTCTAAAAGAGGAAATAGACCGGGATGCTGTCTCAGTTGTCATCACCAACAGACCCTGCATGCTGTTTCCGCGAAAAATAAAAGACGAGCCCTTCAGGATTGACACTGACAAATGTATAGCCTGCGGAGTCTGCTTTAGTGTGGGATGCCCCGCTATATCCGGTTCCGGCGCGACAAACGACAAGGGTAAGCCCATTCCGGCAATTGATCCGGCGATGTGCACGGGCTGCGGGATTTGCGCGAAAGTCTGTCCCTCCGAAGCAATCGTTGAGGACAAATCATAACAGGGAAAAAGAAAGGAAACACAATGAAAAACGCAGCGACAAATATTCTAATAGTCGGCGTAGGAGGGCAGGGGGTCCTTCTCGCCAGTGAGATCCTGTCCGAAGTAGCTAAATCAAGCGGCCTAGACGCTAAAAAGAGTGAAGTTCACGGGATGTCTCAGCGAGGCGGCATAGTTACCAGCCATGTCCGTTTCGGCAAAGAGGTCTTTTCGCCGCTTATCCCTGAAGGTGAAGCCGACGCTGTTCTCGCGTTTGAACTCGCCGAGGGGCTTCGCTGGACAGGTCAATGTAAAAAAGACGGCGTAACAATCGTCAATAACCAGAAGATCATACCTACAATCGTAAGCACAGGTAACTTCTCATACCCGGACGCCCCTGGAGAAGCAATCAAAAAGAAGAACGAGGGCGCCAGAATTATAGACGCGTTTAAATTGGCAAAAAGCCTCGGCAACGTGAGACTTGTAAACACCATTATGCTCGGCGTCCTCTCGCAATCGCTCGATCTGAAAGAAGAAAAATGGATTGAAGTCATTCAACGAATGGCGCCGAAGGGAACCGGAGAAATCAACAAAAAGGCGTTCTTGGCGGGAAGAGAACTAAAAAACTGATTCAGAATTTTTCAAGCCCCCCCATGGGGGGCCAAATAAACACTGTTTTTTGAATAACGGACGTTTGTTGTTTTCCTATTCCTTACCTAAACCTTTTCTGACAGCTTCTTCCAGCTCATCTCCCCTCATATTTTTGGCTATTATCGCGCCGTCGGTTCCTATAAGAAAGGTTGATGGAATAGAGTTCACAGCGTATATTCCGGCAATCGGAGCCTTCCAATATCCTCCGAATATCTGCCGCCAGCTTATATCATTTTCTTTGATATACCCCTTTAACTTATCAATATCTTTGTCGAGTGAAATACCTATGATTTCAAAACCCTGATCGTGATACTTATTATAGGTCTTTATTACATTCGGCATTTCGATCATACAGGGCTGGCACCAGGTTGCCCAGAAATCAAGAAGAACCACTTTTCCCTTAAACTCCTTCAGCGATATATTTTCGCCGGAAATATCCCTGGTTGTATCCGGAAAAGAAATAGCGGGAGATCCTACAGTAAGTTTTTTAAGTGTCTCTATTCTCTCCAGGTCGTTGCGCGCCGCCGCGAGCATTTTTTCATCTGATCCTTCCGCCTCCCCGGCTATTTTTTTTAGAAGTTCTTCCGCCTTATCAAAATCCTCGTTTTTCAGGTAGGCTTTGGACAAAAACCAGCGCGCCGCCTTTATATTATCTTCTGACAGGGTTATATCACCTTCTAATGTCATCTTAAACTGCTCTATAGCCTTTTTGCTATTCCCGACACCTAAATAGATCTGCCCTATACCCATTCTTGCCTGCACCGCTTCGGGACTGTCGGGATATTTTTCTATAAACTCAGCGAGCTTTTCTTCTGAAAACTCCGCCGCCTGCTCAGGCTCCATAGTCCGGTTTTTACTCCTTATAGCAGTCACGACCTTTTGAAATTCTTCCCCGGCTGATGATTCAGAGCTCACCTCTTTCTGATCCCCGGAATCGGCCGCCATAGATAGACCCGGATTAATCAACATAACTACCGAGGCAAATATAAGAAGTGGTTTTAAATAGTTTATGATTCTCTTGTTCATTCCATTTCCTTTACCAAGTTTAAAAATAACAACTGAAAACTTACAGCCTCTGCTCAAAAAAGGGTTGACCTGCATCGATTGACCGGAAGGCATTTTACGCTTTAGAGTTCGAAGAAATTACGACTTGTCCGAATACTCCCGTCCGGCAGCCGACAGAGCGTTCCCTAATCTTTTCCTGCGGGCATAACTCTCACGCTTCCAAGAATTTCAACCTTGATTTCTTCATAGTTTTCATAATTGGTAAAAAATGTCAGATATCCGTGATATTCTCCCGTTTCACTCTCCGGCCTTATAGTAAGTTTACAGCGGTACATTTTTCCGGGCCTGACTTCTTTGACATTTGTTACTATATCTTCTCTACTCGGAACGACCTTGAGAATTTTTAAAGAGTCGCCCCTCATAGCTACAATTCTTACCAGTTTGTTGAAACTTCTGGTTGTCCCTTCGGGAATCAACATCTCGGGCAGAATCAGCCTTTCCGGATACGCTCTTACTTCGGCGTTGATTACTACCCTTACATTAATATTCTTTTCCTTTACCTTATCAAAATCTGTTTTGAGAATAAAAGCTCCGGCATAGGTTCCCGGCTCAAACGGTTCTTTATCGTCAAAAACTATAGCGTATTTCTTTCCCTTTTCGATCTCTTCGAGCTGGACTCCGAGTTTTTCCTTAAGGGCTTCGTCGGCGCTCTCATCCCAGTATAAATCCTCTATATGAACGGGCTCTACAAGCAGGTTCGTAACGATAGTCTTGAGCTTGAGGTTTTCACCCATAAACCCCGTTATCGAAACAGGTCTTGAGAGTTTGAATATCGTTTTTATATTGCCTTTTACTTTCAGCCGCACCTGTTTATTCTCAGGGTCATTCGTATATACCGTAAAACTCTTGTTAAAATAACCGCTGAAACTTCTTGTATTGATTACTGTCTTTATTTTTCCTTCCTCCCCGGGAAGGATGACCTTATCATAATCGGCCGCGGAACATCCTCAACCGGCTTTAACTCTGTTAATATGCAGCTCTCCCTGGCCGTGGTTCTCCACGATAAAATCATAAGTCACATTTTTTTCTTCATATACTTCTCCTACATCAACTTCCCTCTCTTGAACATAGAAGACGGGGTTGTCCGATTTCTCATCCGCGCAGAAAGCAGCCGAAAAGGAAGTAAAAACAAGAACCGCGGCCGCTGAAAAAACGGATAATTTAATAAAAAACTTCATCTAATCCTCCAGTAATAAAAACAGCCCCCTCCCGATATTTCAAACCTGCGGGAACGGGACAATATTCCAGTATTTGAATTCTATCCGGCATCCGTTATTATCATACCAAACTATATTCCGGCATACCCATTACTTATTATAAACAAATCGCGGCCGATAATTCCATAAAAATCTTCTTTTTCTTTTTTTCTCATCCTGTGCTTTCTCTACAATGAAACATTAAAAACATCTGTTCAAACGGAAAAATTGAGAATTTGTTCTTGTAAATCAACACTTAATATCTTTTAATCTCCGTGACCTGTCAGCTGCCGGCGAACATTTTGCCTGAAAGGAATATCAGTAATGATTAAAGAAGAAATTCTCGATCTGAAGAAGAAAAAAGGCGTCAGCATCCTCGCACACAACTATCAGATTCCCGAGATTCAGGACATAGCGGACCATATGGGAGATTCTCTCGCTTTAAGCCGCAGAGCCAGGGATCTTGACGCGGATATTATTATTTTCTGCGGCGTACTGTTTATGGCCGAAACCGCGGCTATTCTGTCGCCGGATAAAAAAATTATTATTCCCGACCCCAAAGCCGGATGCCCTCTCGCGGATATGGTGACGCCTGAAGCCCTCCGGAAACTGAAACTGAAGCATCCCGACGCGGTTGTAGTAACTTATGTTAACTCTACCGCTGAAGTTAAGGCGGAAACCGATATATGCTGCACGTCGGCAAACGCGCTTGAAGTGGTAAATTCAATCCCCAAAAGCAGGGAAATTATTTTCGGACCTGATAGAAATCTCGGCTCCTGGGTTTCCGCGCAGGCGGAACGGGACCTCATCCTCTGGGACGGGTACTGCATAGTTCACCAGATGTTTTCAGCTGACAGAATAAGGGAACTAAAAAAGGAGTATCCGGAATCCGTGGTTATGGTTCATCCCGAGGTTCCGCCCGAAATTATAAAGGAATCAGATGTCGTTCTCGGCACCGGGGGCATGATACGTTTCGCCGGAGACAGCGACTCGGACACATTTATTGTCGGAACGGAAACTGGCATGGTCTACCGGTTGAAAACGATCTACCCCGGCAAGAATTTCATTCCGGCTTTTTCCGGCGCTGTCTGCAGGAACATGAAGAAAATTACACCGGAAAAACTTCTTCTTTCGCTTAAAACCTTAGGGCCTGTCGTTACCGTGCCCGAGAAGATCGCCCGAGGAGCCAGAAACGCTATCGAAAAAATGATGGAAATCAAATAAGTCTTCCCGTCACTTCTCTTCTTTAAAATTCCCCGCTCAATCCCGCAATTCCGGAAGGTTGTCCATTCCGCTTTTTTCCGCTTCCCGCGTCATAATTTCTTCTATGGCCCTGGATTTTTCCTCTTCGAGCGGAACAGGCCGGTGGGATCTGAGGATTTCCTTCACTCTTTCCGAAGCTCTCTCTATTATATCCCCTTCGCTGACATCACCTTCACTATCCCCCATGGTCCGGTCGATAACACTGTCTGGAAAATATGTTACCTCGCGGTAGAATTTCAGGGTGTTTTCAAGTGACAGGAATGTCTTTTTCCTTATCCCCTCTTCAATAATCTCTTTCGCGCTTCCCGAGCCATCTATTCTAATGCCTTCCCTTAATCTCTTCGCCATCATGCAGACCTCATGGTCCAGCACGAGTTTTTCCATGCTCTGGCAGGTCTGGAAGTTATGCATTCCCGGACCCGAAACATTATTTACTCCGCTGAAAGCCGCGATAACCGCGCTCATTGCCGTCTCCATACCCGCCTGATAGTCAACGGCCTTTGAGTCGCTCAGAGCCATATAGGCGTGCGACGGCAACCCCAGACATTCAGCAATTTGAGCCGCGGCTCCGCCTATAATCTGTGTTTCAACAGCTCCCATCGGCGTCGTTCCTTTCCTCATATCGAAACATGCCGGAGACCCTCCGTATATAACCGGAGCGCCGGGCGCGGCAATTTGATTGATCACTATGCCGCTTAGATTTTCCGCGCACTGCTGAGTGATCGTCCCCGCCAGAGTAACGGGGGAAGTGGCTCCTGCAAGAGGCATTGGAACGATTTGAGCCGGAATCCCCGCCCTGGCGCAATCTACCAGATTGCCGGCAGTCAGGTCACTCCACAAAAGAGGCGATGTAGGACAGCAGTCAAAAACCGCGATTGGCCCGGCCCTTAATTCTTTTTCTCCCCCGGCAGCCGCCCTCAGCATATCATTCATAGGTTCAAAGCCGTCGAGGCTGAATGTTCCGGTAACCACGGGTTTTGGGGAAAACTTCAGCGCTAAGTAGAGTCTGTATCTGTCGGCTATCGCCTGCGGCACATCGCCCGGCACAAGAGCTGTGCTTTGGGCATCGTAAGCCTCGAGGTAATCCGTAAGTATGGCAAATCTTACCAGGTCTCCGCTGTCAGGCACCTCCGTCCTGTTTGAACCATGCCGAAGTATCTGAACGGCCGAGGACCCCGGATTAAAATTTAGACTACTTCCGCCGAGATCCATCGCGGGTTTTCCCAGCCTGTTATAAACAGTTACTCTTTCCGGCGCGGATTCTACCGCGTTTCTTACCACATCTTCCGGCATAAAGGCTCTGAAATCGCAGGTTCTTATCCCTGCGTCACTTACGATGGACAGAACTTCTTCATTCTCTATATACACGCCCGTTTCGGCGAGGATAACTATAGCTTCTCCTATTATACGTTCGACATCTTCATCTTCGAGCCAGTTAATTCGGGTTGGCCGTTTCATATTTTACTCTTAAAAGCGTTGAAGGTTAATTATTGTTTTAAGCTGAGATCCTAAAGTTTTTCCAGATAATTTTTGCCTCTTAATCTTACCGGCGTTTCCGAAATATGTATCGCGAAAGTTGTCGATTTCCGCGGAGACATCATCATGCTCTTTTTCAGGGCAACTCCAATTCTGTCCGGACGTAAAAGTTCAAAGAGGTTTTTCTGATTACTTATCTTCCATTCTCCGTACCCGGGACTCGCGCGCGGCGATGTTTTTTCCCCGTCTTTTCCGGCAATCTCTGAAATTATATTTTCGATATAGTCCGCTACCTCTTCGACCGCCACGGATCCGGCTGAATCCAGCAGCACAGCTTCCAATATCACGCCTTCTCTGGAAAGAGCAGTCACTTCCGCCTCCAAATCTTTCCCTATTGTACAGGCGGAAAAAGCCATTTTCCCGAGTGAGTCGAAGATATCTGTTCCACCGAGGTTCTTGCCCTCCGTGATTACATACATGCCTCTTGGCTCTACGAGTTTAGACGCCAAATCAAGGGCCTTTTCGATTCTTTCCTCGAGCCCCTTTCCCTTCCAGCTTTCAATCCTGCCCATATTGCCGAGAGTTTTGAAAAGTTCCGTTTCCTTGATTTCTATCTCTATATTATCGTATATAACCGGCTTCATGTATTCTCCGGGCTAAGCTCCTGAACCTTCCAGTTTTCTCCTGATCAATCTGATAAACTCCGGAGTAGTACCGCAGCATCCCCCGACGGCATCCGCTCCGGCTGACACTATTTTTTCTATGTCTTTCGCGAAACTTTCAGGTAACTGCCTGTAAAGCGTTTTCTTTCCCTCCAGAACAGGCTGCCCGGCGTTTGGCTGAAAAAGAAGAGGGGTTTTTGTCTGTGATCTCATCTCCCGCGCCAATTCTATCATCTTGCTGCTCGACAGAGTGCAGTTAGCTCCAATCATGTCGGCGCCTTCCTCCGCCAGGACTTCTGCTGCTTCACGGGGCGTGTTTCCCATAAGTGTAAAGTGTCCTTTTGGTTTCCTGCTGAAAGTCAACTCCACCACGACAGGCTTGTCGGAAACCTCTTTCACGCCCCTCAGGGCCTCCACCGCTTCTCTAAGGTCGGTCATCGTTTCTATGAGAAAAAGATCTACCCCCCCCTGATCGAGTGCGCGGGCCTGCCGCGCGAAGTTTCCTCTCACCTCATCTTCTTTCATTTTTCCTACCGGCGGGAAGAACCCCCCCGCGGGACCGATGTCTCCCGCCACAAGGACACGTTTGTCTCCAGACCTCCTCCTGGCTTTACGCGCTAAAACCGCGGCCCTCCTGTTTGTTTCCTCCGGATCGAGCCCGGCTCCCTGCCTTGAAGAGGAAAGCTTTATTTCACTCGCCCCGAATGTGTCTGTCTGAATAACATCAGCGCCGGCGTCTATATATTCTGAATGTATTCTTATGAGGTCCTCTTCTCTGGAAAAAACCCAGCTTTCCGGTATTTCATCGCCCGCCATTCCCGCCGCCATCAGCATAGTCCCCATCGCCCCGTCAAAAATCAAGACTTTCTCGTCAAGCATCTTCTTCAAATCAAAGCTCATCGGGAATCCTCACGCCGGCCTTTTCTTCTCAGCCGCCGTTTATCAGTCTTTCTATCACCTCTACTGCCGCCACCGCGTCCTTGGCGTAACCGTCAGCTTCTATTTCGTCCGCCCACTTTCTGCTGCACGGCGCTCCCCCCACTATGACCCTGTATTTATCCTTTAGTCCGCGAACTTTAAGTTCTTCGACTATTTCACGCTGCTTCTGCATAGTTGTCGTAAGAAGCGCCGAAGAGGCGATACAGTCCGCTCCTCTTCTTTCCGCTTCTTCTATGAAGCTGTTCGCGTCTATATCAAACCCCAGATCATAGACTTCAAAACCTGTTGCCGACAGCATTGTCGCTACCAGTGTTTTTCCAATATCATGAATATCCCCTTCAACGGTGCCAATAACCACTCTCCCCTTATTACACCTCTTTGTCTGCTTATCCGCGAGCATGGGATTAAGAATAGACAGGGCCTTTTTTATAGCCTCGGCGCCCATCACGAGTTCGGGCAGGAAAAACGCGCCGTTTTCCCAGAGCCTCCCTACTTCCCTTATCCCCGGGACAAACCCCTTTTCTATTACGTCAATGGCCGGTTCTTTGTTGTCAATGGCTTCCTTGGCGAGTTTCAGGGCAAGTTCGCCGTCGCCGTCTATAACCGATTTTCTGCATTTATCATAAAACTCCTTCATCTTTCACCTCTGCTGATCTGCCCCGCCTTCCCCTTCCGCCCCCCCAAACTGTTAAGGGCCGGATGCCTGACAGCTATTTCCTGTATCCCCTGAAGGCCGACCAAACCCAGAGGTTGACATCCGGCCCGAATCTATCACTGATTTTCAGCCCCGAATTTATCCTCGATACTGTATTCGGGGATAATATCCACAGGTATCTCCTCAAGTTTCGAGAGAGATTCCTTTACGTCCTTCCCCATGGCGCCATACTTCTCGATTAAATCTCCGGCCGCTTGATAGGAGCCGCGCGCCTGTATCATAAGAAGCTCCCGCAGAAGCGACTCTACAGCACCCTTGATCTTTTCAAAGTCCACTTTCCAGCGCCCTGTATCATCATCGAGAATATAGGCTCCCTTTTCCCTGAAATAGTTAAACGCTATCATGTTCGCCCTGCCGTGAGATTCTTCAACACCGAACCTGACAGACCGAAAGAAGCCAGCGAGAAAAGTAACCGCCGCTTCTTTTTTCATTTCCTCCGGAAAGAGGCCCTCATTAATAAGATAATAGAAATTATACTCTCCGCCGACATCGGCTTTCGCTTCTTCAATAGCGGAATATCTCTCGCGGAGAACTTTGGCGACAGTCGTTTCAGTGCCGTCTTTGAGAACAATATTTCCGGGACCGAGCCCGTGTGTAAATTCGTGCAGAAGTATGTGGTTAAAATACCCATCGAATGTTACCTGCGATAACTGTTCCCTGTCTATGACCCGGCTTGCGATGGGCAGGAGTATTTTATCGAACTTGGCGTGGCATATATTGCGGAGCATGACCTTCTTACAGCCCTTTGCCTCGCGAACTCTCTCGTCATTAGGCAGATTAAACGCTAGTGTCTGTACTCCGGCTTTCGTATCTCCGGCCGCGAAAACTTCATCTACAACAGAGACGGGAGAAGACATTCCTCTTTCAAAATTCTTGTACTTGTCCTCTATCGGCAGGTTTTTTTCCATTTCGACAATATAGCTTTTCAGCTTCTCGAGTCTTTCGCTTTCTTCCGGATCCCTGACGCAGAGAAAGGCTTCAAAAGCAGCTTTATAATTAAAAAGTTTATCTTCATAAACTTCATAAGGCCCTATCGTAACATCCAGAATGTTGTTTTTTATATCCATCCAGGCCATGTTGCTTCGATAATACTCATCGCTCAAAAAAGCGTCCGCTCTTAATCTCAGAAACTTCTCCAGCGAGCTGTTTTCAGTCAAATCGGCCGCCTGCTTCAAATATCCAGCGGCTTTTTTAAGCAACTCTCCATACTGCTGTGAATAAGGAACCGCTTTAAGGCCGCCGTCTTTGTCCCTTCTTATAACAGTATATTTACTCTCAAAATCCTCTCTGTCTTTCGGGTGATTCCGAAGCCATAAATTGAATTCTTCTCTTGTCATATCCGCAGGATAAAAGGCGGCCCCTTCCGGTTTTGCTTTCTCTCCGAAAAAGGGTTTATCCACGTCCAATCTGTCCCACGGACCGAAATTAAGATTAAAAAAGCGAAGAAGATCTCTATCTCCCTTTTCCTTTAATATTTTCTCCAGTTCGACATTCCGCTCAGAAACCTGCCTGAGAAATATTCTGTCTATTACCTTGGCGGCCATATAAAGCTTCTCTAGAGCGGCCGTTTCTTCCTTACTTAGAAGTTCCCAAGGAACACCAACTTTTACCACGGCATATTTCTCAAGCCTTTTTTCAATATTGTTCTGTTTCATCTCTTTTTCACCATCCCCCTGTCCACATCCTGTCAAAACCGAAACCGCGCAAAAGATCAATCCCGCAATCAAGCGTCTGTACATTTTTGAACTCCTTCCCGTTTTTTTTTGGCTGATTAAAATCTTCCTGGTTTGGAAGATTCACATACTTTATCCGGCTCAACCCGCCTGATCAATCTGAAAATTCGTTTGCCGAGTTCATCACTGATTATTTAACCAGAACGGGGGCTTCAAAGTCAACTCAATTTTCCGGTGCTCCGGGGTGTTCTGAGAACACTCTCAGCCTGAAAGCCCTTGCCGGCATTTACCCTTACAGATTTACTTAGCGGCGATAGAAACTTTCTGTAAAAATGGGGTTTTAAGTCCTGTCGCCGGTACCGAGTGAATTCTAAGAAGATCCACTCTCGCGGACTACTCGGCCCTCTTATAAGTACGGCCCTTTCTGATGGAGAAAGGGGTTTTCTTTTACGGCCCCTGCCTGTCTCTGCTCTTTTCCCAACACTCCTTTTTTTCCCTGTGGAGCCGCCCTGTCAATAAAGAAACTTCCATATTTCCGCCGGCGCGCATGAAAGACCCTAAGACTAAGATAAAGAACTTGACCAGCCTCCTTACCGGTGTTAAGGATAGTTAGTAAAAGTTTTTCGCTGTTTAAGAATTTATTCTGTTAAGGGAGATGATCATGAACTCTGATAAACTGAATAAAATATACAAAAAGATAGAAAGCTATGAAGATGACATGATAGAGCTTCAAAGGGGGCTTGTCGCCATTCCGGCGCTAGGCCCCGACAATGACGGTGACGGGGAAACTGAGAAAGCGGAATTTCTTGAGAGCTGGATGAAAAAGGAGATAGGATTCGACCGGGTGGATCATTATGACGCGCCGGACGAGCGCGTCTCAGCCGGCACAAGGCCAAATATCGCCGCCATAATGAAAGGTAAGTCAAGCGAGAGAAAAATTTGGATAATGGCTCATATCGATGTAGTGCCCGCCGGAGATCTTGATAAATGGGAAACTGACCCGTTTACGCTTGAAGTCAAAGACGGGAAGATGTTTGGACGGGGCGTCGAAGACGACCATCAGGGCATTGTCCCTACACTTTTTGCCCTGAAAGCCATCCGCGAACTCGGCCTCCCGCTTCCCTTCGATGTCGCCCTGGCCCTTGTGTCGGATGAGGAAACAAGCAGTAAATACGGGATTGAATATCTACTTGAAAATTCCGACATTTTCGGAAAAGACGACTTTATTATTGTTCCCGATTCGGGAGACCCCGAGGGAAAAACTATTGAAGTCGCGGAAAAATCAATTCTCTGGCTGAAGATCAAGGTTTCGGGCAAATCATGTCACGCCTCGGAACCCGACAAGGGCATTAACGCGCACAGGGCGGCCGCCCATCTGACGTCACGTCTCGACAGGCGGCTCGCTGAAACCTATAACCAATCCGACGATCTCTTCGATCCGCCCGGCAACACCTTCGAACCCACAAAGAAAGAACCAAATGTCCCAAATGTCAATACTATACCCGGTGAAGACATCTTTTACATCGACATGCGGATTCTGCCCGGCATAGAACTTGACGATGTAAGAGAAACTGTGAGCGAAGTCGCCGCTGAGATCGAGGCGGAATTCGAAGTGGAGATATCTACAAGTATAGCTCAGAGCGATAAAGCCGCCCCCGCCACTCCTGCCGACGCGCCGGTGGCAGTCGCGCTGTCAAAGGCGATCAGAGAGGTAGGCAAAATCGAACCTGAGATCATCGGAATAGGGGGAGGAACCGTCGCGGCATTTTTCAGGCGTCACGGCTACAACGCTGTTGTATGGTCCAGCATTGCCGATGTCTGCCATCAGCCGAACGAATATCAGTTTGTGAAAAACATGGTTAATGACTCGAAGGTTCTTGCCAACCTGTTTCTGCAGGAATAGCCCCGCATAGAAAGGACGGTCTTTCTAAAAGGGTTTTTTATGTGAGAAAATGTTTTGAGGCGTTCTTTTTTCTACAAATCCGGGGCTTATTAATGTATAATATGATAAGGTATAACGGCCTGCGGCCGGACTGATAAAAGTACTTAAGGGGTGTTTTTTAATACTGTGAATCGTAATCTCTTAATTTTCCTTGTTCTTCTACTACTGGGATTTATCGCGTTCAGCCTTACTCTTAACAACGGCTTCTGGCATGATTTTGATTTCATAACCCTTCAAAGCAGCCTGGAGATGAGAGATGATCCCGCGGCAGCTTTCAACAGCACATATCCGTTCAAATTCCAGCCCCTTGTCTATTACGTTCATTTTCTTCTGTTTAAATTATTTCATTTTAATCCTCAAGGATATTTCATATTCAATATTCTTCTCCACGCCGTTAACTCATTTCTTGTTTATACCCTCGTCAACTCTCTGCTTCGCGACAGAAAGGTCGCGCTCCTTTCGGGCATTCTCTTTGTATTCACTGTCGGCAACTACGGAAAAGCCGTTATGATAGCATCCGGGTTTGAAGATCTTATGATTACCACGCTGACTCTGCTGACAATGCTGTTCTACTTTAAGAATGAATTAGAACGCGACGGAGAGATTCGTACTATTTGGTTTTTCCTCTCCGTTGTTTTCTTTATAGCTTCGATGTTTACAAAGAGCACCAGTTTTTCGATTCTAGGCTGTTTTCTCGCCTTTAATTTCTTCTTCCGCGACAGATCTGATATTAAAAAACCTGTTTTTAACCCCGGTTTTATCATTCTTATTTTCATTGTAGCGGCCGCGATAATTACAAAAGTTATCTTCTTTCGCTACAGCCCCGCTTTTTACTCTGAAAATCCGGGGGTTTTTAAATTCATCTATTACGCGGCGAAAAATGTTGTCAATTATATGGTCAGGATGATATTCCCCATTCATACATCTCACCTCGTCACCGCTTCCGGAAAAGCTGTAGTGTTGATATATAAGCTTGCCACAGAAATTCGTGTGTTGATCGTCCTTACAATCTTTTCCTATTCTTTCTTCGGGTTCATTTTCGGAAACCGCACAATCCGGTTCTTTATCGCGTGGACTTATATCATGATTCTTCCGTTCGCGTTCTTCCAGTTTCCCAGAGACTGGCTCAATATCCGCCATCTCTACCTGGTTTCCGTCGGTTTTGTGGCAGTTATATCTTCGGGAGCGGTTTATTGTTCACGGCTTGTCTCACACAGAAAATGGCAGCAGTTTATTCCGCTAATCGTCCCCCTTGCCTTCATCCTACTATCCCGGTTCATAGTTGTCCAGCTCGACAGGAGTTATGAAAACAAGGTAAATCATAAGGACGCCGCCGCCCAGAGAGAATCACTCGCGAAAAATTATGACGATGTTATTCTGGAAAACAACAAGCTCCGCTTTAAGGGAAAAGCCCAACACCCCGGCTCTTTCTAAACAACACTTAACAGCCTTACTCCGCGCTTTTTTTCAAGAACCGGCAGATAGGCCCTGTCTATTACGGCAGTCACTGTTATTGACCCTCCTGAAATTTCCCTTTGATCCACTTCGGCAACTCTTTCAATTAAATCGATAGTCTTTCCGTCTGACAGAGAAACCTTTGCTTCAATTTTAACTCTCCCACTTTTTGTGTGTCTTTCGATTTCTTTAAGTATTCTTCCAACACCCTCCCCCTTTAAGGCGCTTATTAAAACGGCCTCCGGGTATTCCCTTTTCAGTATGCGCTCCGACCCCATGTCGCCCAGGCGGTCTATCTTGTTAAAAATAAGCTTTGTGGGCACTTCCCGCTCCCCTTCTCCTTCTTTCGAGGCACGTTTGAATATACCGCCCAGAACATCGTTTACAACTTCGATTTCATCCTCGAACGACGGGCTCGAAACATCAACAACGTGGAGCAGCATGTCCGCTTCCTCTACATCAAGGAGAGTGCTTTTGAAGCTCGCCACAAGATAAGGCGGAAGCTTTCGTATGAATCCTACGGTGTCTGTTAACAAAACGGGGAAGTTTTTAATACCCTCTACCCTTCGGGTAGTGGAATCAATTGTGGAAAACAGTTTTTCGCTTCTATATATATCGCTTCCGGCAAGCCTGTTAAGTAGAGTTGATTTTCCCGCGTTTGTATATCCTACTATCGTTACATTGAAAAGTTTTTTTCTCTTTTTGCGTCTCTCGAACGTGCCCCGGGTTATCTTATCAAGCCCCTTTTCCAGATGGGATATTTTATCTCTCAGTCTTCTTCTGTCAACTTCAAGCTGTTTCTCGCCCGGCCCTCTGGTTCCGATCCCCCCCGCCTGCCTCGAAAGATGATCCCACATCCTTTTGAGTCTCGGCAGAGCGTAATTCAACTGGGCGATTTCCACCTGGAGCCGGGCCTGGCGGCTCCTTGCCCTTTTGGAAAAAATGTCAAGGATCAGTTCTGTTCTGTCAATGACGTTTACTTTCAGTATCTTCTCAATCTTCCCGGCCTGGCCGGGTGTAAGAGCATCATCAAAAATTACCAGATTTATCTCTTCCTCTTGGATTTTTCTTAGTATTTCCCGTAATTTGCCCTTGCCTACATATGTAGATCCGTCAACACGGGTTCTCTGCTGAATCACTGTGCCGGCAACATCAGCGCCGGCTGTTTCCGCGAGGGCCTTTAATTCCTCAAGATTTGCTTTTTCTCTGTCTAAACTTGACCCTGGAAGCCTTACGCCGATAAGCAACGCCCGTTCATCCGGGGAACCCGATGACCCATAAAAATCCATAATTACCTGAGAAGAACGATCCTCTTGGTTAACGTCATCCCGTCTATTTGAAGGTTGCAGTAATATACACCGGGAGCCGCCTGCTCTCCCCTCCTGTCCCTGCCGTCCCAGAACGCGGAATATCTTCCCGGTGAGTTGATTTTTCTTTCAAGAACCTTCTTGACCAGCATACCCTTTACGTCATAGATCCGAACAATCCCGTCTCCCTTCAAAATCTCCGCGGAATTAAAAAGATCCGTTTCGTCTTTCCTCGGAATGCTGAGCGTAATGTTTACCTTTTCCACAAACGGATTTGGATACAGATTCATTAAGCTGCGGGGCAGCCTGCCGTCATCGGGAATTTTTCCGGATGAATCTTCTTTGCCGGCAGCCAGCGCTGTCTTGCCCGCAAACAAAATTCCATTTATGAATTCACCCTCTATAAACACGGAATCCGGCCTGTTCAGAGACCTTTCCTCTAGGGGCACAATAATATCTGTCCCTAATTTCTTATAATCCGGCACCCTGGAACCGTCAACCTTTATCCACTTAATGCCGCTGCCGATAAAATCGAAAGGAATCTTCATCGCCGCGGCTCTATTTTTTCTGTTATCTTTCCAGACGGCCAGCAACCTCGTCTCCAGATTTATTATGCTTGTTTTTAGCGGCGGCACCACCCATTTTGTCCTCTTCCCTTTCTCATTAACTGTACCTTTGTAGGTTTCAAGCGCTGCCGTTAAGTTCCTCTTTATCTCTTCTTCGGAGTTGGCAAAAACCACCGCCCAGTCTACCTGCCTGAACCCGGATTCACTGCTGCCGCTGTTCGAGGCCGCAAAGAATCTCGCGGAAGGAAATCTGACTTGTTCTCTTTCGTCGCCGTTCGTTCTGTCTACCGCCCTTGCTCCCGCGGCTTCAGACGAGTCGCTCTCTGAACTAAAGCGCGGCTCGAGCTCCAGCCTAAATGCTCCGCCGGGGTTAGCCCCCAGAATAACAGCCCCCGCAAAAAGGCTGTCGCTGGAAAAGACGACCCCGTTAAGCGAGTCGGCGGCGAACTCAGGATACTCCGATAAAACCTTTGAAGACAGGTCATTTTTACTGCCCGGCGATTCGCCCGTAAAGAAACGGACACGCAAACTGAGAGCTCTATCTCTCTTCTCTTTTACGCGGGCTTGGTCTTGGAAAACAGTCGTTATTCCAACAAAATCTTTCACGTGCTTATAAGCCCATGTATAGCATTTATTATATACTTTTTCTTCCCCGACCGCTATATGCATCCTGTCCCCTATAGGGGCAAAATCTCCGTTCTCATATCCATCCCCTGTGAATTTCTCAAACAAACCTTTGATTCCATTCTTCTTTTCGGCTTCCCTTAATTTGACGATTTGTGCAGAGCCGGCGATTTTTGTATTTGGTTCTTCCTTTTGCAATTCAATGTTATACTCTGCCGTAATTTGTTTTGAGCCCTTTTCCCACCTGAGAACTACCGTTTTTTCATCCCGCACGGCAACTCCTATCATTTCCTTCAGGGCCGCGTCTTTTCCCTTCTTGTACTCTTGAGCTATCTTGTCATTGCCGCCCCTAACAGAAGATGCCGCGCCGCCGCTAATCGCAAGCGCGAGCAGAGGTGTTAGAATCGCCAGCCATATTCTTATCTTTTCTAACTGTTTCACTCTTCCCCCTGATTATTACTCTCTTCAGCGCCTCCGCCGGCGGGAGTGCCGTTTTTGCTCTCCTCCTCATTTGAATTCCCGTTCTCCTCTTCATTTTCTCCTGCTACCAGAGTAACTCCTACAAGGGAATCCCCTTCGTCGAGATTGATCAATCTTACACCCTTGGCGTTTCTTCTGATCACTGAAATCTCAGATACTGAGCTTTTTATGATCTTCCCCATTTTCGTTATCATCATGATCTCATCGGTGGGGAAAACTTCTTTAATAGTTACCAGGTTCCCGTTTCGCTCATCGGTCAGAATGGATATCACACCCTTTCCCCCCCTCCTTATGTTTCTGTACTCCTTGATGTCTGTTCTCTTTCCGTAGCCTTTCTCCGTGACGGTCAGTAGGGCGGCTCCCGCTTTTACAACAACCATTTCAACTACTTCGTCGTCTTTGCTCATCGAGACCCCTTTTACTCCCATTGTTGCCCTCGCGGTTATTCTGACATCTTTTTCATTAAACCTTATCGCTTTGCCTTTCTTCTTCGCGAGAATAATATCATCATTTCCGGAAGTCATTGCTGCGCGGACGAGACTGTCATCACCTTTCAGGTCGATCGCTATTATTCCGTTTTTTCTGGGATGGGAATATTCAGCCAGGGGGGTCTTCTTGACGCGACCGTTCTTTGTGGCCATTATCAGATTGAGGTCCCTGCCGAAATCATCCACGGAAACAAACGCTGTAATCCTCTCTTCACTCGATAACTGGAGTAAGTTGACTATGGCTTTGCCCCTTGAAAGCCTTCCCCCTCTCGGAATCTCGTGAACTTTCAGCCAGTGGCATTGCCCCTTGTCGGTAAAGAAAAGGATATAAGTGTGAGTTGACGCGATAAAGAGATGTTCAATGAAATCTTTGTCTTTCATCCCCATTCCCTTGACACCTTTGCCCCCTCTTTTCTGTCTGCGGTAGGTGTCAGAAGCAATCCGCTTGATATACCCCGAGTGCGTTATAGTAATTATCATGTCTTCTTCAGCAATAAAGTCCTCTACTTCGAACTCGCCTTCCTTTTCTATTATTGACGTTTTTCTTTCGTCTCCGAACCTCTCTTTTATATCGTCAAGTTCATCTGATATGATACCAAGAAGTCTCGTCCGGCTTTCCAGAATAGATTTGTAATATTCTATCTTTTGAATAAGCGCCAGATACTCTTCGTCGATCTTTTTCCTCTCGAGTCCGGTGAGTCTCTGAAGTTTCATGTCCAGAATCGCCTGAGCCTGTATTTCCGTAAGGCCGAATTCCTTCGTGAGACCGTTTTTTGCTTCCCCGGGAGAAGCGCTCTTTTTAATGAGTTTTATTACGGCGTCAATATTATCCAGGGCCTTTTTATAACCCTCGAGTATATGGGCTCTTTCTTCAGCGCGTTTAAGGTCGTGCTTGGTTCTTCTGGTTACAACTTCTTCGCGGTGATCGAGGAATGCCTTCATGGCCTGTTTCAGGGTCATCACCAAAGGTCTTATTCCGTCGATCAGAGCCAGAAGGATGATGCCGAAACTGGTCTGCAGCTGTGTCTTTTTATAAAGCTTGTTCAAGACAACCTTTGGGTACGCGTCTCTCTTCAGCTCTATAACGATTCTCATTCCGTCTTTGTCCGATTCGTCACGTATATCGCTGATGCCCGATAAGCTGCCGCTTCTTACAAGATCAGCTGTCTTTTTGATTATCTTCGCCTTGTTGGTCTGATAGGGAATTTCTGTTACGATAATATTCGACTTTCCCCTTTCGGCGGTTTCTATATTCGCCTTTGCCCTGACAAGCAGCTTCCCCCGGCCCGTCTTATAAGCCTCTCTTATCCCTTCTCTTCCACATATTATTCCCCCTGTGGGAAAATCCGGACCCGGCACAAGCTCGCAAAGCCGGTCGGCGTCCAGCTCCGGATCCTCCAGGAGAGCCTTCAGGCCGCCGATGATTTCGACAAGGTTGTGAGGAGGAATATTAGTGGCCATACCGACAGCTATTCCGGATGCTCCGTTTATAAGAAGGTTCGGTATTTTCGCGGGCAAAACAAGCGCCATTTGCCTGGTGTTATCGTAGTTCGGCCCAAACTCGACCGTCTCCTTCTTTATGTCTTCCAGAAGCTCTTCGGCGATCCCCTGCATCCGCACTTCCGTGTATCTTTCGGCGGCCGCGGGATCCCCATCTATCGAACCGAAGTTTCCCTGGCCTTCGACAAGGGGATACCTCAGCGAAAAGTGCTGAGCCATTCTGACTATCGCGTCATACGCAGATGCTGTGCCGTGAGGGTGGTAATTTCCCGTTACATCACCGGTTACTTTGGCAGATTTGCGGAACGCCCGGTTGTGGGCAAGGTTAAGATCGTCCATCGCGAGCAATATGCGTCTGTGCACGGGCTTTAAGCCGTCCCGTGCGTCTGGAAGAGCCCTGGAAACTATAACGCTCATTGCATAATCGAGATAGCTGTCTCTCATTTCATCTTCTATATAGCTCTGTTTTATCTGTTGTCTGTTAATCTGCATTTAATCTGTCCTCCTGGAAACTCTTCCGCACGACAACTCCGTTTCTGGTAATTACTTCTCATCCGGTTTCTGTTCTTATTGTATTAAACATCGAGGTTTTTAACATAGGTAGCGTTCTCCTGAATAAATTTTTTCCTTGGAGCTACCTTGTCGCCCATAAGAATCGTAAATGTCTGGTCGGCTTCTACCATATCTTCCAACCTGATTTGCTTCGTTACTCTCCGCTCCGGATCCATTGTCGTCATCCAGAGCTGCTCGGGATTCATCTCCCCCAAACCCTTATACCTTTGAAGAGAAATCCCCTTTTCTCCTCCTAAATCTTTTATGATTCTACGTCTTTTTTCTTCGTTATACGCGTACCTTTCCTTTTTCCCCTTTTTAATCCTATAGAGGGGAGGCTGAGCTATGTAAATGCATCCCTGTAAGATAAGTTCGGGCATATACCTGAAAAAAAGAGTAAGTATCAACGTTCTTATATGCGATCCGTCCACATCCGCGTCTGTCATAATTATCACCTTGCGGTACCTGATCTTGGAAATATCAAAATCCTCTCCAATACCGGTCCCGAGAGCCGTTATAATCGTTTTGATTTCCTCGTTCGAAAGGATCTTATCCATTCTTGCCTTTTCCACATTCAGAATTTTGCCCTTTAGAGGTAAAATTGCCTGAAACCTCCTGTCTCTCCCCATCTTTGCCGATCCTCCGGCCGAGTCACCCTCTACGAGAAACAGCTCAGAATGCTCGGGGTCATTCACTGAGCAATCGGAAAGCTTCCCGGGCAGATTTCCCGATTCAAGAACCGATTTTCTCCTTACAAGATCTTTCGCCTTTCTGGCGGCATTCCTGGCTCTGGCGGAATCTATCGCTTTTCTTACTATTTTCTTCGCCTTACTTGGGTTCTCTTCAAGAAATTCTCCGAGCTTCTGCCCGAGAATAGTCGTTACAACCCCCATGATTTCACGGTTTCCGAGTTTTCCCTTTGTCTGGCCCTCAAACTGAGGCTCGGGAAGTTTAACGCTGAGAACCGCCGTTATACCTTCTCTGACGTCGTCCCCGGAAAGCGTCATTTTGTTCTTCCCTTTCTTAAAGAGATTGTTCTTCTGCGCGTAGTTGTTAAGCGTTCTTGTAAGTGCGGTTTTAAATCCCGACAGGTGGGTTCCTCCGCCGACAGTGTTGATATTATTCGCGAATGTAAATATCTTTTCTCCATATGAATCATTGTACTGGATGGCAATTTCAACGGAACAGTCATCTTTCGTCTCATCGATATAAATCGGTTTTCTGTGCAGAACTGTTCTGTTTTTATTCAGCAACTTCACAAAAGAAACTATTCCGCCTTCGTACTGAAATTCGTGTTCCTTGCCGCTTCTTTCATCTTTGAAAAATATCTTTATCCCTTTGTTTAAGAATGCCAGCTCTCTTAGCCTTTGAGATATTGTGTCGAAACTGAAATCCAAAGTGGAAAAAATCTCCGGGTTCGGGCGGAATGATATTCTGGTTCCAGTTCTTTTCTTGTCTTTCTCTAAGGGCTCCGACTTAAGTGGAGCCACGGGCAGCCCTATTTTATATTCCTGTATGTGTTTCCCCCCGTCTCTCCATATTTCCACTTTCATCCATTCAGAGAGAGCATTTACGACAGAAACACCCACGCCGTGAAGCCCCCCTGACACCTTGTAACTTTTATGGTCGAATTTACCCCCGGCATGAAGCATAGTCATTACAACTTCCACAGCCGGCTTTTTCTGCGTCGGGTGTAAATCTACCGGAATCCCCCTCCCGTCATCTTCAATCGTCACTACACCGTCCGGCTCGATTCTAACCTCAATAAAACCGCAGTGGCCGGCCATTGCTTCATCTATACTATTATCTACAACTTCATAAACCATATGATGAAGCCCGTGTATATCAGTGCTTCCTATATACATGGCAGGCCTCTTTCTTACCGCTTCCAGGCCTTTTAATACCTGTATTCCTTTAGCTGTGTATTTATTACTCATTCCTCTCCTTTTCCCTCTTAATAAAAAGCCGTATCCCTTTTACTTCAATCCCGGGAAACCTGCTTTTTATCCTCCCAATTATCTTTTTCTGTAGAAACTTGATTTCCTGCATCCAGGTGTTGTTCTCGGCTTCGACAAAAAGAATACCATCTTTTATATCTCTGAGGCCACTTCTTTTTGCCAGTTCCTTACCTACTATCGAAGGCCACTCTCTGACCAGTTGTCCCTCTTTTAACCTACCCGCGATTCCAAGGGATTTAAAAACAGAGGGTAGAATCTCACTTACGGGAGCGCTTTGTTTATTTTTTCTTCCTTTTGTTTTTTTCTTATCCATACCGAATGGTATTACTAAACAGGTTAAAAATAAACAAAAATATTACATAAATCTACCCCAATCGCGCCCTCTCAACAATTCTTTTCTTCCGGTCTATCTCTTATGCTTCTATCACCCCTCCATCTATAAAAAACTCTCTTGCTCCTTCTCTGTTCTCCACGCCGGCCGTGTCGGGAGAAGTGATAAAATTCTGATATTTCTCAGATAAAAAATCCTTTACTTTCCGGGATACTTTATTGTCGAGTTCAGAAAAAATATCGTCCAGCATAATAACGGGCCTTTCTCCCCGTTTTTCATAAATAACTGAAGCCTGCGCCATCTTCATAACTATCGCCACGAGTCTCTTTCTTCCCTGAGATCCATACTTCCTGAGGTTGAGTTCTCCAATTGATATTTTAATATCATCGCGGTGAGGTCCCGCGATTGTATAACCCCTTCTTATTTCTTCGTCCCTCATTTTGATCAGATAATCCAAAAAGATATCTGAATAATTGCCGCCGTCGGGGTTAATTGAAGAGGTATACTTCATCTCAAGACAATCGTCCCCTTTAAACACATATTTGAACATCTCCGCCGCCCTGTCGGTTATTATTTTAAGTACCCTCCTTCGCCCCCTGACAAGCATTTCTCCCCTTTCAACAAGCATACTGTCGAGCGCTCTCATAACTTCCCCCCGCCCCCTTCCCGCAGCTGTTTCCTTGATCTGCGCGTTCCTCTGTTTCAATACTTGCCTATACCCTTTAAGAACCCCGAAGAAATCACCGGATATCTGCGCCGCCGTGTAATCTATAAAACTTCTCCTGTCTCCCGGAGGACCAGACGCCATACCAACGTCCCGCGGAGTAAATATCACCCCCGGTATTATCCCGATCAAGCTGGAAAACCCCTTTGTTCTTTCACCATTTATCTTTACGCGGGCGCTTCCGGATCGTTCCACTCCAACCTCAAGTATGTATTCCACCCCCCTGTCGCTCTCTACAGCCATCCTTATAAAGAAGAAGTCCTCCCCCAGCGATATAAGCTCCTCTTTATTTCTTGTTCTGAATGACCTTCCGAGAGAAAAGATATAAAGCGCCTCGAGGAGATTTGTCTTTCCTTGAGCGTTCAATCCTGTAATAAAATTAAATCCGGGAGAGAATTCGAGAGAGGCTTCAGTTATATTCCTGAAATTTGTAATTTCTACCCTGTTTATCCTCATTCCCATTCACCGCTTCGCCTCACAAAAAGATCAATTTATCCTCAGGGGCATAATAATACAAAGGTGATCATACTCTTCTTCCTGTTTTGCGGGAACAACAACTCCGGCATTATCAGGTCTGTCGAGATAAAATATTATATTATCACCTTCCATTGTCCTTAAAATATCCTGAAGATAATTAGCATTGTACCCTATTTCCATAGGGTTATCGGAGTATGAAACATCTATTTCCTCTTTTGCCCCCCCAAGTTCCTTTGTCTTAACATTGATCAGTATCTTTCCTTCTTTAATCGAAAAAACAACAAGATGGGTTAAACTGTCTGACAGTATAGACACCCTCTTTGTAGCTTCTAAAAGGGAAGTTCTGGAAAGTACAAGTTCTTTCTTGTTATTCTCGGGAATAACTTTTGAAAAATCCGGAAAGGGTCCCTCGAGAAGCCTAGAATAAATAACTACATCCTCCATCGAGAAAGAGACATTGTTTTCCGCCAATTGAATATTTACCCTGTTTTGCCCCGATGAAAACTGCTTTAGTGTAGATAGAGCTTTTGGAGGTATTATGACGTCAATTTTATCTACATTTGTAAACTTTTGCTTTAAATCAATCTTTGCCAGACGGTGCCCGTCTGTAGAAACCATCGTCATTCCGTCGGTGTTCACCTTGCATAAGACACCGCATAGGGCCGGTCTTGTAAGGTCTGTAGATACCGCGTATGTTGTTTTTTTTATAAGTTTTTCGAGAAGTTTAAAATCAATAGAAAATCCTGTCTTTCCCTCCTGTTTGGGAATCTGAGGAAAATCATCCGCGTTTCTTCCGTTAATCACAAAACTACTTCTTCCTGAAACTATGTTAAGCGCACCTTTATCGACTTCGAACGAAACTTGATCACCCGAAAGAGACTTCACTATTTCTGTAAGCTTTTTAGCCGGAGCGGCGATCGATCCATTCTTCTCTACCTTACCTTTAATCCTTGAAGTAACAGAGATATCCAGATCTGTTGCCGAGAACGTAAGTAAATTCTCCTCTGCTTTTATAAGTACCATAGAAAGAATTGGCATAGTTGTTTTTCCCGGAACTACTGATGATATAGCGCTCATTTTTTTCTGAAGTTCATCCAGAGGAATTAAACTTTTCACACCTCTACCTCCTAAAATAGATAGTTAGATTTCTTCTGTTCCACGAAAAGCATTATAAAACAAGAGAGATAATATTCAAGGTAAATAATATTTGAAGTTTTCCCAATTTTTATAATCTATAAGGTAGTCGATGATTTGTAACAGTATGCGGCTGATTGATATTTTCAAAATCGTTGTCGGTTTCTCGCCGGCCGAGGAAACCGCTGGCTCTCCCGCCTCGGGCTCGCTCTTTCTGCCCCTTCGGGCCAGAAATCCCTGCCCGCTCGCCACTCGGCGAGGGTTTTGACAAATTCAATCAACTGTCGTATGGTATCCATAATACTGATTCCACCCGTCCATTACGTTAATTTATTTATTAATTTACTGCTATTCAGTTTTCTGTTTAATTTCCGGGGGGATTTAACAACATACTATTAATATATAATATATAGAAGAAGTAGTAGGGGGTGTGGATATGTTGATAACCGAAAGATCCGGATAACACCAGCTAAAAAAGGGGTAAAAATTGATGTTGACTTATTTGTTGAAAAGCAGCCGGTTTCCACAAATTGATTCTATTATCAACAGCAAAAAGAGATAATAACACGTAATCAACAGACCTTATGTTGAAAGTGTTGACAATCAAAATCTATTCAGAGAGTCTTCCCCGCAGTATCTGGATTTCCTTTTCAAGGGAAGGGTCTTTGGAAAGGGATTTATTGATTTTCTTTATAGCGTGAAGAACCGTGCTGTGGTCTCTCCCCCCGAATTTCTTACCTATCTCGACAAGGGGTTTGTCTGTGATTTCTCTTGACAGAAATATACCAACCTGCCTCGCGAGAACGATCTTTTTAATTCTGGAGCTTGACTTGATTTTCGCGACTGAAATGTCGTAGGTTTCAGAAACTCGTTTCTGGATCGACTCTATGGTGACGGGAGTGGGTTTTAAGTTTTTAATAATACCTTCCAGTGTCCGCTCAGCCATTTCACAGTTTATTTCCTGGCGGGTTAGGCTTGAAGACGCGAGAAGTCTTATAAGGGAGCCCTCGAGAGCCCGGATGTTGGTTTTAACATTCTCGGCGATAAAGGTTATAACATCATCCGGGATTTCGATATTCTCTTTTCTAACCTTTCTTCTAAGTATGGCTATACGGGTTTCAAGGTCAGGCGGATGAATATCTGTTATAAGGCCCCACTCAAATCTTGTCGTTAATCTTTCCTGAAGAGTTGGGATTTCCTTGGGGGGGCGGTCGCTGGTTACAACTATCTGTTTATTGGCGTCATGCAGGGCGTTGAATGTGAAGAAGAATTCCTCCTGCGTGCTTTCCTTGCCCGCCAGGAAATGAACGTCGTCTATGAGCAGGATGTCGGTGTTTCTGTAACGTTCCTTAAATTTAAGGGTGCTTCCCGTTTGAATTGCATAAATAAGTTCGTTCATAAATGTTTCCGCGGAAACATATGAGACGCAAAGGGAGCTGTGATGAGTGATCGCGTAATTGCCTATCGCCTGTATAAGATGTGTTTTTCCAAGCCCCGCCCCTCCGTAAATAAAGAGAGGGTTGTAAGCGGCAGCGGGGTTTTCCGCCACGGCGCTCGCGGCAGCGTGTGTCAGTCTGTTGCAAGCCCCCACAACAAACTCGCTGAAAGTATATCTCCGGTTAAGATTTTTATTTAAAGGAGGCTCTACGCGGTTACTTTCTTTTTGTGGCGAAGAAGGAGGGGGCGCGATGGATTTTGTACGCTCGTGCGAACCGGCGGCGGTGAATTCAACTGTTATATTACGGCCGAGGATTTCCCCCGCCGCCATGGATATTTTATCTATATGATGTTCAGCTACCCAGTCGATAAAGAACGGGTTGGGGCCCTCTATAACTATAAGGCTATCGACAAGAGTGGCTATTTTCATTGGTTCAAACCAGGTTTGGAATGTCTGCGCGTTGACAAGCAGGCTGATTTTACCCAGAATATTACCCCACAGATCCACCAGGTTAACACCTCCGGAAAGTTCAGAAGAACCGTCTTTAATGGGTTTTCCGCCCCCCATATAAACCTCTCCATAGAAAAAACGAACGCAAAAATGAAAAGTTATCAACAATTGTGGATAACTATATAACTCAAAGAATAAAAACAAGATACGGAAGCTTTTTAAGGTTGACAAAAGCTGTTTTCCACATCAAGGGGCGAGTGCTGTAAAAAGGTATATAATACAAAAATGATGTTTCATCACAGAAGTAGTCCCCGACGCCCAGCAGAGAAAAGCTATCACAAGGGTAAATTCATATCAAGAAAAAAAGACAATAAAAAAAATAAAAGTTAAAACACCCTGTAAATAAAGGAGATAAAGACTAAAAAAAACGGCCGTATTTTAGTGCTTGGAACCCGGATGTTGAAAGGCAGGAAAGGCGAGCGCGTAACAGTCTGCGGCACAATTGGTTTTGGGGCTTAAGGATTAAGGGCTTGACATAAAATAAAGAGTTTGGTATTGTAAATTGTTTATATTATGATTATATAGAGTATAGAATTACTGAAAGAGGATAGTTATGAAGAGAACATATCAGCCCAAAAAGACTAAAAGAAAGAAGAAGCACGGTTTTCGCAAGAGGATGAGCACTAAAACCGGGCGAAGAGTAATAAGCAGAAGAAGGAAAAAGGGAAGAAAGCGCCTTGCAGTCTAGGCTGGGGCAAAATAAACATGACTATTTCCGGGCTTAAAAAGAACCGGCAGTTCAGGCTTGTTTACAGTGAGGGAAAGAGAGAGAAGGGCGACAAAGTAACGATATGTTTTCTTAAACGGGAAGAAGAGGGATTACTCCCCGGGTTTGTAGCAAGCAAAAAAAGAGTTGGAAAAGCTAATAGGCGAAATAGGGCAAAAAGGCTCATGAGGCAAGGGTTCATGGATTTGAGGGAACGATTTACAGATGAGGGGTTATGGATAGTTTTTATAGCTTCTCAGGATCTGAGGAAAACACCATTCAGTGAATTGAAGAAAGATATGGAAAGCTCTTTGTTAAGAGCGGGGCTAATATCGTAAGCGTATGATATCAAAAATATTAAAAACAACTGCAATTTTTTGTATTAGAGTATATAGAACAGCGATTTCACCATATCATTCTCCCACCTGCAGATTTGTTCCCACATGTTCGAAATACGCCGAAGACGCCATAGCAAAATACGGCGTCGTCAGGGGAGGGTATAAATCGATGAAGAGGTTGCTTAGATGCCACCCATTTTCATCCCGTGGCGGGTATGACCCGGTTCGCTGAAAAAGCACAATATTTATTTAATGGAAGGGAATTAGCGGATGGATAAACGTTCTCTGTTTGCGATTGTTGTTACATTCCTGGTTCTTATTTTGTGGCAAACATTATACGTTGCTCCGAGAAGGGAAAACAACTTAAAAAAGGAGCATTCTATATCCGACACGACAACCGCCCGAAGATCGAGTGAGCCGGAGCGGGAAGAAATAACAAGACAGGCTAAACCCGCCGCTGAAAAACGGGAATGGGAGCGTAAAGCCGGAAGAGACGAGGAATTAAAGGGATTCTACGCCCCAGCGGATACCGGCAGGGTTTTGACGGTTAGAGTTTCAACGGAAGTAATGGATATAACCCTTATAAGCAGGGGGGGTGAAATAGAACAGGTAAAGCTTTACGAGTACAGGGACGATGAAGGTGAACCGCTGGAATTGCTGCCCGAGGGTAAAAAGGGCGGCTTGGCGGTGGAGCTGAAGAAAGGAGATTTAACAGAAGACTTTGGGGGCGCGCTGTTTTCTGTCTCTGTAAACGGAAATCAGCTTGACGCTGACCGAACGATAAGACTTGGGGGCGGAAGGGAAGAAGCAGAGATAGTATTCAGGAAGGAGGCCGGAGGCGGGGACTTCCTGGAAAAACGATTTGTGTTTTTCAAAGAGGGTTATGAATTCCGGTTTTCGACTAAAATGCAACGGGAAGGTCCTTTCAGGGAAGCCGACAGTTACGCGGTTGCCTGGAATTGCGGGCTCGTCGTAACGGAGAAAAACGAGAGTGTGGATAAGCAGGGGTTTGCCTCTCTCGGAAAAGTGGGAGAGGAATTCTACAAGGTGTCTCTCGGAGATTTCGAGGACGGAAAAACAAAGAGGCCTTCAGCTCCGGGCCAGGTTATATGGGCCGGCGCAAGGACCAAGTATTTTATAAGCGCGATTATAGAAGACAATCCCAGCTCCGCCACCCTGGAACTAAGGGGCAACGAAGACGAGAGTTTTGTCGGATATGCCGTTGTCTATCCATTCAGGGGAGACCCGAGGGAGGTCGAGAAAACATACCGGGGGTATATCGGTCCGCTGGATGCCGACAGGCTTAGCAAATTCAATGTCGGGCTGGAAGAATCTGTTGAACTTGGATGGCTGAGGTTTCTGAGTGTTATCGTGCTGAAAGTGATGCTGTTTTTCAGAAGGTTCATTCCAAACTACGGACTTATAATTATTCTGATGTCTGTAATAACGAAGGTCTTGTTCTACAGACTGACACACAAGAGCTTTAAATCAATGAAAGATATGCAGAAGCTCCAGCCGAAAATCAAGGAATTACAGGAAAAGTACAGGGACAACAAAGAAGAGCTGAACAAGCGGACGATGAAACTCTATAAAGAAGCGGGGGTTAACCCGTTGGGAGGATGCCTGCCTCTTGTTTTTCAGATGCCGGTCTTTATCGCGTTGTTCGGCGTACTTAGAAATACGATAGAATTGAGAAACGCGCCGTTTATACTGTGGATTAATGACCTTTCAGCGCCGGATGTGTTGTTCCATTTCGGCTTTTCGGTCCCCTTCCTGGGAGACTCGTTTCACCTTCTTCCCATTTTGATGGGTGGAGCAATGGTACTCCAGTCGAAACTCGGGGGATCGCCGACGGGGGGATCGGCTCCGCCCGGACAAACAAAGATGATGTCGACGATGATGCCGATTATATTCACATTTATTTTTTACGGGATGCCGTCAGGTTTGGTTCTTTACTGGATAGTAAACAATTTATTGACGATCCTGCAGCAATACTACGCGCATAAGCAATCTGAAAAAGAGGAAGAGCTCGCCGTAGAGAGGGGAAACAAAAAATAGGGGAGCAGCGAGGAAAAATATACTAAATAGTACAATATAGATCATCATACTTTGAGAAACAGGAGAGGTAAAGATGAAAGAAAAAAAGGATAATGGCAAAAAACCTTCGTCAGTTGAAGCGACCGGCAAGAGTGTCGAAAAGGCTTTGAAAAAAGCGTTAAAAATAATGGGAACAAGTATAAATAATGTGGAAGTTGAAATTGAGAATACGGGCCAGAAGGGCATTCTGGGTGTTTTTGGAGCACGAAACGCCAAGGTGCACGTCAGAAGAAAAGAGGATAATACGGGTGTGGAGGAAATAGCGGAAGAGATTGCCAGGATCATACTCGACTGTGTCGGTGTTAATTACAGAATATTTTCTGATTCCATTGATGATTCCACATACATAAATATTGAAACAGCCGGAGTTGACGGTTTGCTCATAGGAAGAAAGGGCGACACTCTTAATTCACTGCAGCACCTCGTCGGCAGGATAGTATCTAAAAAAATGGGCGGATACAGGAGGATAACCCTCGATGTAGGGGGTTATTTGAAGAACAGGCACGATATAATAAGAAAAAAGGCGAAAAAAGCAGCTCAACGGGTTAAGAAAACACAAAAGGACGTAGGGCTTGAGCCCATGAAATCCTCCGAGAGGCGGATTGCTCACATCGAACTTACCGGACAAGAGGGTATATCAACCTATACAGTAGGAAGCGGAGAGCTGAGAAAGGTCTTTGTCACACTTGCCGGAGGAGGAAAGAAGGGAAAAACTCCAGGCAGAAGAAGTTAGATTATGGGCGAGAAAACAATTGTTGCTCTAAGTACTCCGCCGGGCGAGTCCGCCATCGCGGCAGTCAGGATAAGCGGCAGCGAGGCCTTAAATATTGCCGGCGAATTAATCGAGGGGCCCGCACTCTCCGAGTCACACCACCTGTACAATAGAATATTAAAGGATCATAACGGGCAGCCGATCGATGATGCGGCAGTCGTAGTCATGAGGGGGCCCCGTTCATACACGGGCGAAGATGTTGTTGAAATCTTCTGCCATGGAAGCATGAATGTTGTATCGGCCTTGATTGAAGAAGCGATGCGGCTGGGGGCTGAAGTAGCTCCGCCGGGAGAATTTACGAAAAGAGCTTTTCTGAACGGGAAAATCGACCTCGCTCAAGCTGAGGCTGTAGCGGATCTGATTTCATCAGAAACAAGGCTTCAGAGCAGCGTGGCGCTAAAGCACCTCAGAGGAGGTCTTTCCGAGAAAGTCAGAGGCATAGAAAAAGAACTTCTCCGGCAGCTTTCTCTGGTTGAAGTCTCGATAGATTTTACAACGGAAGATATCGAGACATATTCGGTAGATGAATTGACCCGGAAAGCCGAATGGATAACAAAAGAACTGGAGAAATTAATATCCTCGAGGGCGGCGGGCGGCAAACTGAGAAACGGAATCAGGATTACTTTAACGGGGCCTAGAAACGCCGGAAAAAGCAGCATTTATAATACTCTGCTCGGAGAAGAAAGGGCTATAGTATCTCATATTGCGGGGACTACAAGGGATATCCTCCGCGAAAGGATACATATCGGCGGGTTTACATACTATCTTGAGGATACGGCGGGGATAGCCGAAGCTGAGAGCGAAATAGAGGCCAAGGGAATATCGGCCGGGATTGAAGCGGCGGCCGCGGCTGACATGGTGGTGTTTGTCATTGACGGAAGCGTAGAGCAGGAGGAAGGCCTTTATGAACTTGCCGGAAGACTTAAAAACAGGAGACATATTATTGTAATTAACAAGAAAGACCTCGGGTTGAAAATAAACAAGGAAGATGTCGGAAAGCTGACCGGAGCACAAAATGTAATCGAAATTTCAGCGTTGACTACCGCGGGGTTCGGAGAATTGAAAAGGTGGATTTATAAAAACACGGTAAGCTCGGAAGCGGGAAGGGTGGCGAGAGATAAAATAGCAGTTAACGCGAGGCAAGCTATGGCGTTAACAAAAGCGCTGGAGGCAATAAAGAGAATGGAAGGGGACCTTGAGGCGGGCCAACCGGCAGAAATATTATCTGTAGAATTACGAGAAGCCGCCGCTGCTTGCGGTGAAATTACGGGACGCTCAATTGAAGAGGATCTTTTAGACAATATCTTCAGCACCTTCTGCGTCGGAAAATAATTTTTTACCCTTGGAAATTTGGGGATGAACACAGGGAGCGGCAGGAGTAGACGATAGGGCAAAAAGCAGGATATAATGGATAATATTGCACAGAAGACAAAAAAATATGATATAGTGGTTGTAGGAGGCGGACACGCGGGGTGCGAGGCCGCGCTTGCCGCTTCAAGGATTGGTTTTTCCACACTCATAGTTACTCTCTCGGTCAGTGATATAGCGGGAATGCCCTGTAATCCGGCTATAGGGGGGCTGGCAAAGGGACAGCTTGTACGGGAAATAGACGCGCTGGGCGGCGAAATGGCCAGGGCGATTGATGAAACCGGAATTCAGTTTAAAATGTTGAATAGATCAAAGGGGCCCGCGGTGTGGTCGCCCAGAGCCCAGGCGGATAAGAAGGCATATCATGAAAGGATGTTAAGGGCTCTTGTGAATCAGGAGCGACTGGAGATTCTCGAGGAGGAGGTAACCGGTATAATAGTTGAAAACGGAGGGGTTGCCGGTATAGCGGTAAGCGACGGCAGAAGAATAAAAGGGAAAAAGGTAATTCTCGCATTGGGTACATTCCCGAATGGGCTAATGCATATTGGAGAAAATAAAATACGAGGCGGAAGAAGGGGGGAGCCGGCTTCACGCGGCTTATCGGATCAGCTTGCCGGCATGGGCTTCGAGAGACGCAGATTGAAGACGGGAACGCCGCCAAGGTTGAAAAAGGAAACTGTGGATTTTTCACAATGTGAACCCCAGCCCGGGGATATCAAGCCGTCACCCTTTTCCTTCACGACGGAGAAAATAGAAGTAGACCAGATATTGTGCCATATAACATATACTAACAAAAAAGTACACGGGATAATCAGGAAAAACATAGACCGGGCGCCCCTCTTTTCGGGCCAGATAGAGGGAACGGGACCCAGATACTGCCCTTCTATCGAGGACAAAGTGGTAAGGTTCGGCGAAAAGGACAGACATCAGATTTTCCTCGAACCCGAGGGGCTGGAGTCGGAGGAAATATATGTTAACGGGCTGGCTACAAGCCTGCCTGAAGATGTCCAGGAGGATATATTAAAGCATATTCCGGGACTGGAGAAGGCGGTTATACTAAAATACGGATATGCCATAGAATATGATTTCTTCCCGCCTTATCAGATTTACGCGAGCCTGGAGTCAAAGAATGTCGACGGACTTTATTTCGCGGGCCAGGTTAACGGAACGTCGGGGTATGAAGAGGCAGCGGCACAGGGAATTGTGGCGGGCATAAACGCGTCAAAGAGTCTCCGCGGAGAAAACCCTCTTGTATTGAGAAGAGACCAGGCATATACGGGAGTATTGATAGACGACCTTGTAACCAAAGAAATAGATGAGCCTTACAGGATGTTTACATCAAGAGCGGAACACAGGCTTACCCTGAGGCAGGATAACGCCGATGAAAGACTTCTCAAGTATGCCGTAAGACTCGGATTATTACCAAAGAATAGGTGGGAAGAGGCTATAAGAAGAAGGAAAAATGTTGTTCTCGCGTGGAAACGTCTGTCAGAAGAAAAGATGCCCAAGAACCTTTGTAATAAAATGCTGAAAAGGGTTGGAGGAGCAGAAGTCGGGGAAGGAAAGAGGGCGGTAGAGCTTCTTCAGAGACCGGAGATCAAGCTGAACACCCTCGAAGAATATCTGCCGGGGGGGGCGTTGGGCTTAAACGAGAGAGAAAGGGACTCTCTGGAGATACGCGCAAAGTACAGTGGTTATATAAAGAGACAGAAAAATGTGGCCGAGAGATTCCTTAAGATGGATATGATGAAAATACCCCGGAATTTTACCTTTATGGATATAGGCGCCCTCAGCACAGAAGCAAGGGAGAAGATGGAGAAATTCAGGCCGGAGACTCTGGGTCAGGCTTCGAGGATAGCGGGAGTAAGGGCGGCAGACCTTTCGATATTGATGGTTTTGCTTGAAAAGAGAAAAGAAGTTAATAGTAAGAACCTTCGATAAATTGAGGTTCGGAGCAGAGGAATACGGAATATTGAGAAGCGCGTTATGCAAGAAGATTGCGGAAAAACTCGAAGAAACCGGGCACCGTCCCCTTAATGGAGAGAAAAAGAAAAAACTCTTTTCTTTTATAGAAGACCTGTTGTGGTGGAGCGACAGAATTCACCTTCTTGGAAAAAGAAATATAGAGGCGAATATCGAAAGGCAAATCAGCGATTCAGCTTATATTCTGCGGTTTCTTAAATCTTATTTAGATCGCGTCCCTGCAAATGGAATGAGTAAGGGGCCGGGCGCAAGATCTAAAGGCGGCAAAAGTTTTCTGGACGGCATAAGGGTTGCCGATATAGGTTCGGGCGCCGGGTTCCCGGCCCTTGTATGGAAAATACTCCATCCGGAATTAGATATAACACTCTTCGAAAGGAAACAGAAGGCCGCCGCCTTTCTGACAAGAGAAACAAATAGGCTCGATCTGAAAGGCGCTAAAGTCTTTGCATGTGACGCGGCGGCATATTCACCGGAGGGACGCTTTGAAATTGTTACATCCAAGGCGGCGGGAAAACTTCCTGAAATAATGCCGGTTGTTTCCATGCTTCTCTCAGAAGGCGGGATTTACACGACCTTAAAAGGGGAGGGCTGGAGAAAGAAGGAACAGGGAGAAGGGTTTACCTCTATGAAGCTGGAAAAAGCAGATGATATGCCGGAAGGAAGAGGGGTTGCGGTTATTTACAGGAAAACCGCAGGCTGAAGGAGTCTTTTTGTGAAGGAAAGATGACCCAGGAAGATTTTAACCAGATGTTTCACGTGAAACATCTGGTTCTGAACTTACAAAAACGGGAAAAAGTTGTTTCACGTGAAACACACCTCCTTTTTTTTGGAGAAAAAAATTAATTGATATGAGCTAAGAACCGGGTAAGTGAAAGGGTTGAAATGATGGGGGCTTTGAAAATATCAATCAGCCGCACTCATCAGCAATGAAAACCCTATTCCACTTATCAATCCTGACAAATGGTTGTATCTCGCAAAGTTGGTAAAATACTTGCAGGATTTTGAGGAAACTCCTGGAAATGAAGGTTGATATTCTTTTCGATTTGGTATATTTTTAATTCCAGAAAATTATTTTCAAGATCCCGGATATATGCTTATATGAAAATGGGGAAGCGTTAGTGGAAAAGCAGTGGCCTGTTTATTGAAATGGCGCAAGGGCGAGCATTATTCCGGAAGGAACCTTGTGTGTTAAAGGGAGGAAGGGACAATGGGGAAGATAATAGCTATAGCAAACCAAAAAGGCGGAGTTGGCAAGACAACCACCGCGATCAATCTTAGTGCCAGCCTGGGCGCGGCTGAAAAAAGGGTTCTCCTCGTGGATGTCGACCCCCAAGCTAACGCGAGCAGCGGGCTCGGCGTCAGGGTTGAGAGGGATGAAGATACAATATATGAAGTGTTGATGGAGTCGGCAAGCGCGCTGGACACAATAAAAAAGACGGAGCTCTTAGATATTATCCCGTCACACCCAAAGCTTGCGGGGGCTGAAATCGAGCTGGTCCCGCTTATGGCCAGGGAAAGGAAATTGAAATCGGCGTTTTCCGGCCTTTCAGAAAAGTATGATTTTATTATAGTTGACTGTCCGCCCAGCCTGGGTTTGTTAACGCTTAACATTCTTGCCGCTTCGGATTCGGTTTTGATACCTATTCAATGTGAATATTACGCGCTTGAGGGGCTGAGTCAGCTTTTGGGCACAATTCGAATGGTTCAGAAGCATCTTAATCCTGACCTGAAGATCGAGGGAGTGCTTTTGACAATGTTCGACAGGCGGCTTAGATTATCCAGCCAGGTGGCTGAAGAGGCAATAACATACTTTGGGGATGTCGTTTATAAAAATGTAATACCGCGCAACGTGCGATTGAGCGAATGTCCGAGTTTCGGAAAGCCCGTTTTAATGTATGATGTAAAAAGTGTGGGCGCCGCCAGCTATCTGAAGTTGGCCCAGGAGGTTATAGATAAAAATAAGAAAAGAAAAGATAATGGTGCCGGGAAAAGATCGGCGGGAATATCAGGATAACAACAAGGAAAGGGCGGTAATATGAAAAAAAGAGTTCTCGGCAGGGGGCTTGAAGCGCTGATTTCACAGGAAATAAGAGAAGGTGCCGCGGAGACCGAATCGGTTAAAGAATTGAAAACGTCTTCCATAGATCCAAACCCGGATCAGCCAAGGAAAAATTTTAGAAAGGATGAATTGGAGAAACTTGCGAGCTCAATCGCCGAAAACGGCATGCTGCAGCCGATTGTTGTGAGAAGGAAGGGAAAAAGGTATCAGGTTGTAGTAGGTGAAAGGAGACTCAGGGCTTCCGAGATTGCCGGAAAAGAATTGATTCCCTGCCTTGTCAGAGATATAAATGATGAGGATTCATTAAAGCTGGCCTTACTTGAAAACCTGCAACGTGAAGATTTGAATCCCCTTGAAGAGGCCGGGGGATATCAGTCCCTGGTGCGGGAGCTGGGCTTGTCAGCTAACGAGATCGGCAGGATTGTCGGAAAAAGCAGAAGCGCCGTAACGAACACGATGAGGCTGTTGAAGCTGCCCGGGAAAGTCAAAGAAATGATCGCTTCAGGAGAATTAAGGGAAGGGCACGCGAGGGCGCTTCTGTCTGTGAAGGAAGAAGAGGAACAGATAAAACGGGCTGAAAAAATCGTTAAAGAAAACCTTTCTGTCCGAGACGTTGAAAGGTCTGAGAAGAAACAGGGCAGGAGAACACGGGGGAAGAAAAAAACAGATCCGGCGATTCTGGCAATAGAAGAAAAACTGGAGGTATATCTGGGAACCAGAACAAGGATAAAGCCAAGCAAAAAAGGGGGGGTTCTGGCTATAGAATATTTTTCAAATGAGCAGCTTGAAGGGATATTGGAGAGAATAGGGATCGACCTTCCCCTTTAGTGTTGGCGGTTAAAGGCAGGAGGGGCGGGGCCCGAAAATTCCGGCCGGAAGATTTATTAGTTTACTCTGTTGAGGCAGGTTTGGGATGAAGGACAAATTTTCAGTAATTATAGTGCCGCACGATGAGAGAAAAACCCGCACCTATAGAATTCCGTACAAAGTTTTTTATGCGGTTATCGCGGTTGCGGCGGCAAGTATTATAGCGATGACTGTCTTCGCGGCAACTTACGGGAAGTTGCTCTTTAAAGCCAGGGAAATAATCATTCTTCAAAATCAGGTGGAAAAACTTACCAGAAGAAATGAAAATCTGAAAGAAATAGTGGGTAATATCGACGAAATCAGCAAGCTGAGCAAAGAAGTAAGAACGATGTTGGGTGTTTATAAGGAAGGCGGGGAAACAGATGAGGGCGCAAGGCAGAGTGAAGCCCGCGTGACGGCCGGGCGGCAATTGCAGGATGAAAAAGACAGAATGCTGACAGCCATCCCGAGTTTCTGGCCGGCAAGGGGGTTTCTTACAAAGAAATTCAATGTAGATGTAGAAGAAAGCAGTCCCGATTATCATCAGGGGATTGATATAGCGGTTCAGAGAGGAGAACCGGTTAGGGCGGCGGCATCCGGCTATGTTATAGATGCGGGCTGGGATGAAACATATGGATACTTTGTAAGTATAGACCATGGATACGGCATAAAAAGTCTTTATGGACATAATGAAAGAATTGTAGTAAAAGAAGAAGAAAAGGTGGAAAGAGGACAGACAATTGCCTATTCAGGTAATTCAGGTAGAAGCTCAGCCCCGCATCTTCACTTTGAAGTGTCTAAGAACAACCTGAAGGTAAATCCTCTTAAGTACTTGTTGAAGTAAATTAGATAGAAAGGTTCGGGGGAGCACAGAAAAGGAAGAGGTTTATGTTTAAGAAGGAAGGTGAAAAGATGGCGAACGAAGGAAAGATGAACTCGATTTTCGGAAAAGGATGCAAGATTTCCGGGACAGTTGAAGTCAAGGAAGGCACGTTGAGGATAGACGGAGAATTTGAAGGAAATGTCGATTGTCCGGGAACTTTGGTTGTAGGGAAGGGGGGGAATGTCAAGGCCGATATTAAGGTAAAAAATGTCGTCGTAGGCGGCACCGTAGTTGGAAATATCGAGGCGGATGAAAAGATAGAGCTTCAGGCGGGGTCAAGGCTTGAAGGGGATATAAAGACCAAGAGGCTTGTTATAGATGAAGGTGTTTTCTTTGAGGGGTCGTGCAATATGAGCCCGGAGGGCGGAGTAGATAAAGGGAAAAGTGAAGGAAATAAGGCAGAACCCATAGAAAAAATGAATAAGAAGAGTTCATATTTGGATAGATAGCAGTAAGAGACAAAGCATAAGAAAAAAGGAAGGGGAGGCTTAATCAACCCCTTCCTTTTTAAAAGATCTAATCCGAAAGATTACTTGACGTTAATTTTAACCTCCCTGGGTTTAGCGTGTTCCGTCTTAGGGATGTTAACCTTAAGGACCCCGTCATTGTATTCGGCGTCGATCTTTTCAATATCTACATGCTCGGGAAGCCGGAATGTCCTTTCGAACCTGCCGTGGCTCCTTTCCAGGATGTGATAGTTGTCGTTTTCCTTCTCTTTTTTAAAGTTCTTTTCACCCCTTATTGCCAGGGCGCCATCCTGAACCTCAATAGATATTTCTTCTTTGTTCATGCCCGGAAGCTCCGCGGATATTTCGAAGCTGTTATCATTTTCCTTGATGTTTACCCGTGGAGTAAAATAAGCCTCTTTATTAGGCTCCGCAATATTATTGAAACCAAAGAAGCTGTCAAGAATCCGGTTGAAGCTGTCCTCTTTTGCCGTAAGGCCGCTTGATGGTCTAAACCTTATAAGTCCCATTTTAACCCTCCTTTTTAAAAGTTTTAAGTTTTTTTCTTTCATTATGAAATAAATTGCATTTCGCATGCCAAAATGAAAACAAAAAGCTAACAGCAATAACAACAATATTATACAATGATAGAAAAAAATAAGAATAAAAAAATTGTCAACTCCGAAGAAAAACTCCTGCCATTTATGCGGGAAGAACCCGCTATTGCTGCCATTATGTCTTACCAAACTTGTCAGCGATAACTGCCATTCTGGCAATATTTTATTTTCCTAAAAGATATCAGTTGAATTTTTCGAAGCATTTGATAAAAATCGCAAAAAAAATAGCCCCAGAGATAACTAAGAGGTATTTGGCGGGCGGGCTCATTCTTATACGAATAAGAAAGAATTGGAACAACCAGGCAATATGATGTATAAGTTATAAAAGAATAGCGAGGTATTGGACTGAACGAGGATAAGGTGAACAGGTTAAGGGTGAAAAAATGGATGACAAACAGCTTCTGGAGAAATTCGAGGATGCTTACGGTAAACTAAGAGATGAAATCAGCCGGATAATTATAGGTCAGGATGAGGTGATTATACAGCTCTTGACAGCCCTGTTCTCAGGCGGGCATTGCCTGCTTGTCGGTGTTCCGGGACTCGCAAAGACGCTCCTGGTTTCAACTGTGGCTAAGTGCCTGAACCTTCAGTTCTCCAGGGTTCAATTCACACCGGATCTAATGCCCGGAGATATTATCGGCACCGAAGTGCTGGAAGAAGATAAAACAACTGGAAACCGGGTTTTCAGATTTCTCAAAGGTCCGGTATTTACGAATGTTCTGCTGGCCGATGAAATAAACCGTACTCCGCCAAAGACTCAGGCGGCACTACTTCAAGCCATGCAGGAACTGGAAGTAACGATCGGCGGAAAAACTCACAAACTGAATATGCCTTTCTTCGTTCTTGCCACACAGAATCCAATTGAGCTTGAAGGGACATATCCGCTTCCTGAAGCTCAGCTGGACAGGTTTATGTTTGATATAAGGGTTGACTACCCTTCTGAGCAGCAGGAGCTTGAAATAATAGAAACAACTACTTCCAGGGATGCCGAAGAACCCGAAAGTGTTTTAGACGCTGAAGAAATAATGGAGATAAGGGGATTAATAAGAAAAGTGCCGGTTTCCAGAGATGTTCTCCGGTTTGCGGTAGGTCTCACCAGGATAAGCAGGGGAAGAGACGTAAAGAAAATCGGCAGGTACCTCTCCTGGGGAGCTGGGCCGAGAGCGGGTCAATACCTTATTCTGGCGGCTAAAACCAGAGCTGTATTGATGGGAAGGACAACCCCGGAAATTCGGGATATAAGAGCTGTGGCTCATCCCGTGCTTCGTCACAGACTTGTGACAAATTTCCATGCCGAGGCTGACGGAGTATCGACAGATGAACTGATTGAAATGCTGCTTGAAGCGGCGGAAAGCTGGAATATAGCGGGAGAAAGGTAATAAGAGGGGAAAATGGCAGATAATATAAAGCGGGAGACCAGATTTCTCAAGCCGGAAGTTGTCAGCAGGTTCGGGAATATGGCTCTGAAAGCGAGACTCATAGTAGAGGGGCTTATAGCAGGAATGCACAGGAGCCCCTACCACGGATTCAGCGCTGAATTCGCGGAATACAGGCGTCATAATCCGGGGGAGTCCACGAAATTTATAGACTGGAAATTATACGCCAAGACAGACCGCTATTATCTAAAAGTATTTGAGGATGAAACTAATCTCAGGGCTACCATTGTGCTGGACAGAAGCGCCTCGATGGCTTTTTCAAGCAAAGGTATTACAAAACTGACTTACGCGTCCATGCTCTCAGCGGCTCTTGCCTTTTTGATGATTCAGCAGAGAGATGCCGTGGGGCTGGCCCTTTTTGACAGTAGTATTAACAAGATGACTCTACACCGGTCTGTAAAGAAACATCTTCATCTTCTGCTGAAGGAACTTGAAAATATAACACCCGGCAGTAAAACTCACATAGCAGATTCATTGAGCAGTGTTGCCGAGAGAATAAAACGAAAGGGACTGGTTATAGTGATGAGTGATTTTATGGATGAACCGGGAAGCGTTCTATCCAGTCTGAAACGGCTGCGGCACAGGGGGCACGAAACGATAGTTTTCCACATTTTAGATCCCATGGAACTTGATTTGGATTATGACAAAGAGGTCAAATTCGTAGATATGGAAACAGGAAAAACGGTCCGCACACAGCCGAGATTTCTCCAAGCGGAATATAAAAGAAAGATCGATGCGTGGACAAAATGGCTCGAGATAAGTTGTAAAGATAATAGAATTGATTACAATCTTCTTTCGGTAGAAACTCCGTTTGACAAAGCCCTGGTTTCATACTTGAATAAAAGATCCAGATTGAATTAAAGGTGCCCGAAGAATCCGCCTCTCCGGAGTCTCTATAAGGAGATAGAAACGCCGTCTGAGATTGCCTCACCCCGCCTGTGTTTTACGGCGGCCGAAGAGACTTTATACACGCGGGATGTGAGGCGAAAGAATTTGATATGACTTTCTTAAATCCTCTTTTCTTATTTTCACTTCTTGCCGTAGCCGTACCGCTGATTGTTCATATTTTCAGCAGAAGACGCGTGAGAGAGGTTAAATTCAGCTCATTGCTCTTTCTCGAGAGCTCACAGCGGCGGAGTATGCGAAGCGTCAAGCTTAGAAGAATGCTGCTTCTGATACTGAGGATGGCCGCTGTCGCGTGTATAGCTCTGGCGTTTTCGCGCCCGGTTATTAAGGGTAAGTCAGCTTCTCTTTTCCCGGGAAGAATTCCCGTAGCATCGTGTATTCTTGTCGACAGAAGCTACAGTATGGGTGTTGAAACAGACAGGGGGACCCTTTTTGACAGGGCGGCCTTAAAAGCGCAGGAAATAGCAAAAAGTGTCGGGGATGAGGACCTGTTAATAATAGCTGCGGTGGATGAGTCGGCGCGTAAAATATACGAAGGTGAAGGAAGAGATGAATCTCTCGTCCTGGAAGCTCTTGATGAAATCGGACCTTCCTGGAAGACAACTGATTTAAAGAGCGGGGTCTCCGCGGCCAGAAAAATGTTAGCGGAAACAGGACTTCAGGCAAGGGAATTATATGTGATTTCAGATTTTCAAAAATCATCTCTTAAGAGAAAAGGAGTCGATGAAAGAGCAGGCGGGAAGAGCATTACTGATGTGGAAGAAGAAAAAACAAGAGACTTTATTATTCCATTGCGGGATGCCCCGGGGGTAAATGTTGCCGTGGAGGATGTAATCTGCCCGTCCGTCTCGGTTCACGCCGGAGAGGCTGTTGATCTTGAAATCATACTGCGTAATACATCAACCGCGAGAGACGCTGTAGTTCAAATGAGCGTGTTTCTAGAGGGAGTAAGGATAATAAACAGGGAAATAAAATTGGCCCCGGGGGAGAGAAGAAAAGAGGAAGCCGCTTTTACGGTTGACACAAGGGGGTGGATAAGGGGGGAAGTGAGATTGAGCAGGGATAAGCTCCCGCATGATGACAGGAAGTATTTTGTTCTGAACTCGGCGGAAAAGATAAAGGTCCTGCTCGCGGGAAAAGAGGAGAATTTCTATATACGGCAAGCCGTGAGCCCCGAAGGATCTATGGGCGGCATGTTGTTATACGGGAAGGATACGGCAACAATAACGAGCGAGGCAGTTGATAAGGCTGATGTAATAGTTATTGGTTCTGGCGGAGAATTATGGGAGGAGGATGTTGAAATAATAGAAAAATTTATCGAAAAAGGCGGAGGCGTGATTGTCTTTGTTCAGCAGGAAGATGAAGAATTCATCCGGAGAATCAGCGGGTTCACTCCGGAAGTTCGTTTGAGAAATAAAGGGTTGAGAAGAGTTTCTCTAAAGATTCCGGAAAAAAGAACAAGTCTTCTTTCATCTTTCAGCAAGGAGGAGTTGAGAGGCCTCTCCAGGCTGAGATTTGTAAGTGATATCATGGTCGAAGGGATACCTGAAAATCATACCCTTATGAGTTTCAAGGACGAGTCTCCTTTTATATGGAAGGAGAAGGCGGGAAAGGGCACACTTATTTTTGTGGTTTTCAAGCCCGGCATAGAAGGCGGAGAACTTGTAGTCTCTCCGTATTTCCTTCCGATTGTTCAGCGGATGATAACTGACGCGGCCGGAAGGGCTGAAAGTGAATGTGATATCAGAGTCGGCGGGAGTGCTGAGTGGAGAGCGCATGATCCGGATAGCTTGAATTGTAGATTCTCGGGAATATCAGGAGTCGGCGGCTCGGTGGAATTAGATGAAGGAGAAATAACCGGATTTACAAGAAAACCGGGGGGACTGCTTATAGATCCCGTAAATAGACCGGGATTTATATCTATAAACAGCAAAGAGGGTATAGTGGGAAGGATAGCGGTAAATACCGAGGCGAAAGGAGAATCAGACCTTATATATGCCGGTGGCTCGGAAGCGGCGGATTCTCTCGGGATTGAAGACGCCGCGGTTATAGGCGCGGAAGAAAGTATGAAAAGGAAAATCAGGAGAGCCAGAGAGGGAAGAGAGATAGCGGCAGTGTTCCTCATTTCGGCTATTGTTCTTTTGATCGTTGAAATATTGATTGCTCAGGGGGCGCGAAAGAAGAATCGGGAGGAATATGTGGGATAGTTTGAAAGAGAAAGTAAGGGAGCTCGGGCAGTACCGTAAACTCGAAAGCCTCCTCGATTCAGAGAGGAAGAAGATTCGTGTGTCGGGCCTTATCGGCAGCTCTAGAAGTATTGTTGCCGCCGCCCTGATCGAAAATAACACGAACCCCGTGCTGCTGGTAACCCCTGATCCTGTAAGCGCCCGTGATATGGAAGCTGATTTGAAGAACTTCGGGGTTGAGAAGGTGGTTTATTACCCTGAAAGCGAGGTTCTGCCTTATGACTATCACGATCCGGACAGAGATTTAACCGGAGCCCAGATGACGGCCCTCGAATCTCTTTTGAAAGGAGAATGCGAGAGCTTTGTCTGTACGCTGAAATCTCTTCTTAGAAAGGTGTTCACGCCTGAGCAGTTAAAGGAATATATAACCCGGATTATATCCGGCGAGAGGTATGACATGACATCTCTGGCCGGCAGGCTCGCGCGTCTTGGCTATGAGAGACATCAGACAGTTGAGAGCAAGGGACAATATGCCGTCCGGGGATCTATCATGGATATCTTCGAGGTGGGAGCTCAGGTTCCCGTAAGGATTGAATTTGATGATGATGTGATAATTTCGATCAGAGAATTCGACATAGAAACCCAGAGGTCAAAAGAAGCAATAAACGATTTTAATGTAAGGCCTCTGAATCACTTTGTTACAAACACAGAAGGCATAAAACGGATTAAAAGGATGCTGGAATCAAGAATAGGGAATGTGCCTTCAAATGTTAAACGTAAATTGATGCTTCCCGCCGAGAGGCTTGAAAACGGCATTACTTTCTTTGGAATGGAGCATTACGCGCCTTTGATGAATGACCTGGGATCCGTATTGGAGTATTTTCCGCAGGAACGGCTCGTTTTGATGGTTGATTATGAAGAGCTGGAAGCTGAAATGGACCGGTTCTTCGATGAAATAAATCGGAGATTTGAAAATTCCCGGGAGGAGGGGAGGATATATCCGGAACCGTCGGAAGTTTACGTTAAATCGGAAAAACTGGACGAGCTTTTCAAGGGATCGAAAGAGATTCAAATACACGGGCTGAAAACAGAGAGCGAAATTAAATTTTCAACATTGCCCCCGAAAAATTACAGAAGAAAGATAAAGGAGTTATCAGGAGATATAAAAAGGCTCTCGCGAAAAGGATTCCAGGTCTTCCTTTTCTGTTATAACCCCGCGCAAAGAAGAAGAATGGAAGAGATGCTTGAAGACGCGGCAATAGATATGGATTTTCCGGTCGGAGAAATATCCAGCGGGTTCAGCTGGCCGGAAGCAAAAGTTCTATTTCTGAGTGAAAATGAGATATTCGGCAGGTTTCACAGAGTTTATACAAAACCAAAAACTCGAAGCAGATCCTTATCGTACGACCCTTCGTACTTCAAGCCGGGAGATTTTGTCGTGCACTTAGATCACGGGATTGGCAGATACATGGGGACGAGGGTTCTCGATATGGCCGATGGAGAAACGGAGTGTCTGAGTCTTAAGTACGCCCGGGGAGATCACCTCTTTATTCCGGTTGACGGTTTGAGAATGGTGGAGAAGTACGCGGGCGCTGACTCGATAGAGCCCGCTCTCTCAAAACTGGGCAGCGGGGTCTGGCTTAGGGCAAGGAAAAAAGCACGGAAAAACGCCGAGAAAGTAGCCAGGGATTTAATAGAAATTTACGCGTCGAGGGAGGTCTCGGAGGGATACAGTTTTGAATCTGACAAACCATGGCAGTTCGAGATGGAAGCCCTGTTCCCGTATCAGGAAACCCCTCATCAGATCGAAACAACTAAAGAAGTGAAAAAGGACATGGAGTCTTCGCGGCTGATGGATCGGCTCATATGCGGAGATGTCGGCTTTGGCAAAACCGAAATAGCTATAAGGGCGATATTCAAGGCGGTGCTCTCCGGGCGTCAGTGCGCCTTTCTCGTGCCGACTACGGTGCTCGCGATGCAGCACTTCGAGACGGTGAGCGAGAGATTGAGCGGATTCCCCGTTAACGTCTCTGTTTTAAGCAGATTTGTATCAAGGAGCGAGCAGAAGAGGATACTGGAAGGAATAAAGAGAGGAAGCATCGATATAGTCATCGGGACTCACAGGCTCCTTTCCGGCGACCTCGATTTCTACGACCTCGGACTGGTTGTCGTGGATGAAGAACACAGGTTCGGAGTAAAACAGAAGGAAGCGTTTAAAAAGATGAAGAAAAATGTTAACGTTCTGAGTATGACGGCCACACCTATACCCCGCACACTTAATATGGCGCTGTCAGGCATAAGGGACATTTCCGTTATAGACACGCCTCCGAGAAACAGACTCCCTATTCAGACGGAAATACTTCCTTTTGATGATCACCAGATTGAGAGGGCCGTTATGAGGGAGGTAGACAGAGGCGGGCAGGTTTTCTTCGTACACAACAGAGTTCAAAGCATCGGTGTGATGGAGGGATATTTGGAACGTCTGCTCCCCAGCCGTGTAAAAACGGTACACGCGCATGGTCAGATGAGAGGAAAAGAGCTGGAAAAGGTCATGTTTGATTTTATGAGAGGGAAGTTCGATGTGCTGGTTTCTACTATGATCATAGAGGCGGGACTCGATTTCCCGAATGTAAACACAATTATAATTAATAACGCCGATAAGTTCGGTCTGGCTCAGCTTTATCAGCTTAGGGGCCGGGTGGGAAGGTCAGACAGAAAAGCCTACGCCTTTCTTCTTGTCGAGGAAAACCGTTCTTTGACCGTCAAAAGTATCGAGAGACTGAAAGCAATAAGCGAATTTGATTATCTGGGAGCAGGATATAAAGTTGCTCTGAAAGACTTAGAGATCAGAGGGGCCGGAAATATCCTCGGGCATCAGCAATCCGGCCAGATAAACAGTGTGGGGCTGGATTTATACTCAAAGATGCTCAAGAAGGAGGTCGCGAGGATAAAGGGAGAGACTCTGCGGGAGGATATCGATGTCCGCATTAAATCAAAATCAAACAAGTTCCTGCCGGAGAAGTATATATCGGATTCAGAAGAAAGAATGGATATTTACAGACGTCTAATTAGAGCAACAGATATAAATCAATTGAATAGCATCGCGGAAGAGCTGACGGACAGGTTCGGTCCGCTCCCTCAAGCCGCCGGGAATCTATTGAGGGCTGCAGAGCTGAAAATCCGCGCGCGGGAAGCCGGCATAGTTGAAGCTGACATGAGCCGCGACGGTATTCTAAGAGTTGTTTTCAGCGGAAAGGTGAAATTGTCTAGGGAATTATTGGCTGAAATAGCCGGCCAATTCGAAAACAGGCTGCTCTTTAACTCTGAACCGAAACTCTCGCTGACTATATATTCGGGGCCGCCGGAAACCTCCAAACCTGAATTGAAGAAAGAGCGGCGCGGCAAAAAAGAGGAAGACTTTGAAAACTTATTGACTATTATGGAGTTGTATGTTAAAAGGAATAGTTTAATTGATTAAACAGTAAGGTTTGGATTTCTGAAGATTCAAAGGTTCGCGGAAGTATTAAAAAGAAAGAAAGGAGCAAAAATGAAAAAGGCAGCATTTGTATTGATAATCACCCTTATAACAGGGTATTTGGGCTGTTCTACTACGGACAGAGAAGACCTTGTGATCGCGAGGGTTGAAGGAAAAGAACTCACTTTAGGGCAATTTGAAAAGGTCCAGGAAGTGATAGATGAGAGTTATCTGCCGGACACAAACAACATTGAAGGGAAAAAGAAAATCTTAGATTACATGATCGCCAAAGAGGTTATGGTCCTTAAGGCAAAAGATATGGGGTACGAAAAGAACGAAAGGGTTAGAGCCTTTAAAAATATGTACAAAGGGCCCTTTCTGGTTGGCGCGATAACAAAATATTTCATACGGGATAAGGTTGAGGTTAATGAAAAAGAAGTGGATGAATATTATGATAAGATGAAAAACGAATTTGTTCTAAGCGAAATTACGGTCCTTGACAGTATGAAGGCTCTGAAAATAAGAGATGAAATATTAGAAGGAACAGATTTTGCGGAAGCGGCGAGGAAATACTCCATAACTAAAACAGCAAGAGATGGCGGAAAGCTCGGGACGGTGCCAATTGGCGAGATGTACTGGTGGGTGGAGGAAGCCCTCCTTAATACAGAAGAAGGCGGCATAACGCTTCCCTTGAGAACGGAAAACGAATTCAGGATACTTAAAGTACATGACAGAAGGACTGTCCCTCCCTCGAGGGACAAGGAATACGCGAGGAAAAGAATCAGAGCGATAAAGGAAAACAAAAGAATGCAGAAGGTCAAGCAGAGTATAATGGACGAAATGGGATATAAAATTTATCCCGACGCGTTAGAAATCGCTTATAACAGTCTTCCGGAAGATATTCCGTTCAAAGATATTATGGACAGAAAAGTAACCAGAAAAAACGCGCCGGAATTCAATTTGCCTGATGATTACAAGGGGATGATTCTGTGTGAATATGAGGGGAATACATACACGCTTGCCGACTTCAAGTATCTTTATGAAAACCTGGATCTGCCTGCAAGACCACGCCGCGAAAAGGGTAGGGAGAACATAGTAAATACTATGAACAAAAAGTTCTTTAACGACGTCCTTCCCGAGTACGCGGAGAAGAGACTTAAGCTGATGGAAGACCCTGAAATAAAAGGGATCTACGACAGACGAGTCGAGCAGGTTATGTTATCTGCTCTTTATAACGAAACCATAAAAGGGAAAGTTCAGGTGACTCGGCCGGAGATCGATGATTACTATAAAGAGAATGAGGCGCAGATTGTAACGAAGGAGCAGAGAGCATTTACAGTAATATTAAACTCCGACAGGGAGATCATCGAAGAAGCCAAAAAGCTTGCAGAGGAAGGGGAAGATTTTGAGACCCTTGTCAAAAACTTCTCTGAAGATGAAGCCCTTAAGGAGGAAAACGGAAAAGTGAAGCTGCACGCTGAAAATAAAGATTCGAAAATTGACGAAATAGCTTTCGGTCTTCCGGAGAAGGGTGCGATATCAAAGCCTTTCAAAACCGACAGGGGTTGGATACTATTGAAGCTTGATAAAATAGTTGAAGCCATGAAGGTGTCTAAGGAGCAAGCTGAAGAGTCAATCAGGAGCACTCTGAAGCAAGAGAAAATAAATGAATTGTTTGACAAGAAAGTGGCAGAATGGCGTAAGAACTATTCTATAGAAGTGTATGAAGAAAACCTTGCTAAAGCCGAACTTACCAGAACAAAATAGAGGTTGGGCTCCGGAAGGCGGCGAGAGATCAATTTTCAGAATAACAGCGATACTTCTGGTTATTATCTTACTATCTTTCGCTTGCCAAAAGGAAAAAGATCCCGGTGACACAAAGCCGTCACCGGGCGATATTGTAAGAGTCGGCGAGAAGATTTTTACAAAAGAAGGATTTGAGAATCTTTTGCCGCGTGATCAGGATGGACTTTACACGGCAGAGGATAGAAGATCTTATATTAACAGGTGGGTTGATGTTGAACTGTGTTATCAGGAAGCTTTAAGAAGAGGGCTGAAGAATGACCCACGCGTGAAAGCGCGGATAAAAAACCTCGAGAAGGAATACCTTGCCGATCATCTTCTCTTCCTCGAAATGAGAGAGAGAATACAGATAGAAGAGAAGGAAATTAAAGATTATTTTGAAGAACACAGAAGAGAATATGAACGGGAATACAGAGTAAGGCATATACTTTTAAACAGCAGAGAAGAGGCTGAAAAAGTAAAGGGTCTTCTTAAAAGAAACAGCTTTTCTTATATCGCTAACAAATATTCTGTTGATCCTGTCGCGGAAAGAGGAGGAGACCTTGGTTATCTTACCAAGGAAAACATGATTCCGGAATTCGAATCTGTAGTATTTCAGATGAAGCCGGGTGAAGTAAGCGATATAGTTAAATCTGATTTCGGCTATCATATAATTAAATTGGTTGGAAGCCGCAAAACGCTCGGAACAGTTCATCTGAGCGATGTTCAAGAGCAGATAATGAATATCCTTATGGTGGAAAAGCGTAAGAAGGCTTACCGGGAATTCATCAGGTCCCTCCGCGAGAAAATAGGCGTAGAGTACTACGATGAGACATACAAGCCGAATAGTGATTCCACGGAAATCTCTTCAAAGGCACCTGATCAGCGGTGACTATGGAGTTAATTGATTTGGAATAGAGGGGTGATAGATTGAACTTAGCAATAGGATTAAAAAGGCCTGCCGCTGCTGCGCTCCTGCTTATGATCGCCGGCTTTCTATGCGGAAACGCCCGTGGTTCAGGGGATGCCGGCCGGAAGAAGATAATTGACAGAGTAATTGCCGTTGTTGAGGATAAGGCAGTACTTCAGAGCGAATTTGAGATTGAGTATAAACGGCTGATGCTTCAGATAGGGAAAACGGAAAATATTACAGGTGAAAGAAAGCGGGAAATCCGAAAGGAAGTGCTGGATGGTCTTGTGGCGGATTTGCTCATGGCCGTTCACGCCGAGAGAATCGGAATGGAGGTTGAACAGGAAAGCATAGATGCCGAGGTGCAGGAAGCAATTGAGAGAAACAAAAGGGATATTGGAGGGGAAGAAGCCTTTAAAAGGGAATTAAAGAAGAACGGTATAACGGTTCAACAGCTTAGAATGCAATGGCGTGAGAAAATAAAATCAAGACAATTGATTCAGAAACTCATGTACAGGGAAGTTATGGGCCAGATAAACATTAAAGAAGAGGAATTAAGAGAATATTACAGCGATTATATTCATGAAATGTCTCTACGGCCGGCCACAGTTAAGCTGGCACAGATTCTTATCCTGCCGGAACCTTCGGGGGAAAGCAAAGAGAAGGCGCTGGAGAAGATAGGAGAGATAGAGAAAAAGTTAAAGAATGGAGAAGCCTTCTCCGGCCTTGCCGAGAAATATTCAGAGGGCCCGAGCGCCGAATACGGAGGAAACCTCGGATTCTTGAAGTTGGAGGAGCTTAGCAACCCCGATTTTGTAAAAGCCGCGAGTAAGCTGAAAGTTGGAGAGACGAGCCCCCCGGTTCTAACAGATTTAGGATATCATCTTATTAAACTCGATGAAATAGATGGAGAAGAAAAAAAGATTAGACATATACTCGTTAAGATCAAAGAAAGCACCGGAGAGAAAGAAGAAGCTCTGAAAAAAGCTGAAGAGATCAGAAAGAGGATTCTCGATGGCGAGGACTTTGGCAAGCTGGCATCCCGTTTGTCAGACGATAAAGAAACAGCGGAAAAAAAAGGAGTCATCGGGGAAATACCAACAGCTAATCTTCCGCAGTTTTTCAAAGACGCGATACAAAACGTCAAGCCGGGAGAATTAGCTCCCGTTGTAAAAGACAGCAAAGGTTTTAGAATCATAAAAGTTCTCGGGCGGGAAAAAGAAAGACCTTTCAGTTTCAAGGAAGCGGAGGATGATTTAAGAAAACTTCTCAGACAGGAGAAACTGCAGGAGAAATACACAGATTATATCGATACCCTTAAGAGCAAATATTACGTTGATATCAAGGAAGACGTTCAGCAGTGAGGATAGATCTTTTACTAAAATACCTGTGTCTGGCAAAGACGAGGAGCGAAGCCGCTAAGGGTATCAGCAGCGGAGAAATCAGGGTTGAGGGGAAAGCCGTAAAGTCCTCGAAAGAAATAAAGACCGGTGACATTTTGCATATAAGGTATCCTGAAAGGGAAATAGTAATCAAAATAATTGAAGTACCGCGAAAACAGGTTCCCCGGAAAAACAGAAAGCAGTTCTACAGAATTATCAGGGAAAGAAATTTATAGAGGAGATGGAGGAAGGGATGTCTGATGAGAGGATAAGCATTGCTCTTACGATAGGTGATCCAGCCGGAATAGGGCCGGAGATTACCGCCGATTTGATTGAAAACGGAAGATTTGACGATCATAATCTATATATTATTGGTTCAGCCGAAGAGCTGGTAAAATATCTGTCACAGAAGACGGCGGATAGAATAAGAACGATTACTGATTGGAATTCCGCGGCTGAAATAAAAACGGGAAACCCCATTTTGATAGACACATCTTTACCAAAAGTCAACCTTCCGGCCGGAAGGGCGAGTGAGGAAGGCGGGAGAATTTCGGGCAAAGCGGTTGAAACAGCGGTTTCTATGGCTCTGTCAGGACATGTAGAGGGCATAGTTACGGGACCTGTATCTAAAGAAGCTCTTGCTCTCGCGGGGTATTCATATATAGGACACACTGACATGCTCGCGGATAAATTCAGTTCACCTGACTGCCAGATGATGATGGTCAACGGTCCCCTTAGAATTGTTATTATGACAAGGGATATTGCATTGAGAGATGTGCCGGGCGCGATTTCAACAGACAGGATAAGAAAATGTGTCAGAGTAACAGACAGCGCCCTGAAAGAATTCTGGGGAATAAAAAAACCGAAGATAGCGGTGGCGGCTTTGAATCCTCATGCCGGAGACGGGGGAGTTACCGGATCGGAAGAGAGGGAAATTATCATTCCGGCGATTGAAGGGCTCCTCTCAGAAGGTTTGACCGTGACGGGCCCCGTGCCCTCGGACACACTTTTTTATAACAGAAAAAACAAGAATTATGACGCCTATGTTGCTTTATATCATGACCAGGGGATGATTCCCTTTAAAACCGCGGGATTTGATAAGGGTGTGAATATGACCATAGGGTTGCCTGTGGTCAGGACATCCGTATGCCACGGCACGGCATATGGAATTGCCGGAAGGGGAGAAGCTGAATCCGGAAGCCTCTACGAGGCGGTTTCTCTCGCCGCTGAGTGCTGCTTAACAAAACGAAAGAAGGTCGGTGGCTGAAATTATGCCGGAAAAAAACAGGATAATAGCCGGTGTTTATCACCTGTCAAAAAAACTGGGCAGGGATTTCGCGCTGCGGGATATAAACATACAGTTGGCAAATGGAGAGTTTGTTTTTCTGGTCGGGCCGAGCGGGGCGGGCAAAAGTACGCTGCTGAAGATGATGTATATGGATGATCTTCCTGATTCAGGCCAGGTAATAATGGGGTCATATGTTTCTACAAGAATGAAGAGGAGTACTATACCTGAGTTGAGGAGGAAAATAGGCATTATATTTCAGGATTTCCGTCTGCTGGAAGGAAGGACGGTTTTTGAAAATGTTGCTCTTGCCATGAAAGTGGGCGGAACCGGAATGGCGGAAATAAAAAGAGAAATGACCGACATTCTAACCAGAGTTGGACTATACCACAAAAGATACGAATTCCCGGGATCACTTTCGGGGGGAGAGCAGCAGAGAGTGGCAATAGCCCGGGCGCTGGCGAACAAGCCGGTTATCCTCCTCGCGGATGAGCCGACAGGCAACCTCGATCCGGAAGTAACAAGGGAAATACTCGAGTTGCTGTTCAGGATAAATTCCGGAGGGACAGCGGTGTTGATGGCTACCCACGACGTTGACCTTGTCAAGAGCTTCGGTCAGAGAATAATCTATTTACGGGACGGCAGGATTGTCAAGGACACCGAAATGCTCTTCAGGGGAAATCTCAGAGACAGTCTTTCTGATTCCCACGTTGATTACCGCGCCAGAAAATTTACTGACAACGCTATAGGAGAGGATAGGGGCAAAACAGAATAAAGATTAAGTGTAGTCTTATTGACTCAGAGGGGTTCGAATGGCGGGTATAAATAACGTAAAATATATCATTGGCGAATCAACGAGAATGCTGAAACGCAGAACACTCTCTAACCTGATATCTATCATTATTATGGGTTTTTCTCTGTTGGTACTCGTGATTTTCCTTCTGATCACTATGAATGTTTCGATGGTGATAGACAGGGGAATGGAAGCGGTATATGTCTATGTTTATCTTGAAGACGGTTTGGATAACAAAAGAGTCGAGATTATTAGAAATAAGCTTCTGGATATTGAAGGTATAAAAGGAGTTATTTTTGTTTCAAAAGAAGAAGCGCTGAAGAAATTCCGCGACCAGCTGGGAGAAAGCAGCGAGATTTTAGATGAACTCAGCTCTAATCCTCTTCCGGACGCGTTCAGAGTACAGATGAAACCAGAACGGACCGAGAGCTCTTTTATGAAGGAAATCGCTCAAACTGCCATGGGGTGGAAGGGAGTAGAAGAAGCGAGATACGGCAAAAAGTGGGTTGAAAGAGGCGAAAAACTCGTTAAGGGCTTTTATATGACGGGGCTCGCCCTGGGGTTGATAGTTTTTCTTTCAGTAATTTTCGTGATATCTAATACGGTCAGGTTATCGATCTTATCGAGACAAAAATCCGTTGAAATAATGAAATTGGTGGGCGCGACAAACTCTTACATACAGGTCCCCTTCATAATCGAGGGCGGGGTTCAGGGGGTCATATCCTCAGGATTAGCCATGTTGCTCTTGTGGGTGGTGTATTCATTTGCCGAGAGGTATTTGCCGGGAATAGTGTTTTTCCAGCTTGAAGGAGTGGCGGGATTTGTTGTTTTATGTGCTTTACTGGGAGCCGCGGGAAGCTTTATTGCCGTCAGGAAATTTCTTAAAAGATAAATTTTTTTCAGGATGGGAAACTTGAAGAACAGATCCGCATATCTCTTTTTTTTCCTTGTTATTATCGCGGCAACGGCCGCGCCGCGTGCGCAGGAAAGCAGGCTCGGAGAAAAAATCAACAACAAGGAAAAAGAGCTGGCAAAATTGAGAGAAGAGATCAGACAACAGCGGAAGAATATAGAGCAGTTGAAGCGCGAAGAGAAAAATGTTGGAGACTACCTCGAGAAGTTGAAAGAGGAGAGAAGTTTGACAAAGTCCCTCCTTGAAGGAATAGAAGAAAAAGCAGATATGATGGAAAAACAGGCGCATTTATTGAAAATCTCGCTGGATCGGAACGAAGAGATTTATGCCCAGAGACTGAAGCTCTTTTCGGGCAGACTCAGGGAAATCTACAAAGAGAGGGACAGAGATTTCTGGCGGCAGATTCTGAACGCCGACGATTTCCCGGATCTCATCCAGAGGTACAAATTCTTTTTGATCGTAGCCGCGAGAGACGCGGCCTTTATAGATGACATTAAAACAAAAAAAGAAGAGATATCGAAAAAAAAGGCGAAACTCGTACGGATGATTCATAAACTGTATCTCTCCAGCGAAGAAAAAAAGAGAGAACTGGCCAAGTTGCGGGAAAATGAAGAGGAAAGAAAGAGGGCTCTCGGTCAGCTGAAGAAAAAAGAAAGAAAATACGAGAGGAGAATAGACGAACTGGCTGCCGCTGAAGAGAATCTTTTAAATATTATTACCCGACTGGAGAAGAGGAAAGAAAGCATCGATACGCGGGGAGAGTTCGGAGAGCCGGATTTTGAGGGGCTTAAGGGCAAGATGCCGATGCCGGTGAATGGCAGGACTGTCCGGGAATACGGCAGATCAAGAAACCCCGAATTCGGCACGGTTACTTTCAACTCCGGTCTGGATATAGATGCCAGAGAAGGATCTCCTGTTCGCGGAGTGGCCCGCGGAAGAGTCGAATACGCCGGAGAACTCTCCGGATATGGAAATTGTATTATTATAAATCACGGAGACAGCTACTATACGTTATACGCGAGAATAGCCCGGATATTTGTAAAGAACGGAGACCGGGTTGAAAAAGGGGATATCATAGCGGAGGTGTCAAGTTCTACGGTTTCTGGAGGCAGGGTGTTTCATTTTGAAATCAGAAAATCCAAGAAAGCCCTGAACCCCGGGGAATGGATAGAATAAGGAGCTCCAGCATCGATATACTGAAAGCTGCAAGGTCGATAGCAAAATCACAAAAGAGAGTTTCGGACCTCGTTACTCACATGCTTGAAGGGGAGAAGCTTCCTTCCTCTATGCTTTTTGCCGGCCCGGAAGGATCGGGCAAGGAGCTCATGGCTCTATATTTCGCCGCCAGAATAAACTGTTCGGGAGATTGTTTTAAAGAGGAACTCTCCTGTCCGGTATGCTCTAAGATATCAAGGCTCGAACATCCTGATGTTCATTTAGTATACCCCCTTCCGTATGGATCGATAGAGAAATCATATCCCGTGGTTATTGAAAGTAGAAGAGAAGATTTCTTTAATAGCGGGGAATTCGGCCGCAAGGCCAGAAGCATTGGGATAGACCTTATTAGAGACGTGATAGAAAAGGCGTCGAAACACCCGTTCGAAGGAAAAAAAACATTGGTTATCATATATGAAGCTCATCTCGCCACTATAGAAGCCCAAAACGCTTTTTTGAAGCTTCTTGAAGAGCCTCCAAAATCAGTTGTAATAATTCTTGTGACAGAATTTCCCGATAAACTGCTGCCGACAATAACCTCGAGATGCTACGAAGTCAGGTTTGATTACCTGTCCGCCGCCGACGTGGAATCTTTTCTGATTGAAAACCGCGGTTTGAAAAAGGAAGAAGCCATCAAGAGAGCGGTTCTGGCGGAGGGAAATATCAGGAGGGCGGTAAGATACGGCGACAAGAGGTTCAGGGGCCTGGTAAGGAAAGCCGAACGGATCGTCGGATTAATCCTCGACGGGGAAGGAAGAAATATTACTCTTGAAACAGAAGCGCTGGCCGTAGAGTACGACCGTGAAGAGCTCGCGGCACTCCTTGAGGAAATCGCCAGAGTCTTTCGCATTTTAATGAAAAGTGATCAGAAAAGGGGAGAACTGCAAGAGGCGGTCCTAGCCGAACTGGGAAGAGAAAGAATAGCCGGGGCCAAGAAGAGGAATATACCAGCCGATTTAGAAAAAATATTCAAAGCGTCTGAAAATCTTTCCAGAAACGCCGATGTCGAACTGACCCTCCTCCAACTCATGCTTGATTTGGCGGGCGAGTGGTATTAAATTGAAGCCATATCCATAGCGGCAGGTTTTGGTTCTATAAGCTAAAACCGTAGAGTATTGATATGAATATTCAGCCCCCGGAGAGAGTTATGGAAATAGTCGAAGTCAAATTCAAATCTTTAAGGAAAGAACTGTTTCTTAACGCTAAACAGCTGTATCTGAAAGAGGGGAACTACTGTATAGTGGAAGCAGACAGGGGTGAAGATATTGGTATAATCATGGATATTTACACGGGGAGAGGTGAAGAGCTCAAAGATATTGAGAAGCATATCTTAAGACATGCAACTGACTCCGATATGAAGGAAATCGAAGAAGCCCATAAAAAAGAAGATGAGGCTCTCGAGATTTGCCAGCAGAAAGTGGATGAACATAAACTCCCAATGAAACTGGTTGATGTAGAGTGGCAGTTCGACGGGAACAAAATAACATTTTATTTTACTTCAGATAAAAGGATAGATTTCAGGGAATTGGTAAGGGATCTGGCCGCGGTTTTCAAAACACGGATAGACCTCCGCCAGATTGGAGTAAGGGATGAGGCCAGAAGGTTTGACGGAGTCGGGATGTGCGGGAGAAGACTCTGCTGTTCTCTTTTTATAAAGAATTTTAACCCGATCACGCTTAAGATGGCGAAGGAACAGAATCTTCCTCTGACGCCGGCAAAGATTTCGGGAGTTTGCGGCAGGCTGATGTGCTGTCTCGCCTTTGAACTGGATGAGTACAAGGATTTTATGAAGGGTATACCTAAAAGCGGCAGTAATGTCAGGTACAAGGACAAACAGTACAGAGTGGAGAAGACAAATTTCTTCAAAAGAAGCGTTATTATGACTGACATGGATGGAGAAACAGTGGAAATTCCGGCTAGGTCTTTTCTCGACGAGTCTGTTGAAGAAGATTCAGCCGGCGAGAAAAAGACAACTGAAAACACAGACAATAAAAAAGCAGAATAAGTGAAGGGAGCTGTTTATAGGAGATGGGAAGAAAAACATTCTACATAACAACGGCGATTGATTATGTAAACCAGAGACCTCATCTGGGGACTGCCTATGAGAAGATCGGAGCCGATGTAATGGCCCGCTATAAACGAAAGCAGGGGTTTGACACCTTTTTCCTTATGGGAAATGATGAACACAGCGCCAATGTCGCCAATGAAGCGAAAAAAAGAGGTGTTGACGTACTGGAGTATTGCCGTGAGATGTCAGGGGAATTCAGGGGAGTGTGGAAGGGGCTGAACATATCCTTTGATGATTTTATACATACGACTGAAGAGAGGCACGTTGAAAGTGTAAAGAGAATTTTTTCCAGAATTGATGACGCGGGGTATATCTATAGGGGTAGATATAAAGGGTTTTACTGTGAATCATGCGAAGAATTCATAAGTGGAAAAGACCTGGTTGACGGTCTCTGCCCCAAGCATAAGCAGGAACCCAAAGAAATAGACGAGGAGAACTACTTTTTTGCTCTCAAAAAATTTGAAGCTCCCCTCCTCGAACATATCGAGAAAAACCCCCGGTTTATCCGTCCTGAGAAGAGGCGTAATGAAATAGTAAACGTGATAAAAGGAGGGTTGGAGGATATCTCCGTTTCGAGAATAGGGAAAGACTGGGGTATTCCGCTGCCGACTGACAGCAGGCACGTGATTTATGTGTGGTTCGACGCTCTGACAAGTTACATATCGGCTCTTGGTTACGGAAGAGACGGAGAAATGTACGAAAAATACTGGCCCGCCGACATTCATGTAATCGGAAAAGATATAACCAGATTTCATTGTATAATCTGGCCCGCGATGTTAATGGCCGCCGGAGAGCCGCTTCCTAAAAGCGTTTTTGCTCACGGATTTATCTCTCTTTCCGGTGAAAAAATGAGCAAGACGAGAGGCAACGTGCTGGACCCTGAGATTATTGAAGGAAAATTCGGAACAGACGGATTACGATATCTGCTGATGAGGGAAGTGCCTTTTGACAGGGATGGAGATATTTCAATCGATTTGCTGGTTAACCGATATAACGCGGAGCTTGCCAATGAGCTGGGCAATCTTTTCAGCAGAACTTCCTCGATGATCGTGAAATATCTGGGAGGTAATGTTGAGACGGGGCCCTTCGGCCCGGAATCGGCTCTTTATAAACCCCTTTCCGAGGCGTTTTCGGAATATATACGCTTTATGGACGAAATGCAGTTTTCAAGAGCACTGGATGCCTTCTGGCGGGTCATTCAGAGAGCGAACCGGTTTATCGAGGAGGAAAAACCCTGGAAACTGGGTGGAGACGAAAGCGCGGACGAAAAGTTGTCGGAAGTATTCCGTCAGTTGCTCGCGGTTCTTAAGACCGCGGGAGTGGTTCTTTCTCCGTTCATGCCGGATAAAATGTCGGAGATGCTAAGGGGGCTGGGGGCGGAAGATCTCACATTGGATTCCCTGCCGCTCGATGAATCCGGAATAAAAGGACTAAGTAAACCGGATCCGCTTTTTCCCAGGATTGATAAGAACGACTGAAGCACGGAGTCAGGACTGAAGAGATATGCTTATTGACTCACACGTACACCTGAATATGAAGAAATTCGCGGAAGACCGCGAGAGTGTCATAGAGCGTGCGCTTTCATCCGGCGTGGGGGAAATGGTCGGTATCAGTTTTGACCCGGAATCGATTGACGAGACTTTAGCTCTCAGTGAAAAGTACGGTCCCCTGTTCGCGGCTGTGGGGATACATCCTCATGAAGCCGAAAAGTGGAATATGGATATTGAGGATAAGATAAAGAAGGCCCTTTTTAGAAAGAAAGTGTTGGCTGTCGGGGAAATAGGGCTGGATTACTACCGGGACCTTTCGCCGCGCGATGTTCAGCAGGAAATATTCAAAAAGCAGATCGCTATCGCGATCTATTTCGGGAAACCTATAGTAGTGCATTGCAGGGAAGCCTTCGATGACGTTATTGAGATAATTAAGCGGGAAGGGGCAGGGGAGGTAGGGGGGATATTTCACGCGTTTCAGGGGGGAACTAAAGAGGCGGAAGAGATTCTCGGGCTTGGTTTTCTTGTTGGAATAGGAGGCCCCGTTACATATAAAAACTCCCGTCTTCCCGAAGCAGTCAAACGCCTTCCTTCCAGCGGTTTTGTGCTCGAGACAGATTGTCCCTATCTGCCACCGGTCCCTTACAGAGGGAAGAGGAACGAGCCGTCCTACGTCAAACTTGTTGCCGAGAAAGTTGCTGATATAAAAGGCGTTTCCCCGGAAGATATCGAAAGAGCGACAGAATCAAATTATAGAAGAGTTCTTCAGAATGAAAACTCTCCCGCCGAGAGTATAAGCTACTCGATAAAGGATAATCTTTATCTTAACGTAACTAATTTTTGTACAAATGATTGCCGGTTCTGTCCCGCGGGAAAAAAGAATAATGAGCTTTACGGCTATAACCTGAATTTGCTCACCGAGCCGGAAATAGAAGATATAATAGAAAGTGCCGCGGAAGAGCTGGGCCGGCGGGCTTTTAAGGAAATCGTATTCTGCGGATACGGAGAACCGACCGCGAGGCTTGACGTAATATTGAAAGTGGCTGAAACCCTGAAAAAGTACGGCATACCTGTCAGACTGGACACGAACGGACAGGGGAACATGATAAACAAGTCTGATATTGTGCCCCGTCTCGAGGAGTATTTTGATGTTGTTTCGGTAAGCATGAATGCCTTCGACAGAGACAGCTATCTGCGGCTTTGCAGGCCCGACGCGGGCTATAAGGCCTATGATGCCGTAATGGAATTTATTACCAGAGCGGCCGAGTCAGATATGAATTGTGTTGTTACAGCGGTGGATTTCCCGGGAGTTGATATTGAGAAATGCAGGAATGCGGCTGAAAATATTCCGGATGTGGAATTTAAAGTAAGAAACTGGCAGCTGGATCCCCCTAATAATCCTCGAGTGTGATAATCTTTTTGGAAAAGAGAAAAGACAGTATTTATAGTACGCCGTCATTTGATTATGGTAGTATGTTAGAATGTTAAAGGCAACGGCAAGTCTGAATTATCCAGGCCCGGCTTCAACAAGGGCGGGCGGGTGATCCTGCGCTTGTTGATAATAAGGGAAGAGGGAGGATCGGTCCTTGGCAGACAATATGCACAGGAAACCGAAAAAGAGCCTCGGGCAGAATTATCTTGTGACCGACTCTGTCGCGGGCAAAATAGTTGAGGCGATTGATCCCGGCCCTGAAGAATTAGTCTTCGAGATAGGTCCGGGCAAAGGAGCTCTTACTTCGCGCCTTTCAGAAAGCGGAGCTGACCTTGTGGTTTTTGAGATTGACAGGGCCCTCGCCGATGATCTGAAGTGTGTTTTCAGGGATGATAAGGTTGAAGTAGTTAATGAAGACGTGCTTAAAGTAGATTTTGAAGCGGAAGCGCTGAGAAGAAAAAAGGAGGAGTACAAAGTAATCGGAAATATTCCATATATGCTTACCAGCAGTATCCTCATCAGAATTCCCGAGTGGGAGGGCTGCACCCGGGCGGTTATTATGGTCCAGAAGGAAGTCTCAGAGCGCGTCGCGGCTCTTCCGGGTGACAGCAGGTGCGGCCTTCTGTCCGTTTTCCTGCAGAGCTACCTGAAAGTCGAGAAGGTGCTGAAGGTTGCCGCCGGCTCGTTCTACCCGCGGCCGGGCGTAGAAAGCGCGGTGCTCAGGTTTACCAGAGACCCGAAGGAGAGGGCGCCGGAGAACAGAGGCCTGTATTTTAAGTTTTTGAAGAAGGCCTTCTCGAAGCGGAGGAAGAAACTGAGAAATGTTCTTTTCAGAAAAAAAGACTCTGATAAAAGGGAAAGGGCTGAAAGGCTCGAAGACCTCTCGGGAGTCGATCTCGGCAAGAGGGCTGAAGAATTAACCCTGGACGATTGGTTCTGTTTGTTTTCTTCGTATTTGGAGATAGGATGAAATCGCGTAAAGAGCTGCTTCGAGTTATGATTCTGCTATTATTTGCCGGAAGCGCGGGAGTACGCGCCGCCGGAAGCGATTCGACAATGACCGCGGCGAGCTCTTCTAAGGGAGATACGCTTAAAACAGAAAAATCTGCTGATCAGGAAAACCCCCGGCTTTTTACTCCGAAATGGAACGTCACATCTAGGGCCGGGATGTCGAAAATAAGCCTGGGAAGCGGCATGAAGGTGATTATCAATCCGGGAGGCGGATGGATTATAAACAGCAGTATTAATGTAAAAAAAGAAAAAAACAGAACGAGAAATATGGTAGATCTCTCTGAGAGTTTCAAGAACTCAGCCGTCAAGATCAAGCCGGACCATTATATGATTTCTCTCAGCGCCGGAGAGGATTACAGGAAGAGCAAGACCGTTTCGCTGTCCAGGTTCGGCAAGGATATTATCTTCGAAAATGAGAGGGCGGGGGTAAAATTCGATTATAATAAACCCATTTTCAAAAACGCTAAATCACTTATTTCTCTTGAGGGTGATTACGTCCAGGGCCAGCAGGATTTTAAATATGACAGAAAAATGACTGGTTCGGCCCACGGACATATGAGCTACAGGATAGGGGATGACTTGACCTTGAGCGGAGGGTACGGAACTTTGATATCGAGGGAGAGCAGCGAGATCGGCTCGATCGAGTTTAATGACATACCGAGCAGGAGCGACACGCTGAAGATAAATGCCGGTTATGAGGTGAGTAAGGAACAGTATTTAAGGGTAGAATATGAGAGGAAAAGCGGAGATATAAAAAGGGTGGAGCCGCCGCGGGGAAATTCGCTTGAAATTCTTGACAACCCGGAGCTGGCGAAGAGGGAGCAGATAGACGAAAAGGGAGAGATTTTAAGTGTAAACTCGGGATTCAAGCCCGCCAGTTTTGTCACGGTGGAAATAGAATTCAAGCATTCACTCGATGACAAGGAATACGATGTGGACAAGAGGTTGTCGAAAAGCTACACAAAGGACAATCTTAAAGCGAATACAATTTACAAGTTCAGTGAAAGAGGTTCCGCCACATTTACGTTTGAGAAGACAAGAACGGATATGGATTACGGGTTTAATTCTGTTTCGAGTTACAGCGAGGATGACAATAAGCTCGGATTCAGGGCTTCTCAGATGCTCGGTGAAGACCTTAGTATTTCGGCAAACGGGCGCATGTCGTTAAGCCAGAAATTCTATAAGAAGTACGAGGAAAACCCGCGTGACGTGGATTACTACTATTATGGAGGCGGCGCGGAAATGTCCGCGCAACCTTTCGAAAATGTTGACGCGAAGGTCGAAGTTAAAGCCAGCAGGTATGAAACCAGGAATATCGACGCCTCGCTGTCCAGTGATAATAATGTTGAATATATTTACAGGCTTATTCCGGAATTCAGCATCAAACCGGCCGGCTGGATAACCATTTCGCAGAGCTATGAGGTAAAAATGGAATATACAGAGTTTACATTCGACAGAAACCAGAACTACCTCGACAGGACGACAATACTTGACACGAAAGCAAAAATGAGGTTTCAGAGGGGTTTGAACTTTGGTATCAATCATAAGTACGACATGAGGGATTCCGGAAGCTACCTGACCGTTGAAGACGAAAAACATTACAACAGGACGAGGGAAAACTTCAAACACCGGTTGAAGATGAATGTTGATTACAAAGCGGCCGATTTTCTCAACCTCTTTTCAAGCGCGCTATTCCGGACCGAAAAGAGGAACAGTCTCGGCGTGGAGAACGAAGAGAGGATCGTTACGAACTCGAATTTCTACGATTCAGGAACTTTGAAGGTCGGCTTCGAAGGGGAGAAAGATGTAGTGGGAAACGGGAACATAAAACTTGACGTGGCTTATGTAAGGAATTACGGAAATCGCATCTCAGAGGCTATGAGAAAATACTGGGACATTAATATGAAACTGACGTTTGATTTTTAGGAGAAGATAAGTATGCGGAATATCAGAGGTATAATACTCTTGAGCTTGATGATTTCAGCGTTCGCCCTGCCGCAGGGAGGATGTCTTTTCGAACCCAGAGAGGCGCAGGACCCGGGAGCTGGAGGTGAGGACACCTGGGTGGAGCCCGAAGTTCCAAGGGATATATTCAAGAACCTGTCCTCAGGCCTTTCGGAACCCGGAAACTCGAATTACGAAAGAACAATTTCCGACGGTTTCATATTTATCCCCCGGACAGAGGACGAAATGCAGTATCCGGATCTAAGCGGATGGGACAAAGAGCGGGAGATGAATATGCTCGACCGGCTGAAATCGGATTATGCTGCCCGCAGGGAGATATTTTTCGGCTCAGGGACTGAAAACGGCGGTTCCTTTGATGAGGAGAACGCCGAGGGGGATCAGCCGTGGTTTGAAGGGGAATATTTGATTACGCTGGATTCAGGCTCAGGAGAGGTAATTTACGGGGGTGTGGCGAGATTTACACTCGAAGCCGCAGGTCAGGGGGGGTGGAAGCTTGTGGAGTGGGAAGATAAGGATATCCTTCAAGACTATGGTACGTCTGGACTTCTGCGCGGAAGACTAAGCGGTGCGGATTGATAAATAAACAGGGTGGCAGTTTTTTTAAGATATATAGTAATACAGGAGTTTCCTCTGAAAATTCGGCAAGTATTGTAATAACTTTTCGAGATACAATCAGTTATCAGGATTGGTAAGTGGAATAGGGCTTTCATTGCTGATGAGTGCGGCTGTTTGATATTTTCAAAACCCTCCGGAGGGCGAGCGGGCAAGGATTTCTGACCCGAAGGGGCAGAAAGAGCGAGCCCGAGGCGGGAGTGGCAATTCCCTCGCCGGGGGAATTGACCACGATTTTGAAAATATCAATCAGCCGCATACTGTTACAAATCATCGACTACCTTATAGGTTATAAAAATTGGGGAAACTCCACATAGTAATATTATTTTCAAGCTTGTATATTATTTATATATGTGGTATTATAAACATGTGATTTGTATGTGCCCAGGAGGTATACAGACAATGAAGATTAGAAGATTACTGCAGGCGGCACTGAGTTTAACCTTGATTTTCTCGGTTATTATAACATCAGGATGTATACTTGACCCAAAGGAAACAACAGATCAGCCGGTAAATGAAGAACCGTGGCCCGATCGAACGGAGAAGGATCATTGTATTGAAATTATAGACAGGGTCTATGAGGAAAAAGATATAGAAAAGTACAAGGAACTGCTTCTTGAACCGGATCAGCGGCCGGAACCGGAATTTTCTGACGGCTATATCTGGTACAATCAGCCAACTGATGTAAGTGAATATGGGGAAATCCTTTCGTACCAAGAGGAGTGGATGGGGACACAAGGAATATTCAATAATGCCGTAGGAACATTAAACATTACTCTGAGTGAATATTCTGGTCTTGACTCTGACTGGACTGAAGAGAGTGGTATGGGAGATGGTTTCTGGAGTAAAAAGGTAAATTACTTTTTTACCTTTGAATTACCTGACCCTGATAATCCGGGAGAGACAAAAATCTACAACGGAGATTCCGATGTTGAATTTTTCATCGGCCCCGACCCCGAAGATCCGGAAAAGTATCTTTTATACCGTGCGCGGGATGTGCCCAAATAGTGCGCCGGAACTAATTATAAAAAGATTTATAATTCTCATATTCAAGCCCTCGAAAACAGAGGGCTTTTTTACAGCTCTCCCCTGAGAGCTCGAAAATATTTTACCTTTGGAGTTCCCTCTGAAAATTCGGCAAGTATTGTAATAACATTGCGAGATACAATCAGTTATCAGGATTGGTAAGTGGAATAGGGCTTTCATTGCTGATGAGTGCGGCTGATTGATATTTTCAAAACCCTCCGGAGGGCGAGCGGGCAAGGATTTCTGGCCCGAAGGGGCAGAAAGAGCGAGCCCGAGGTGGGAGTGGCGGTTTCCTCGCCGGGGAAATCGACCACGATTTTGAAAATATCAATCAGCCGCATACTGTTACAAATCATCGACTACCTTATAGGTTATAAAAATTGGGGAAACTCCACAAAATATTTTACCTCTCTTGACATTGCACCCGCGGAGTATTTATAATCCATGCACTGCGCGAGGTGCCGCGCGCTCGTCATACGATCATCTTCTATAACGGCAAATACTATTCTATTTCGAAGGGAGACTTCCAATTGGCCGCGAAGAAGCGGAAAACAAAGAAGCAGATAGCGGCAAGACTCAAGATATTCGCGGGGCTTCTCGCACTTCTTGTCATAATTGCCTTTGGAACGGCAAGATATTTCAGCACCACTCACGGAAGAATATTTTTGCTTGATATGGGTTTCGGCGGAAAGTACGAAGATGTACGGAGAGATATCGCCGGCAGTCTTCTGGAAGCTCTTAAACAATACGGAATCAAGAAGGATACGATTGAGATCATACCGGGTGAGAGAGTAGAATCCGGGTATATATATCTTGTGAGAACCAACGTGCCCGCCGACTGTTCATTGATAAAGATAAATAATATAATAGACATGAAGGTCGAAGAAATAGGGGGGCGCGTCAGAAGCTGTTATGAAAGGGACTCCGGAAACAAAATAGAGATGGAGATAGGGACAAGAAACCGCGTTACTCACAGGTGTATTATATCAAAAAGCGCTGATGCTGTTCTTGCTCCTGAAAAGCGGCCGGTTGTGGCATTAGTGGTGGATGATTTCGGTTTTTTCAACAATAGACTGGTGAGGGATTTTCTCGGGCTTGATATAAACATTACCGTATCTGTCATACCGGGGCTTAAATATTCAAAGGATATCTGCCGGCTTGCAGACAAAGCCGGGAAAGATGCTTTGTGTCACCTGCCCATGGAACCCAGAGGGGGAGCGGATGACTGCGGCAGCGTTCCTGTTGTGCGGGTCTCTATGAGTGATGAGAGGATTAAAGGAATTGTTGAAGACGCGATCTCTAATACCCCGGGAGTTGTGGGAATGAACAATCATCAGGGGTCAAAAGCTACCGAGGATTCAAGGGTGATGAAAGCGGTCCTCTCGGTATGCCGAAAGCACAACCTCTTCTTTTTCGACAGTCTTACCTCTTCTAAGTCGGTCGCGGGTAAAATCGCCCCTTCAATGGGCATGCCGTCTCTGAGGAACGATATTTTTCTCGATAACAGGGGGGCGGATGTCAGGAGTAATATGGTGAAAATAATGGATATCGCGGAAAGAAGAGGCTGGGCGCTCGGGATTCTGCATGTAAGGCGGGAAAGTTTCAAAGATCTGCTGTGGATGGAAGACGAAGCTGGAAAAAGGGGGATAAGTTTTGTAAATTTAAGGGAGATACCGAGGATATCAAAAAACAGCAAAGGATAAGGAGGCGGATTTGAAACGTATGAGACTGGGAGTAAATATAGACCATATTGCCACTTTGAGAGAAGCAAGAAAGACCATTGAACCGGATCCCGTGACCGCCGCGATGATGGCTGAACAGGGGGGCGCCGATCAGATAACCTTTCATTTGAGGGAAGACAGAAGGCATATACAGAACCGTGACGTCAGGCTTATAAGTGAAATGGCTCAGACTATGGTCAACCAGGAGATGGCGGCGAGTGCCGAAATGCAGGAGATAGCCATGGCAATGCATCCAGATTCTGTAACGCTGGTTCCCGAGAAGAGAGAGGAGCTGACAACTGAGGGCGGATTGAACCTTCTCGCCGACGGCAGTAAATACGGCGATATTGTGACGGCTCTGAAAGGGGGCGGGATAAAGACAACGGCTTTTATAGATCCGGAAATTTCCCAGATAAAGGCGGCGGCGAAGATGGGTTTTGACGCGATAGAAATCCACACGGGAGAATACGCGAATATCAGCCGCGGGGATCGTGATGCCGCACTGGGAAGACTGGAAGACGCGGCGAAAACAGCAGTCAAATACGGGCTTCACGTTCACGCCGGACACGGACTTACATACCATAACGTCAGGCCGGTAGTGCTGATTACAGAAATAGAAGAGCTTAATATCGGGCACAGCATCATCTCGAGAGCCGTATTTGTGGGAATTGAGCGGGCTGTAAGGGAAATGGTAGAAATTATAAAGCGGTGACAACCTCTCTTCGCCGCGCGGGATGTAAAAAGACCGCGATTACCGGTTTATGTCGGGAAATGGTTGTCGCCCGTGTAATAAATAATTATTATACATACTGTAAAATCAATGATGAACGAAAAACAAGCAAGGTGCTGATTTAAGAGCGCCGTCTTTTTAATAAGCGGGATGATTGTAAGGAGGACGCATGAAAGGCGATTACAAAGAGCAGTATAATGAATCTATAGAAAACCCTGAAATTTTCTGGAAAAAAGCCTCAGAGGGTATTGACTGGTACAAACCCCCGACTGAGATACTCGATGATTCAAATAAACCCTTCTACAGGTGGTTTGCCGACGGCGAAATGAACACCTGTTATAACGCGCTTGACAGGCACGTGGAAAACGGGAGGGCGGATCAAACAGCGCTTATCTACGACAGCCCGGTAACAGGGAAAAAGGAAAAGTTCACTTATAGCGATCTTTTGGGCAGAGTCAGCAGATTCGCGGGCGCTCTCTCCTCGCTCGGTGTCGGCAGGGGAGACCGGGTCGTTATATATATGCCGATGATTCCTCAGGCCGCTGTCGCTATGTTGGCGTGCGCCAGGATAGGGGCTATTCACTCCGTGGTCTTCGGAGGTTTCGCGGCCCATGAGCTGGCCATAAGGATAGACGACGCCAATCCCAAGGTGGTCGTCTCTGCTTCATGCGGAATAGAAGTAAAAAAAGTGATAGAATACAAACCCCTTCTTGATAAAGCAATTAAGCTTTCGAAGAACAAGCCGGAAAAGAGTATTGTTTTTCAGCGGAAAGAGGCTCCGGCGGAAATGATAGAGGGAAGGGATATAGACTGGGAAGAAATAACCCGTGAGAGCAAGCCCGTTGACTGTGTACCCGTCAAGTCAACTGATCCCCTTTATATTCTTTATACCTCCGGAACTACGGGTATGCCGAAGGGTGTTGTACGGGATAACGGAGGACACGCGGTAGCTTTGAAGTGGAGCATGAAGAACGTATACGGGATCGACCCGGGAGATGTATACTGGGCCGCGTCTGATGTGGGCTGGGTGGTCGGCCATTCGTATATTGTCTACGGACCTCTACTTCACGGATGTACTACCATCCTCTACGAGGGTAAACCCGTAAGAACACCCGACGCGGGCGCTTTCTGGCGTGTAATATCGGAGCACCGGGTCAAGGCCCTTTTTACCGCTCCAACAGCTTTCAGGGCAATAAAGAAGGAGGATCCCGAGGGCAAACTGCTTGAAGACTATGACCTGTCTGGATTTAAATATTTGTTTTTGGCCGGAGAGAGACTTGACCCCGACACTTATGACTGGGCGGGAGATTTACTTAAAGTTCCCGTGATAGATCACTGGTGGCAGACAGAGACAGGATGGGCAATTGTCGCGAACTGTATGGGGATAGAACAGTTCGAAGTAAAAGCGGGTTCCTCTACCAAGCCCGTGCCCGGCTATCAGGTCGAGATTCTTGATAATCAGGGACAGAAGCTCCCTGCCGGAGAAGAGGGAATAGTGGTTATCAAACTTCCGCTTCCCCCGGGAACGCTGACTACAATCTGGCGTAACGACGAGAAATTCAAAGAATCTTACACGGATATGTTCAAGGGGTACTACTTTACGGGCGACGGCGGCTTTATAGACGAAGACGGATATGTTTATATCATGGGGAGGGTTGACGATGTTATAAATGTCGCCGGCCACAGGCTTTCAACCGGAGGAATGGAAGAGGTTATCGCCACTCATCCCGATATAGCTGAATGTGCCGTTCTGGGGGTCGCCGATTCTTTCAAGGGGCAGCTGCCAGTGGGATTTGTAGTACTCAAAGACGGTGTAAACAGGGATAAGGATGAGATCGCGAGTGAACTTATCTCAATGGTGCGCGGTGAAATAGGAGCGGTCGCCAGCTTCAAAAAGGCGATAGTAGTGGAAAGACTGCCGAAAACGAGGTCTGGAAAGATATTGAGAGGGACGATCCGGAAGATAGCGGACGGCAAGGATTTCAAAGTTCCGTCGACTATAGACGACCCGGACACACTTAAAGAGATAGAAGAGCACCTTCACAGTGAAGGTTATCCGAAAAAGGATTAGTTTCCTGTTTCTTGGCTTATAGAGTGAATATAAATTAAAGGTCTTCCGTTTCATTCGGAAGACCTTTAATTATTCTTCTATTTTGTATCGGCAAAATGTGCGCTACAGAAGTTCTTCAAGCGGTGTGTATTTCTTCCTGAAGGCTTTAGCTACCGCTCTGTCGGTAATGCTGCCGTTTAGTATATTTACACCCGTCCATATAATTCCGCTCTTCTTTGCCGCCTTTTCAAAGCCGTCGTTTGCGATCTTGACGGCGAAAGGAAGAGTGGCGTTTGTAAGAGCGTATGTTGAGGTTCTCGCGACAGCTCCCGGCATATTTGCGACGCCGTAGTGGACTACGCCGTTAATGATATAAGTCGGGTTGGTGTGTGTTGTGGGCTTAATGGTTTCTATACAGCCGCCCTGATCAACAGCGACATCCACAATGACGGAACCCTTTTTCATAGACTTGAGCATTTTCTTCGTAACCAGACGCGGGGCTTTTGCTCCCCTTATAAGAACAGCTCCTATTACGAGATTCGATTCAGCTACCGATCTGCGGATATTTTCCGGATTGGACATTAACGTAGTTACATTAGCCGGCAGGACGTCGCTGAGATAGCGCAATCTCTCGAGATCGATGTCGAGGATTGTCACTTTCGCTCCCAGCCCGGCGGCCATTTTCGCGGCGTTTGCCCCGACTATACCTCCGCCGATTATGGCAACCTTGGCGGGTTCAACCCCCGGCACTCCGCCGAGAAGAAGACCGGTTCCCTCCATGGGACGTTCGAGGTATTTCGCGCCTTCCTGCACGGCCATCCTTCCCGCCACTTCGCTCATAGGTATCAAAAGAGGCAGTGAACCGTCTTCATCCGCCATTGTCTCGTACGCTATACACGTTGCTCCGCTCCGTGCCATGCCTTCGGTAAGTGAGCGGCTGGCGGCGAAATGGAAGTAGGTAAATATAATCTGGTTTTTACGGCACTTTTTGATCTCAACGGGCTGAGGTTCCTTTACCTTTATGATCATGTCGCTGCGGCGGAAGATATCAGCAGCTTTGGCGACTATTGCCGCGCCGGCTTCACGGTATTCCTTGTCTTCAAAGCCGCTCCCTTTTCCCGCCCCTTTCTGCACGAGAACCTTATGGCCGTTTTTTACAAGGGTTTCCGCGCCGACGGGGATAAGAGCAACGCGGTATTCATCCTCTTTAATCTCCTTTGGTACACCTATAATCATTTTGACTCTCCAGGCTTATTTAAAAAAATAAGTTAAACTCTATGAATTTGTTTCTTTAAATATACCAATACAGCATTCTATAACAACACTTTTTTCAGATAAGGACCGCTGATATGGGGCAAATAATCTAATTATTGAAACTGGGGGGAAAATGGTGTATAATGGTTAAAATAGAGGGCCATAAGGGGAAGTGATAGAACTTCAGATGTCCCGTATAATTATTCAGTTATGATATAAACAGTAGGAATATACTTAGGGGGAAGATTTGAGAAAACTCATAATAGTTCTTTCATTTTTCTGGTTAGTGTCGGCGGATATATCTTACGCTCGGCAGAGCGGTGAACCTGTAATAATAGATCATACATGCGAGGGAATTTCAGATATCCCCGATGCCTGGATAGATTCTGTTCAAGCGGTTATAAAACTTCACTACGCTCACACCTCTCACGGGGGTCAGCTTGTAACCGGGCTTAGTTATATAGAAACCGGCGATTCTAAGTACAGCGTGGCGAGAGGAGATAATACCCTGCCGACAGAAGAGGGCGCTTTCTGCATTTACGGCGGGCAGATCAGCGACACATATATCTCAACTTACGAATACTGGAGCACAGCAAGCGGGATGGACAAGACCAGAGCGGTTCTTGACGCCAACCCGGAAATAAACGTTTCGATGTGGTCGTGGTGCACCGAGCTTAATGGCTATTCGCAGGAGCAGACGCGGGCATACCTTGACTCGATAAGTGTGCTAGAAGCGGAATATCCGGGCGTTACATTCGTTTACATGACAGGCAATGCCCAGTATACGGGAGCAGAGGGATACAACAGATATCTCAGGAATCAAGAGATAAGACAGCATTGCCTGGATAATAACAGGGTTCTATACGACTTCGCCGATCTCGACGCCTGGTGGTATAATCCTGTGGCAGAGTCGTGGGAGCAGAATACGTACGATTACGACGGGACTTCCGTGCCGGTTGAGCATGAACAGTTTAACGGCGATGAAGCGGCGCACACGACAATAGAAAGCTGCAAGCAGAAGGGCAGAGCGGTCTGGTGGATGGCGGCGCTCATTGCCGGGTGGGACGGCTCCTCAGCCGCTGAAAAGACAAGCTGGGGCAGAATAAAGAGTATCTATAAAGACGGTGAATAGAGATCATCAATATGAATTGAGTATTACGCGGAACTTTTAATCTTCTTTCCAGCCGCTAAACTCCCCTTGAGAGCTTTTCGAATTCGTCTTCAGAAATGATAGGAACACCGAGTTTTACAGCTTTTTCGTATTTTGAACCGGGCGCGCCGCCCGCGACTAGATAGTCTGTTTTTCCGCTGACGCTTGAAGAGACTCTTCCTCCGAGAGAGACAACCAGCTCTTTTGCCTGATCTCTCGTAAATCTTTCAAGGGCGCCTGTGAACACAAAGGTATAGCCGCTGAATACAGAGGAATCCTTTTCCCTTTCTATAAAGGGAGTTACTCCCGAAGAGAGAAGAGATTTAATTATTTTTTTCTTCTTTTCATCGCTTAAGAACCTTCTGATATTTCCCGCCGCGCCGGGGCCTATCTCGTCTATTTCTAAAAGATCTTCGCGGGAAGCCTCTTCGAGTCTTTCTAAAGATCCAAAGTGCCGCGCGAGAAGCCGGGCCGCGTGTTCTCCCACACCTCGTATTCCAAGGGCGAAGATAAAGCGGGAAAGAGATATTTCCTTGGATTCTTCAATAGCATTCAGCAGGTTGCGGGCGGATTTTTCGGCGAATCCTTCCAATGTCATTACCGTTTCATAATCGAGCCGGAATATTTCATCCACGGAGCTTAGAATCCCCTTTTCGACCATCAGTTCAGCGGTCTTTTTCCCGAGATGTTCGATATCCATACCTCCCCTCGAAGCGAAGTGAGTAATACTCCGTTTGAGCTGTGAAGGACAGGAAAGCTCTCCGGAGCAGAAGTGATAGGCTCCCTCCCGGATAATTGAAGAACCGCAGACGGGGCATTCCGCGGGCATGCTGAACTTGGGCCCTCTTGATTTGCCCGTTTTTATTCTCTCGACAACGGCGGGGATAACGTCTCCCGCTCTTTCGATTCTAACTGTGTCGCCGATGCGGATATCCTTTTTCGCCACCTCGTCGGCATTGTGAAGTGTCGCCCGGCTTACCGTTACGCCGCTTACGTCGACAGGTTTGAGAAGGGCGACGGGGGTCAGCTTGCCGGTTCTCCCTACCTGCACCACAATATCTTCAACTGTGGTTATCTCCCTGCGCGGTTTGAACTTGAGGGCTATCGCCCAGCGGGGAGACCTTGAGCGCGCCCCGGCGCTTTCGGTGAGCTCTTTAGAGTTGACCTTTATTACGACTCCGTCTATTTCGAAGGGAAGGGTGTCTCTCTTTTTTGACAGCGTGGAGTGAAAATCAATGGCAGCGTCGATATTTTCGCATAACCTGTATTCGGAATATACCTTGAATCCCCATTCTTCCAGAAGTTCCAGCTCTTTTGTGTGTGAGGCGGGAGCGCTTTCTCCTTCCATATACATAATTTCATAACCGTAAAATGTGAGGGGCCGCCCGGCCGTAACTTTAGAATCAAGCTGACGGAGAGATCCGGCGGCGGCGTTTCTGGGATTGGCAAACGGGGATGCCCCCGCTTCGATCATTCTTCCGTTAAGTTTTTGAAAATCTTCAAGGAGCATTATTGCTTCTCCCCTTACGGAAACCACAGAAACAGCAGCGGAAACTCTCAATTTTAAGGGGACCGAGGAGATCGTCTTGATATTTACACTGATATCCTCTCCGGTTCTTCCGTCTCCCCTGGTAGAGCCCTTAGAGAGCAGTCCGTTTTCATATACAAGTTCAATCGAGAGCCCGTCGAACTTGGGTTCAGCCGTGTACTTGATCCTTTTCTTTCCGGCGAGACGTTTCATTCTGGAATCGAATTCTCTTATTTCCTCTTGGCTTGTCGTGGATGCCAGACTCAGCATCGGTCTGATATGGTTTATTGAATCAAATTTATCAACCGGAGGAGCCCCGACACGCTGACTTGGAGAATCGGGATTCTTCAGCCGCGGGTATAACCGTTCAAGTTTGATAAGTTCCCTTCTCAACTCATCGTAATTCTCATCAGCGATTTCAGGATCGTTTTTTATATAATATAGGTAGTCGTATTTATTGATTCTATCGCTGAGTTCATCTATCCTCTTTTTAGCTTCCTCGGTATTCACCGCAAACCCCCCGAATTGAATCGGATTCAATAAGAGCAAAGGCAGGATATATTATAATAAAAGTGAGCTGTACGCTAAAGGAGTTCTTTCCAGGCGCTGATGTTAAAGTTGAATCTTTCGGCCAGATTGAGAAATTCAAGAACCGGCTTCACTTCATTTCCGCTTCTCTTTGAGCGGGGCGGGAGTTTTTCCGCTTCCTCTTTGAAGGTAGAATTTAAGATAGTGAATATATGGTTCTGAATCATCCCCGTTTTGATTTCAATATCTATATCGCCGCAGAAATTGACAAACTGAATCATCGCCTCTGATTCTTCGGCAATAAGTTTTTCCTTCTGCCTCTTGATATTTTCCAGCAAGAAGACGGAAAACAGCTCAGAAACGGAGCTTTTGTCTATATCGATTCCGTAATAGGAAGCATCCGATATTATTTTTCTTATACCTTCTATCCCAGCGGGCCGGAGTGATTTCTGCCAGTTTCTAAGTTCAAAAGAAAGTTTCCTTTCGAGATACACGCGGGAGGGAACGAGGATGCTCTCGGGAGGAGTAAGGGATGACTCGCTGAGGAGTCGGAGGAACTCTCTGTTTTTAAGATAAATATCCTTAAGAAGGCCTTCGAGAGATTCGAGTTTGTTGTCGGTTATAGACGTGAGGATGGCGTCTCTGTCTTCGGGGAATAGATCTCTGATTGAGAGAACGTGACCCCCGAAATGATCAACGGAAAACTTCAGAACATCCTTCCTTTTACTTCCGGAAGGAAGAGCCGAGATTTTCTTTTTAATTTTTTCGAATTCTCCGTAATCCTCAAATTCTCTGGTAAGGCAGATAACTTGAATTTCTTCTTCCATCATAAGAAGATACCCGAACGTGAAAAGTTCCGGTATCAAAGGCGGTTCAATTTCAAGCAGCCCGCAGTAGATCATTCCTCCGCCCGATTCCTTAGAGTATGAATCGAGCTTGTTGAAAGACCAGCCGAACATCTCGGGAGAAGCCTCTGGACATGAAAGATGAGAGGATAAGGCGTATTGTCCGGCGATGAAGGACGGGGTGATTGATGAAAATTTCTTGTTGGATCTGTATATTTCAGCTCCGTTTCCGACATCTTCACGATTGCTTTCGGCCTTCTGTAATTCGGCAAGAAATTCTTCTTCCAGCCCCCCGCTGTATTCCTCTCCCGCGAGCTCAATGGCGCGGGCGGCGTATTTAATAAGCTGAACGGATTCCAGTCCGGAGATGTCGTTGAAAAACCACCCGCATGAGGTAAACATAAACAAGGCGTTCCTCTGGGATTCGAGCATATTCAAAACTATGATTTTTTCTTCCCGGGAAAGGGGTTTTATTGAATGTTCGGCGAGAAAAGAGTTTACCTCGTCCGTGCTGCCGCTGTTCATAACAAAGATATAATCGTCGCGGGCCTTCCACGGGTCCTCGAGCAGTCTGCCCCCCTCGGCATCGAATATCTTCGCGAGGCGGTCTCTTAGAATATTAAGGGAGTTCCTCAGAGGCTTTCTCCATTTTTGATTCCACCCTTCGGGCGCGTTCACATTGCAGCCGCAGTCTTCTTTCCACCGGCCTAATCCGTGCGAGCACGACCACGCTGTTCCCAGATTGTTTCCCCCTTTTTTAAGTTTTACTTCGAACTCCGGTTCGTGCGTGTCGAGGTAGGCGCCGAAATTTGTAATTGTCAAATTATGTTTTTCCGCTGCGCTTTCAAAAAGATGAGCGAGGGCCATATCCGCGAAGGGTTCGTGATGACCGTAAATTTCACCGTCGGTTGCTATTGCAACAAGGTCGTTTCCGCCGCGCCGGTATGATGAAGCGATAGATTCGGCAAAACGGTCGCCGTCCCTGAGCAGGTGATTAAAGCTGATATCCTGTGACAGCCTTTCGTCGTAAAAGAATATGTCGATATAGTTATTGCCGGCTTCAGCACTGCCGCCGCGGCAGCGGTAAACGAAACCCGTGGGGATAGTGCCGCCTGTTACATCTTTCCATTTCCCTTTTCCCCCGAGCGGGCGGAAGCTCTTCGCCTGGTGGGGGGAAAGTATGATAAAGCGGAACCCCCAGTCGATCAGAATGTCAAGCGTCTCTTGGTTGACGGCTGTTTCGGCAAGCCAGATACCTTCCGGTTCCCGTCCGAAACATCGCTTAAAGTCATTGACCCCCCAGCGTATTTGTGTTTCCTTATCCCTCTTTGAGGCAAGGGGCATGATTATGTGGTTATAAACCTGAGCGATAGCGTTGCCGTGTCCCTTATTCAGTTCCGCGCCGGCTCTGTCAGCTCTGATGATCTCTTTATGGAGGGAGGGGTGGTGCTTCTCGAGCCATCTGAAGAGGGTCGGGCCGAAATTGAAATTTAAGCGGGTGTAATTGTTTACGAGAGTTTCTATCCTGCCGAATCCGTCGAGACGCCTGGAACAGGAATTCGGAAGATAGCACTCACGGGTTATTCTCTCATTCCAGTCATGGTAAGGAGCGGCGCTCTCCTGCCTGTCTATTCTTTGTGTCCATGGGTTCTCTCTGGGGGGCTGATAAAAGTGTCCGTGAATAATCAGGTGTTTTTTATCAATCTTTTCCTTCATGACTGATTCTCGGTTGATGAGTAAACCTTGTAATCAATGTTGGGGAATATGTTGTCCCGTCTTTCTATTTCTTTGAGCCACGATTCATTTATACGGGAAGAAAGAATGGAATGGTATAATCTGTCGAAGCGGGATATATGGCTTTTCGTCCTGCTGTGGGCGTACTCTACCATTGTTCCCGTTTTCATTATGAAAGCCCAGTCGCTGCTTTGGGCGAGAAGTAGCTCGCGCGCGGCTTGATTAAGCGCCCTTTCGGGCAGTCCGGAGGCTGAGGGAAATCTGCCGGCGAGCTCAACCATTCTGTCTTCCATGATGTGCAGATGGGGATATACCCAGTCATTACTTCCGTTCAGCCACACTTCATTATACCCTTTGTACCCCCAGGAGGACATAGACGGTTTTACTACCTGAATTTCAGATCGGGCCCGCAGGTATTCGCTCGGAGTTACCGGAACTATCGAGTTCTGATCGTAATGCAGTTTTCTCATAAGATGTTCCAGCCACAAGGGGCCTTCATACCACCAGTGACCGAAAAGCTCAGCGTCGTATGGAGAAACAACTATCGGTTTGGTTCCGAGGAATCCTTCGAGATGCTCGATCTGTTTTTCTCTGTTGAACATGAAGTTGCCCGCGTGAAGGGCGGCTTTTTCTGCGGCGGCAGAGGGGTCGTAAATCTGTTTTTCTTCGCCTTTGCCGGTTATTCTGTAATATTTTATACCCAGGCTGATTCTGTTGCCGTCACCGTGAAGATAGGGTTTAATATAATCGTAATCCAGATCGAACCCCACATCTCTATAGAAATCCCTGTACTGGTAATCTCCCGGGTAGCCTTCTTTGGCGCTCCAGACCTGTTTTGAAGATTCGTTGTCGCGGCCGAATAAGGCGACGCCGTTCGGGCAGCTCACGGGAGCGAACACGCCGTAGCGTGGTCTCGGCTCGCCGTTTAGTATGCCGTGGGAATCGGTAAAGAAGTATTTTATTCCGTTTGCTTTCAGAATCTCTTCCAACCCGGGTGTGTAGCCGCATTCAGCCAGCCAGATTCCGGCGGGGTTCTTTCCGAAGAAGTTTTTATACTGATCGACGGCGATTCTAATCTGAGCATCCGCGGCTTTTCTGTTTTTTACAAGAGGCATGAAAGCGTGGGTGGCGCCGCACGTCAGTATTTCCAGGTTTCCTTCATTCTGAAAGAATCTGAAGGCGGAGATGAGATCTTTGTGGTATTTTTCGGCAAAGATACCGCGGCATTTTATGAAGTTGTCGTGATACATTCGCGCCAGAGCGAGAAGGTCCGGCATCCACCTGGTACGGGTCATTTCTTTTCGGGTAAGCTCTATCAAGCTGTCCAGATGACGGATATATCTGTTTTGCAGAAGGGGATCCGCCAACATTGACAGAAGTGTTGGGGTAAGCGATATTGTGAAGCGGAAATCAACGCCTTCATCCTTCAGCCTGTTAAACATATCAAGAAGCGGAATGTAGGTCTCTGTGAGCGCTTCGTAGAACCAGTCTTCTTCGAGAAAACGTGCGTGCTCCGGATGCCGCACATATGGCAGATGGGCGTGTAATACCAGACTTAGATAACCTTTGTGACCGTTAGTCATATCAAAACCGTTTCCTTTAAGGGGTTTCCGTTTTAATCTTTGCTTTAACTGTTTTTTTCAATTTGCCGTCTGAGGAAACCAGTTTTACGGGAAGTTCGAATTCACCCTCGGGAAGGGCCATGCGGATTGAGAAAGAACCGTCCTCGTTAGGTTCGATATCTTTCCCAAGAAGATTGATCCGGGAGTTCTTCCCGGCGGCTCCGTAAACGACGAGCTCCATTTTAATAGACGGCCGCGGATCCTCTTCCCGGCCTTTTTCGGTGCCGCTGAACGATGAAACAGTTTCAGAGTCTATGCTGGAGTTCTTTTCAGCCTTTAAATATTCTTCAGAGCCGGTCTTTTCCTTCAAGTCCCCGGAAGCTGAAATGATTTCATTGAAAGCGGCATCGGACACGAACCATTTTTCATCGCTGTATTTGCTTGCCCCTTCGGGCGGAGTTTCGACAGTATCGGAAAGAGCTATTTCTTCGTAGATTCCATCGGGCGAAATCATTCCTATCCCCACTCTGTATCTGCACCTCTCAGATACATTGATATACCAGTTGTTTGAATCGCCCGGGATATCGATATCGAAATGTTTCTTTCCGCCTTCGGAGTCCTCATATACACGGAGAACAGTTCTAAAGTTTTTAAGTGATGAGCCGAATTTCCTTTTCAGAGTATTATATTCTTCTGAAGATATTTTCCAGTATGCGAATATCCAGTGTGGATCCCGGACCATACACACAATACGTGTAATATCGTATTCCGGAAGGCTCGAAGTCTCGTTTTTTATTAAATCCGGGCCAGAATCTTTTTTCAGAAAATATTTTCCGGCAACAGCTTTTTGCCTGATTGTCCGGTCACCGGAGTCAATGGCGCTTTTTTCCGTTTTCTTCCTTGCTGTTTTTTTAGCGGAGGGACGCTTACCGGATCGCCCCTTTTTTCTTTTAGGCTCGCCGCCGGCTGCTTTCTTCGGCTTACCTGACCTGATAGCTTTGTAGATCGTGTCGATCAAATCAGCTTTCAGCATTCTCGTTGTAACGCGGATCTTCTTTGACCGGGCGAGGGCTATAAGCTCTTTCTTTGTCATTTTTTTAAGTTCGTCTTTTTTCATAACCGTTCATCTCCTCTTATAAATTTAAAGAGAAAAAGCAAAAAAGAAAGTTTCTATAGTTTTTTCGGCCGCCCCGGACCTTAAAGTCAGAAAAGACAACTGATCGCTTGAAAATTCAATCCGGACATGCCGCGACAGAGCATGCCGCAACTTCTATAAGAAAGCCTTTTGGGTGCATCTGTCAAGTAATAATGATTTGAAAAGAGAAAAAGATTTTCGCTAATCGATATGAGCGTTAAAAACGGGAAGATATCGCGCCCAGGCCGGATTATTCCGGGCTATATTTAAGAGGCCAATCTGTACTCCGGATAGATTTTCCGCGTAATTAAAGATACCCGCGGTGATGCCTGTCTGCCGGTTATAAAAACAGTTAACTGCTGACGCGGAAAAACCGCTCAGATTATCCGCGCCTGTGTATATGCCGCTCACGGCTAACCCTTCGAGTTTATTTTCAACTTCGATAGTGATTCCGTGAATTGTGAGCCACCGCGCGTTTTCTGCTTTTATACCCCAAAATTTAATGCTGGTCTCATTCTTCAGGTTTCCTTTCATATGATAGTTTTTTAAGATAAAAAAGTATAGAAAGTATAGTATGTATATCAGATTATACTAAAGAAAAGAAAGAAGAGTTGCCGCAAAGGACCCCCACAGCGTATTGAAAAAACCGTTACATTTAAGCTTTAACGATCGTCCAGATCCCGATAACAATAAACCCCGCGCCCGCTATCCATGAAAGATATTTAGGATTTACATAATTTTCGAACATCTTTCCCAGCATGACAGCGATCGCCGAAGCTGTGACAAGCGCGGCCGCGGAGGCGAAGAACACCATTGATTTAGGATTCTCTTTATCTGTCGCGAAGAGCAAAGTGGCGATCTGTGTTTTGTCTCCAAGCTCCGCGAAAAGAACTGTGGCAAAAATAGTAATAAAAGTTTTCATTCGTAAACATCCAGACCGGTTATAAAAAACAAGCTAATTATTTAACGGTTTGAGATTATAAGCCAAAGAAGGCCTCAAGGCAACTTCTTTATATTATGTCTGTTTCTGAGAGGCCGGGATGTTGGAGTTCCCTCTGAAAATTCGGCAAGTATTGTAATAACATTGCGAGATACAATCAGTTATCAGGATTAGTAAGTGGAATAGGGCTTTCATTGCTGATGAGTGCGGCTGAATGATATTTTCAAAACCCTCCGGAGGGCGAGCGGGCAAGGATTTCTGACCCGAAGGGGCAGAAAGAGCGAGCCCGAGGCGCAGAGCGTACAATTCACTCGCCGGGGGAATTGACCACGATTTTGAAAATATCATTCAGCCGCATACTTTACGAATTAATTAATCTCCTGCGTGGTAATAAAAATTGGGGAAAGTCCTGGCCGGGATGCCGTTGACATAAAAAGACGGATGTCTTAGAATTTTTAAGGTTCATGTTCAAGATAAGAGCTGTCATCGTTCTAGTCGGCGGCTGTTTCATTACGGCGAGTTGTTCATGTTATATGGACTTGTGAAAGGAGCAGGTTTTGGTATCGGTTCTGCAGCACACGGGACTCGTCCTCCTCTATTTTTTGGTATTCCTCTTAAATCTTCTCATATTTACGGGACTGCCGGGAGGATGGATTAGTCTGGGAGTCATATTAATATATGATCTGGCCAACAAGTTCACCGTTATCGGGTGGCAGTGGTGGGTGGTGATGGTCGTGCTGGTGGTGATCGGGGAGGTCATAGAAGTGCTGCTTGGGTCGGCCGTCGCGATTAAGAAAGGCGCCTCGAAGTGGGGTGCTGTCGGGGCGCTGGCTGGCGGCATTGTCGGAGCTGTGCTGGGGACGTCCGCCATGCCGGTCATAGGAAGCGTGATCTTCGGGCTGTTCGGAGCCTTCGCCGGGGCGGTAGCCGCCGAATACATCCAGTACAAGAAGATGGAGAACGCTATCAACGTGGGGTTCTGGGCATTCGTCGGCAAGCTATGGGCCTTTTTCGCCAAGTTCGCCATCGCGACGGGAATACTCGTGATATTCATTGTTCGGTCCTGGACCTGATCAATCATACCGCCAGTGGTACGTCCAAGGGAATCCAGCGGGAGTTCGTATCCTGGAACAACGCGGATTATACCGGATGGCGTTATCCCGCTGCGCCGGGATCTGATCAAACACCGGATCCTAGTGCGCATGGGGAAAACGATGGAAACGACCTGAGATGTCCGGTCCGAGCATCAGGTACGGACACAGGGAAGGAGATGAAGCAATAAAGGAAGCAGCGGAAGTTTTGAGAAGTTCCTGCCGAAAGGAAGATATTGTTGCCCGTTATGGAGGGGATGAATTTATCATCTTTTTGCCTCAAGCAACAGATGATGATTTAAAGATAATATGCGAAAGGATATTTGCCGGGTGCAAAGAAATTTTCATTAGAGGGAAAGCTCTTTCCCTGGCCTTAGGGACTGCAACCAAGAAAAACATGAATACGGGGATGGATAAAGTCCTAAAGGAAGCTGAAAATAATATGTATAAATGCAAACGTAAACAGAAAGCCAATTCCCAGAAGGATTAGGCAACAGCTTTTCTGATCTTTAAGGATCGACCGAGAGAACTATAATGGTTATGTCGTCACTCTGTGGTGAATCTGAAGTAAAATCTTTTAAATCCTCGGTGATTCCGGCGCGGATTTCTTCCGCTCCCTTCTTTTCCCCGCAGATTCTTAGAATAACGTCTGAGAGTCTTTCGCGGCCGTAGAACGATCCTGCCTCATCTCTTGCTTCTTCGACTCCGTCAGAGGTGAAAACTACCGCATCGCCCGGTTCTAATAATACTTCGCCGCTTTTGAAAGGCTCATCCGATATCTGTTCCTCTAAGATTCCAAGCGGCAGCCCTGTGATCTCGAGCGGCCGAACGCTGTTCTTTTTTGCCGAGTAATGGTATATTTCCGGATTAGCGGCGCTTGCTATATTCAGCGATTTCTCTTCGGTATCCAGAACGGCGATTCCGGCTGTTATGAACATAGTGGGCGGCATTATCGAGAGTAAGGATTTATCGAGCCGTTTAAGGATTTCCGCCGGATCGGTAACCCCCCTTACTTCATAGCGGAGAATTTCGTTGAACCTCATGGCAATTGTAGCTCCCTGCATCCCTTTCCCGGAGACATCGGACAGTACTATAGCTAATTTATTATCATCCAGACGGAGATAGTTATAGTAGTCTCCCCCTACCTCTCTTGAAGGAACGCAGACGGCTGAGAGTTCTATTCCGGCGATTTTTGGCGGCTTGTCCGGAAGAAGAGACATCTGCATATCGCGGGCGGCCTGAAGCTCATGCTCCATAACGTCGATTTTGTTCTGTTTAATTCTCTGAAGTTCCTCGAAGAGCTTTGATCTTTCAACAGCCACGCTTATGAAATCGGCAATAGTATTAAGAAGATTCAGTTGATTATCGTTCATTTTGTGCCACTTCCGCCTTGCCAGATTCAGAATGCCGAGTTTGGCTCCGTTGCGCGTATAGAGAGGAATACTGGTGTGATATTTAAGCCCGTTATTCCCTTTATTTAACTTACTTAAACGGCTGCAGGCGATACTATCCACATTGACGGGGAAGGTCAGCTTGTCATTGGCGAATTTTCTCTGGCAGTTACACGGACCTTCCATAACTTCAGAGTTTTCTTTGAGGCCGGGGGGGAGATTTTCATCGGCAGACAAAGTCATTTCGCCGGACTCGTCATCAAGGAGGTAGATCCATCCGGTTTCAAGCTCCATAAGCTGAAGGGTTTCAGTGAGCGCCTTTTGGAGGGTTTCACTGAGGTTTACTGTAGCGTTAAGTTCTCTCGCGATTGAATTGAAAACCTTAAGTTCTCTGTTTCGCTTTTTCAGAATATCCGAGTCACTCATATTGAGATAATTTCCGCTTCCAGTTTAAGAAATGCTTCAAATCCTTCGATCTCCGCTCGGCAATGGCCGCGTTTGCAATCATACACAAAAACAGAATAAAAATATATAAAAACCCCTGTATCAGAAAACATAAAAACCTCTCGCGGCATGAATAAAACAAATATTAATCTGTAAAGAAATCGAAGATATTACCGAGCATACTGCTGTCTGCTTTATAGATTTCCGTATATCTGCACTTCGAGCATACGACCGTAGTAAATTTATTTGATTGAACGTCGAAAATCTTACTTAGAAAACCGCCGGTGGTGCGGATCTCTCCCGTTTCATAACGGTTGCCTCCGCACTTGGGGCAAAGGTAGTTTAGGGGCTGCATATTATTTTCCTTTCTGTGGTTAGTGCTTAATATAAGCTTGCCTGCCCGCCGATTCAAGAAAGAAATATGCCGGACCCGGTTTGCTTTCCGGCGCTAAGGTTGTCAAGATTTACGCGCCCGGCTGTGTTAAAGGCGGCCGCGGCGGCTTTTGCGGCGATACCTACATTATCCGGGAAAACCGAAAAAAAGGGTGATTAGGCCCCCGGCCGTGGATAATATCTTATGATTGTTAGTGTTATAATGGGGAAAGGGAAAATTTTATGAGCTTCTATTATATTTTATCTTTGACTATAGAGGTAAAATTGTTGTAAATTAGATATTCTAAACCGTTAAGGGGAGAGTACGGTCTTTTAACGGATAAGTGTGTGTATATGAGCTGGAATTATACGATAAAGTTTGTGATTTAAGTTTTAATAAAGTGAGGTAAAGTGAAAAAGGATTTGCGAACAAAGCTGATTATTGTGTTTCTGGTTTTTATCGGGGCACTCTACTTTCTCTACCCTACTTTCAAGCTTGTAACTATGTCTGAGCAGGAAAAAGAGAAGATGAGGATCGAAAAGCCCGAAGAGTTTGATGAACTTATGAACAAATCTCTTAAGCTCGGGCTTGACCTTAAGGGCGGAATGCATCTCGTGCTGGAAGTTGACGACTCAAAACTGAAAGAAGAAGAGAAGAAGGATGTAGTAGACAGAGCCCTTGAAGTAATAAGAAATAGAGTGGATCAATTCGGAGTGTCGGAACCGGTTATCCAGAAAGAGGGAAGAAACAGAATTATCGTGCAGCTGCCCGGCCTGCAGGACGCGGAGAGAGCGAAGAGACTGATCGGTGAGACCGCGATGCTTGAATGGCGTCTGGTGCGTGAACAGAAGGAACTGGCCGCGGTTCTCAAAAGGTTCGATGAAGCGCTTTTAAAGCAGCACGGGGATTCTATTGTCGAAGTGGAAGACCAGCCGGCAGACACATTGGGGGCAATACCGGCTCTTTCCGAAGAAACTCAAGATACGGCGGGCACAGATTTCGAGAGCGCCCGGAGCGATGCTGACTCTCTTCTTCTCGGAGAAAGTGATAAGGCCGGTCTGGGGAATATCCCCTTAGAAACTGTAAATAAGGAAAAACCTTTTACCTCCCTTCTTTTTAGATTTTACAGGGACTGGGTTGTTGTAAAAGAGGATAATATAGAACGCGTTAGAAGGCTCCTCTCCCGGCTTGATGGAATGGGAGTGATTCCCGAAGACAGTGATTTTATGTGGTTCGATGAATGGGTACCTCTGTCTGAAAGAGGGGGAAGAGGCAAATTTCTCTTCCTTTTGGCGAATGACGAGATGGTTTCCGGAAAGAATCTAAATAACGCGACCCCGAAACCGGACCCCGAAGCCCCGCAGAAACTTCTGGTGCAATTCAATTTCAATAGAACAGGCGCCAGGCATCTAGCCTCTTTTACGGGCAAAAATGTGGGAAGATTTACGGCGATAATACTGGACGGGAAAATTAAATCCTATCCTGTAATAAGGAGTAAAATACCAAGCGGCCGGGGAGTTATCGAAGGGAATTTCACCGACATAGAGGCCAGGGACTTGTCAATAGTATTGAGGGCCGGAGCCTTGCCCGCCGACATGAGGATTATAGAAGAAAGATCTGTCGGGCCGACTCTAGGCCGCGACTCTATCAGAATGGGTATAAAAGCGGCGCTGCTCGGGCTGGCGGTTGTAGTTCTTTTTATATTTGTTTATTACAAAATATCCGGAGTCATCGCTTCAGCTACTTTGATATTCAACCTTCTTATAGTATTCGGGCTTCTCGCCTACCTGGGAGCGGCGCTGACACTGCCCGGACTGGCCGGAGTTATTCTGACTATAGGAATGGCAATTGACGCGAATGTTCTTATATTTGAGAGAATTCGAGAGGAATTAAACAAGAAGAAGACAGTAAGATCTTCTGTGGATGCCGGCTTCTCTAAGGCTTTTACGACGATTGTGGATGCTAACCTGACTACTCTTATAACAGCTTTTGTGCTCTGGCAATTCGGAACAGGGCCCGTGAAGGGTTTTGCCACTACACTGAGCATAGGGATTCTGGGATGTATCTTTACGGCATTGGTGTTCAGCAGAATGGTTTTCGATTTTTGGACAAGAAGTGGTCGAGTGAAGAAGCTCAGTATATGATATATGAATTGAGGAGAAAGCATGAGATTTTTTGGCAAAACAGAAATTAACTTTGTGGAATTCAGGAATAAAGCTTTCATTATTTCCCTGATAGTAATCCTGGCCGGGCTGGGATCACTTCTGATTCGCGGAGGCCCCGATCTTGGTATCGATTTTGAAGGCGGAACGCTTGTGCAGATCATGTTTGATAAAGCGGTACCCATTAACGACCTGCGGGATGTTGTGAGAAAAGCCGGGTATGAAAATGCCAATATTCAGGAGTTCGGCCAGAATAATGAATATCTTATAAAGGTTGAAGAGATAAAAGAAGGCAGGATAGCTGCCGGCAACCTCCTCGACGCGCTTAATAGTGTCGCGCCTGAAAGCGGCTGGGAGATATTGTCAATCAAGGAAATGGTGGATGACCTAAGCGGCGGTGAAAAAGCCGGGAATCTTATAGTGGTTGAGGGAAGAAATATTCCTCCTCTCGAAACGCTGAAAGAAGATATTAAAGAAAACGGCGTTGGAATAACGGCGGCAACTATGGAAACGGAAAGCCGTATAGCCTTTAATCTCCCGTTTCAGGGGATAGAATCTAAAGCCGCTGATAAATTAAAGACCCAGATAAACAAGAGTTTCCCGTCCAGAGAGATCACAGTAAGACGCACTGAAACTGTGGGCCCCAAGATAGGGGAAGAACTTAAGAAAAGAGCCTGGGCGGCTATTGTAATTTCTCTCTTCGGAATACTTATATATATCAGCTGGCGGTTCGAATTCAGATTCGCGGTTGGGGCTATCATAGCATTAATTCACGATATACTTATAACGCTGGGGATTTTTTCGATAACCGGCAAGGAACTCTCTCTTGTTGTTATAGCCGCTTTTCTTACTATAGTCGGATATTCCTTGAACGATACTATTGTTATATTTGACCGAATCAGGGAAAATTTCAGTATTCGCCGCCGGGAATCATATAATAAAATGATAAATATTTCCATAAACGACTCGTTGAGCAGAACGATAGTTACATCACTTACAACTCTGATAGTGGTTCTTTTCCTCTATTTTACCGGAGGTGAAGTTATTCACGATTTCGCGTTTGCTCTGCTTATAGGGGTTGTCGTCGGAACCTATTCATCTATATTTGTGGCAAGCCCGGTCCTTGTCGAATGGCAGAACAGAATTGCAAAAGCCCGGAGATCCAAGGCATAAATGTAATCAGGAATGATCTCTTTTGAGTTTTCAGGTGGAGTGCTTTGTAAGTCGTTTAACTGTTTGTACCTGGAGCCCTGTTGCGCTTGGATTATGAAAAAGAACAGAAATTCTTTTATATCTCTCTTTGGGCCTTCCTCGCCGGCTCTATAGCTTTTTTAGTCTCTTTTTTATCCCTCGGCAATACAAGCCTGCCGTCACCTCTTTGGCTGATGTTTATCCTTCTGGACGCGGGATTTATCGCCTTTATTGTTCTTCCTCCCCCCGGCAAAATGCTTCTCGGAAAAGGCGGACAGCTTAAGAGCCGGAAAAAATGGTATCCAAAAAAACTGGAAGATATCGTCGGGCCGGGCCTTCATAAGAAAAAGGGGATAAGAGAAGATGAAATAACGGCTCCGGGTGGAGAAAAAGAGCCGGTTCTAGTAATTTCACTTTTGCTTTTGATGGGATTGATATTGCTGCTCTTCCCCGCCGCCGGCGACAGGGACAGCTGGAAGCGTGAAGAGATTAGTCATCTGGAGAAAATATACACGGACGCGCAAGAGAGGTTAGAGGATGTTGAATCCTTCATCGCAGCCGCCGCGGATAAATCAGGTAAAATAGTTGAAGATATCGGGGTTGATAAACTCACCCGGACTGAAAGGGCCTACCTGATACGCGAGGTCGATTCAGTGGCGAGGGGGAAATATGAAGGGGTAGAATCCGGCAATGAAATAGGTGTGCAGATTTATACAAAGGACGGAGAAAGGGTCGCGTGGGGCGGAAAACCCCGTTTTTTAGGGGAAATGCCGCATTCCTCCCGTGGCACTTTCGCCGCGAAAACTAAGATCTACACCTTGCTCATAAAAGAACAGAAGTATGACTGGGGAAGAGTTGTTGTGGATACTCCCGTGGAGGTAAATTACGTTAAGAAAAACAGATTTATCCGCCAGAGAGGACTGGAAGAAATTCTCTCAGCCGAACATGACGCAAAGATAGATTTTACGTTTCAGGTTGGGGGGGTTAGAAGGCAGGACTTCCCGGGAGATGTCGGGGACGAAAAGGAACCAAAGGTTTACTTTGATCCGAACGGGGAAATAGGATTTTACGGAGTGATAAATTCGGCCGAGGGGTTTCCCTTAGCCCGGTTGCGCGTGAGGGGAAGAAGTTTCAACGAAGTACAAAGACTTAAGAAAGAAAAAAAGGCATTGACGGCGGGGTTGTTGCTGACATTGATTGTAACAATTCTCGCAATATGGATTTACAGAACTTATTCAAGGAGAAAGCTTGAAAGCGGGAAGGGATTCTGGTTCATGCTTAGAAGGGTTGCTCTCCTTCTGTTTTTCCTTTCTTTGATTCGGCACATTCTCCTGTCGCTCAATATGCCGAGTTCGTTTCTCGGCACGAATCTCTTCGATCCTGTAATGTACATGGATGATATGCCGGGGGGGCTTTTCCGTACGACGGGCGATTTTCTTTTAACATCTCTTTTTGGTTTATTTTTTGTGTTTGGTTCTATAAAGGTATTTCGCACTTTCTATCCGGGAGTGCTGGAAAGAAGAATATTACGCGCCGGTTCGTTTAATCCCGCCATAGCGGCGGGCAAAATAGTCCTTCTCGCCGCTTTCCTATTTTCAGGAACGGTTGCCGCTTCTGAACTGGTATCGAGGCTTGTCAGAAACGCGAATCCAAAAATAGTAGGTCTTGATATCGGCTTTTTTGAAACTCCGGTTCTTTCTCTTCATCTCGCTCTTCTCTTCGCGGTTTCAGCGATTTTTATTGTTTTGATATTTGTTTCACGGCTGATTCTGGCCTGGAAGAACGGCGGCTTGAAAGAGCTCGTTCTTGTAATTGTTCTGACGGTGTCTCTTTTGGCATTTCTGCTGAATGGTAACTGGACACAGCTTGTACCAGTGGCCGCGATTCTGCTTATGTCTTTGAAAATTTTCCCCATGCTGAGAAAAGAAGAGATCATAACGGTGATATTTTCTTCCTTCTTTCTTGTTCTTATCTTCTCGTTACTTATATACGGGACGGCGAGAGGAGGGTATGACAGATTAAAGAAGAGAAGAATCAGGGAGATGGTTGATGAATTCAACCATCCTGAAGACAGCTGGATCGGCACTTTTCTTCCGGATGTCTGCAGAGATATATCTCATGATAAGAATGTAAGTTCTTTAGTAGATTCAGAGGAAGAATCCGCGGCATTTGAAATATGGACGGGGAGTAATCTCGGAAAATTCGATCTGCCGTGCCTCATTGACGTCTACAACAACAAGGGGAATAAATTCTCGACATTTTCACTGGGGATTCCGCTGGGCATCGCGCGTGACCTGCCCGGAGATAAGACATCTTTCCCGGGCCCGAGAGTGATTCAGAAGAGGGAGGAAACGAATAAAGGAGCGGCTTATTACTTTATCGGCGTTTCGCCGATTTACAGTATTGAAGGAAAACAGATAGGCAAGGTTGAGATAAAAATTCCGTATTTCTTCGAGAACACCGGATTACTGGCTAGAAGGAGTCCCGAGACACCCGAGATTTTCCATAAGGAAGAGAAGGGGGGATTCCGCCGGAGAGTGGATGAACCGCACAATTTGCTTGTTGCCAGAATAGAATCGGGGGCGGTCGAGGAATCTTCCAGTCCTTTCCTCTACACCGGAGCCATTGTTCCCGGAAAGAGCGGAGAATGGTTTGAGATCGATGCCGGAGAGAAGAAATACCGCTGTATAATGGATCTGGACAAAGATGAGAAAGGGTATCTCGTGGGATACCAGATCCCCGGGTTGGCGGGAAGAACTATTGAATGGGCAACCGTAGTATCACTTGAGGTTATCCTTACGATCTTTTCTCTCGTTGTACTTTTTGTTATTCGGAAACTGCCTGTTCTGGGAAGCGTGACGCCGGATGTGACTTTCTCCGGAGCCCTCGGGTTCAAGCAGAAATTACTGCTGTCCTTTTTTATTGTTTCGATACTTCCCGTTGTAGCAATGGGGGCGTTTTCCAACAGATTTATAAAAAAACGCTACAAAGCTGAAGCGAACCGGGAAGCTGAAGCGGGGGTTGAATCGGCATTCTCGTTGATCGAGCATTCAATAAAATCCGAGGCTGAATCCTTCGCAGGAAGCCAGTATCTTAATGACATTCTGGAAGGTAAAGAAAGCCCCCGGATAAGGGATATCTCGAGGGAGGAAGTTACGCAGTTCACCCTCTTTACCGGATCGGAGATACTCCTGGATGAAAGTCTGAGCAATTTCAGGATCGAAGATGCTCTGAACCTGTTTGAGACCGGCAGAATGGAAGAAGTTACCATAACGTATTCCCCGCCTTATTTATTCGGAGGGGTGGTAATACCGATTTCTATTCCCGGCGCGTCAGGGGGATATCTCTATTACCGCCGCAGGATGGATGATGAATTTGTCGGGGGGATAGCACAGGTACTCGGGAAGAATGTAAATATTTACTACAAAGGCATGATCAACGCTTCAAGCCAGAGAGATCTTTTTACGGGCGGCTTTCTAAATGCGCTGATGGAGCCTTTGATGTTCGCGGATGCCGCCCTCGGCGGAGGCAGAACTGTTATCGGCACAGAATCGCTCGGCGAGTATTCGTATCATGTTGCCGGAATTTCGATGAAACCTCTGAAAGGTTCTGTGCTCGGAGTTCTATCCGTTCCGCTGCTGTATCAGGCCACACTCGTTCAGAAAGAGATACATAAAACCCGCGGGCTTCTGATGGGTCTTTTAGCACTTTTATTCGCGGCTTCTGTAACTCTCGGAGTCTTTCTCGCCGGGAGGATATTCACCCCGATAGCACAGCTTAGAGGCGGGACAAGAAAGATTATTGAAGGGGACCTCGAGTTCAAGCTGGAAGCCGGCGCACCGGATGAGATAGGTGAGCTTGTCGATTCTTTTAATTCTATGACGACGGGGCTCAGGGAAGCGAGAAGGGAGCTTTTGGACAGGCAGAAATATCTGGCAACCATATTGGATAACGCCGCTACAGGAGTTATAACCTCCGATGAGAGCGGCACGATTATTACATTTAATCCGGCCGGAGAGAAAATCCTCAACATATCGAGAGAAGGGGTAATAGGGACTAAACCTTCAGATATCAAGCGGGAAGAGCTGAGACCATTTTTCGATCTCTTTTCATTGGGCAGGGCGCGCGGCGAAGTAAGAGAAGTGGATCTCTATTCGGACGAGGCGAAGAGGACTATAAAAGCGGTCGTGACCTCTCTTCCGGAAAGCGGCGGAAAGGCCGGGACAGTAGTCGTGTTTGACGACCTTACAGAATTGATCAGATCAAAGAAGCTGTCGGCCTGGGTGGAAATGGCAAGGCAGATAGCTCACGAGGTTAAAAACCCTCTTACACCGATAAAACTTTCGGCGCAGTTTATGCGGCGGGCTTACGGCAAAAAGGATGAAAAATTCGAGGAGATATTCAAAAGCGGTATAGATACGATTATGAAGCATACTGATATTCTGCGGCGCATAGCTTCCGAGTTCTCGAGTTTTGGAAGAGTTTCGGAGCTGAAAGCTGAAAAGGTACAGCTGAACGAGTTTATCGAAGAACAGATTTCGTCATACAGAGGTATTGAAAAAATCGATATTGTTTTTCAGCCGGACGGAGAGATAGAGGTCAATGCAGATAGAGAAGGATTGAGAAAAGTGTTTAACAATCTAATCGAAAACTCTATTGAGGCTATAGAAGGCCCCGGAAGGATTGTTGTCAAAACCAGCCGCGTTGATGATAAGGCGCTGATCAAAGTTTTGGACACGGGGACGGGTCTCTCGAGTGAAGTAGAGGAGAAACTCTTCGAGCCCTATTTCTCGACAAAGACAACCGGGACGGGTCTCGGACTCGCAATATGCAGAAATATCGTCGACCAGATGGCGGGAGAGATAATTTTAAGGAACAGAACGGACACTCAGGGTGTTGAAGTAATTGTAACGTTACCGTCTTTGTAGATTGTTCAGACGCTCATGATCTTAAAAAGCTATATATATAAGATTTGTTCAGTTTTCTTTATTGTACTCGGATTCTCTGTTCTTTCGGCGCCGGCGCCTGCAGGTATGACGCCGCCGGGAAACTTAAGAATATCGATCGGGCGGGTCGAGTACGGAGGGGGAGGAGACTGGTACAGTGATCCGTCCTCGCTGCCCAATCTCTTAGAGAAGTTTCAGAGGAGAACGGGGATAAATACAGAAGAAAATGAGAAGACGGTAAAATTAACCGATCCCGATCTGCACAATTATCCCTTTTTATATATGACCGGCCACGGGAATGTAAAACTTACGCCGGAAGAGCTGCGGACCTTAAGAACACACCTTCTCAGAGGAGGGTTTCTATACGCGGACGATAATTACGGGATGGACTTATCTTTCCGGAAAATGGTAAAGGAGCTTTTCCCTGAAAGAGAGCTCGTAGAAGTGTCTTTTGATAATCCGATATATCATTGTGTTTATGACCTTGAAGGCCCGCCGAAAATTCACAAGCATGACGGAAAACCTCCTCAGGGTCTTGGTGTGTTCGATGAAGACAGACTGATGATTTTTTATACTTATGAGAGCGATATAGGCGACGGGCTCGAAGACGCCGATGTTCATAATGACCCCGCGGAAAAGAGGGAGATGGCGGTTAGAATGGCTGTGAACATACTCTATTACGCGATAACTTACTAGAACAAACTATGCCTGTTGCCTTATATGTCCCTGTCGGGTAGAGATTTGAGGCGGATCCCTCGTTGTATTGCTATGGGTAGTGAAAAGAATATTAAAGAGGTTTTCTTAAAAGAGCTGGCCAATTCGGCCCTGCGGCGCCGTATAGCCCTGGCAGGAGGACTCCTGTCGGTTCTTTCCTCGGTTGTGTTTCTGCTTCTGTTTCTTCTTCTCGCGTTAAATAGTCTCTTTTCGAATTGGAGTTTCTTCCCCTTTTTCGCCTTCCTGTTTTTCTGGACGGGCGTAGCCTGCGCGCTGCTTTATTCCTTATTATCTCCATCTTTCCATGTCGCGGACAAAAGCGGATTAGCCGCGCTGCTCGACGGAAAAACGGGAGGATATAGAAGTCTTTTCGGGTCAGCCCTTGAATTTTCAAGGGAGGAAAAGGGAAGCGGCGGCTATTCGCGGTATCTTATAGATGAGGCAATTCGACGGGCAAACATAGATATCAAAAAACTGAAAGAAAAGAATATCTTTGCCGCTGAGGGAAGGTCAGGGTGGGCAGCCGCCGGAATTCTTCTCGGAGTATTGTTTGTTTGCCAGGCATTATTTGCCCCTCAGAGTGTAAATGAGATCATTTCTTTTATTTCAGATCCGGGCGTTAGTTTCACCGGCTCTGAGAAGGCAAATATATTGGCCGCCTCCGGGAATATTTCATTGCTCGAGGGAGAGGACATTTATGTTGAGGGTATTAATTTTGGAGCTGAGGCGAAAGATGTAACACTATGCACCAGCTCTGTTGACGGGGTATGGAAGGAGGAAAAAATTGCCCCCGACACGGTATCCGCGGGGAATATCCCCTTCGCTGTTTATAGAAAAACCCTCAAGTCGCCCCAAGACGATTTGATCTACTGTTTTAAATCTGACGGCGGATCTTCTGACACATTCGGTGTGGATGTTACATACTTTCCCGTTATAAACCGGTTGAGTGCCCGGCTTGACTACCCTGATTATACTCGTATGCCCTCTGAAACCGTAGAAACTGTTGCCGGAAGGATGAGAGTTCCTCTCGGGACAAGCATAAATATATCGGGCAAGACAAGTAAAATAATAAAAGAGGGAACCCTCATGTTTACAAGGGCTAAAGACCTTCCAGTCAAAGTGTCCGGTGATAAATTCAGCGCTTCTTTTACTGCTGGGGCAAAGGACACCTTTCATGTGAGTGTAACAGACAGCGAGGGGCATGAGAACAAACACAGGATATTCCACCCTTTGGAAGTAACTTATGACCTCCCTCCTGAAGTGGAAGTTATTACACCGGAGGATGGAGCGCTGCTGCCGAGGTCCCTTCTGGCTTCATTGCAGTACAGAGCGGTTGACGATTATTCTGTTTCAAGAATAAATCTGAAGTTCAAAATAGAGGAGAAGGAATATAAGACAATTGTCCTCTTTAAAGCTGAAGGAAAGAATAACGGCGTTGTCAAAGAAGTCTTCGAGTGGTCTCTGGAAGGAAACTCCGTTATGCCGGGAGACAGAATTTATTACTACCTTGAAGCGTTCGACAGCAACGTTCTTTCCGGGCCGGGATACTCCAGAACCGAGCTCCGCTATATGGACGTCCCTTCACTTTCACAGATGTATGCCAGTCACAGAAAAAGTCAAGAGAGGCAGACAAATCAGATAGATGATTTATATCGGTCGGGTCAGGAGGCAAAGGAAAAACTCAAGAAACTTTCGGACAGATTCAAAGCTGAGCCTGAAATGGATTGGGGGAAGAAGCGGGAAGGGAAGAATGTTCTGGAAAAATTCAAAAAGCTGCGGCAAAAAGCTCTTGAATCAGCTTCCAGGATGGAAAAATCGCTTAATCTTCTTCAGCAGAACAGAATGACATCGATGAAGATCGGCAAAAAGTTAGAGAGGATTCAGCAGCTTATAAGCAGGTTGGAGAGTGAAACGCTTAAGGACCTTATCGAGAAAACAAACAGGATCATGAACGAATTGTCCGAAGAGGATATCACGTCGGCGATGGAGGATCTTGAAATTTCAACTGAGGAGATGACCGAAGAGCTGGACCGGACCATTGATTACCTCAAACAGGTTATGCGGGAAGAAAAGATGGAAGAACTTATGCGGAGAATGGAGAGTATGCTCGAAAGACAGAAAGCTCTCAGGGATTCCGCTGAAGCTGAAGATCTCGAGAAGCTGTCTGAAGACCAGAAAGATCTGGCGAAGGAGGCGAAGGAATATGAAGAAGACCTCGGCAGTTTATCAAAGTCCGAAGATAATAAAAGAAATAGTGAATTAGAGAGAGCCCATAAACAGCTCGAAGAAGCGAAGCTGGACTCCGTTATGAATAAAGCGGCGGGGCAGATGGAAAGCGGAGAAAGAAACGGGGCGCGGTGTACTCAGAAAGACGCGGTGGATGAAATGCTCGGTCTTTATACTTCTCTTGGGAGATGCCAGAAGGGAATGAGTATGAGGTTGAGTGATCGCGTAAAGAAAAGTATTCAGCACGCCGCGGACATGCTTGTTGAAACGTCAAAGCTTCAGGAGGAGGTGGCGAAAGACCTCGCGGGCGCCGGCTCGCCGGCGGAAGGAACCGCCTCTGAAAAGCAAATGTTTGTTGAAGCGGCTATCAGAGATATAGTAGAAGAACTCTACGAAATTACCAGAAAATCAATGTTCAGATCACGTCTTGTTTTTACTCACCTGGGTTGTGCCGCGCGCGGGGCTGAAGGAGTTTTAGACGCAATAGAAAACAGGCGCCACGGCAAAGCCCGTGATTCCTCGCGCTACGCTCTGGGGCATCTTAACAAAGGGGTTATTGAATTGTTGAGAGCCAACTCGTCCAGCAACGGAGGCGGAGGCGGTGCAAAGAAGAAAATAAGCGATATGCTAAACCGGCAGATGGCCATAGACAGGCAGCTTCAGAAAATGTATGGAAACCAGAACAGGTCGAGCCTCTCGATGAGCCAGAGGGCGAAGATGTCCCGCCTCGCGGCAAAGCAGAGGAAGATGAAGGAAATAGCAGAGCAGATTGAAGAGGAAAGTGTTGGCGGCGAAGACCTCCTTGGCGAAATAGAAGGCCTTGCTTCACAGATGGACAGCATCGCGGAAAAACTTGACGAGGGGAAACTCGATAAGGATTTAATTGGGATGGAAGAGAGAGTGCTCGGCAGAATGCTTCAGGCGCAGAGATCGATAAACAGAAGAGATTATAAAAGAGAAAGGGTCAGCAGGAACGCGGAGATTCTATGGGGCGATGACCCCGGAAGGGCCGCGAGGACGAGTGAAAACAGTGATGCTATTCTTGAAATGATTAGAAGCGGGATGAGAATGAAAGGGCCCAGAGAATATGAAGATCTGATAGATTTATACTTCCGGGCGCTCTCGAGGAAGGTCAGAGAGAGGGGGGAATAAATTGCCTGACAGAACTGACAATAAAATCAGAATATTCCCCGCGGATATACAGAGAATTATAAGATGTTCAGGGGTCTTTTTGGCCGCGGTTCTTTTTGTTCTGTCAGTTCCCGGGCGGGGGAGAACTCAGCAGGATGAAGGGGTTAATGTTAGAAAGGGCGCCTCTGGTGAGGGGGCAAAGCAGACTGACAGGGAAGGGGCTGCCGAGAGGAGAATTAAAGCGAGAAATCTCTTGCAGAGAGGAAGATACAGGGAAGCTCTCGATATTCTGGAGAAACTCTGCCGGGAATACCCGCGTAACGTTGCGGCCGCGAGGATGCTCGCGGATGTCTATATAAGGATTGGAAAAGCTGAGGAAGCGGTATCTTTTATCGAGAAGAAACTCGAGGAAAGAAAGTTCGACGTCAGCTTGATAAAGAGTCTCGGCGAAGCATATATGGAAATGGGCAGAGAGGAAAAAGCGGGAAATACATGGAGAAGCCTTCTGGCCGCGGGAGATAAAAATATTGCTTATTACGATGACGTGGCCGCGCTGCTGTGGAAAGCCGGAATGTACGATGACGCCGTCTCTGTAATGAGAGACGGGGCGGTTGGGCGGTATTACACGTCCCGAATGATAAAGGTCGTGGAATGGGAAAGAATCCTGGGAAGGTCAGAAGCCGCCTTTAAGGATGAGGTTAAGAGATTGTCCGGGGAGAGAGCAATAAGGGATTTAAGAGGCGCGGAGACAATTCTCGAGATCTTCAGAGAATCGGGAAGAGACAGCACGCTTCTGCCGCTGTACGATGATTTAACCGGCGGGCTTGGAAAAGACAGCGCTTACTTACATTATGTGAAGGTTCTTTTTCTTGTAGAGAGCGGCAGGTATAAAAAAGCGCGGGAAGTCCTTCGCGCCGGAAATAAAGATAAGAGAGGGGAAAATCTCTACTATTCTTTCATATCTGCCGCGGCGCGAATGGATCACAAGATGGGAGATATTGATTATGAATTGTTCCTTCTTGAAGTTACCCGCCGTTTTCTTGAGCATTACAGAGAGAGCCCGCAGGCGCCGAGAGTGACCCTGCTGAGGGCCGAGCTGAAATTTTTCCGGGCGAGGCGCCGGTGGCCGTATAATATCGAAATTCTTAAGGAGGCTTTTGACGCCGCGGCGGGCGTCAAGAACCCTTCCTATAAAGGCGAGGCGCGTCTGCTGATGGCTCAAATTCAACTGGAAGGGATGGGGCGTCCCGCGAAAGCTCTTGATATTCTGGGCCGTTCAAAATGGCGGCAAAAAAAACACGAAAGGAAAGCTAAAATTACGCGCGCCAGAGCCCTTTCGATATCCGGATGCAAAGGAAAAATAACAGAGGAGCTTGAAGCTCTTGCTTCCGGCAGTGATTCAACCGTGGCTTCCGAAGCTGCCTACAGGCTCTCCGAGCAAAAATTTTACTGCGGAAAGTACAGTGAGGCTCTAGAGGGATTTTCAAAGACGGCAGAAGAATATTATTCGAGTAATCACGCGAATGACGCTCTGGATATGGCTATGCTTATAAGGCGGGAGATAGATGAAGATGAAGGGGCGCTCGATCTTTTTGCGGCTGCGAGGCTTTTTGCCGGAAGAAATGAGTTGATGAAAGCGATAGATTCTCTCAGAATGTTAAAGAGGCGTTTTCCGGAATCACCGCTAATACCGAGGGCGCTTCTTACGCGCGCCTCTCTGGAAATTGATAGCGGTATGAGAGGCGAAGCTGAAGCGGATCTGACGGAAATCGCCGAAGATTACCCGATGAGTTCTACCGCTCCGGCGGCGCTGGAAAAGCTCGCGGATCTTATTTCTTCAGAGAGGCCCCGGGAAGCTCTGAAACATTACGGGATATCAATAGAAAGATACCCCGATAACCCTTTTATATCACGAATCAGGAAGAAATATTCAGATTTGAGCGGTAGGCTCAAATTGAATTAAAACGAGGAGGCTTAAAACAGATTGAAGCTTTTGATAACAGTAATGCTCGCGCTGTCGTTGGGATTATTTTTGCCGCAGGCGGCATACGCCGATTATCTGGTGCCGATGGATCTCTCCCAGACGAATCATCTGAAGGCCTACGGGCTTGTATATAAAGTGCTGGAAAGGGGGGGGGAGGCAAAATGGCTTTTGAATTACAGGGGCGGATCATTTCTGCTTCCCGAAATAGGTATCGCCGCTTCCCGGGCCCGCGCCATGGGTGTCGAGGTCGTTAAACTCAGCGGCAGTGAGATTGCTTCGATCTACGGTGAAATAGAACAGAGCAATATGGAAACCGTTCTTCTCGAACAGGCTCCGAAGGTGGCTGTCTACGCCCCTCCCGACAAACAGCCCTGGGATGACGCTGTTATGCTGGTTCTTGAATATTCAGAGATTCCCTACGATGTCATCTATGACCGCGAGGTCCTGACGGGCAAACTCGGAAATTATGACTGGCTGCATCTGCACCACGAGGATTTTACCGGCCAGTACGGGAAGTTCTACGCTTCTTACAGGCGTAAGGAGTGGTATATAAAGCAGCAGATAATTTTTGAAAGAAGGGCTTCTTCTCTCGGGTTCGACAAGGTGTCGGAGGAAAAGAAGGCGGTGGCGAGGGCGATCAAGGAATATGTGAGAACGGGCGGGTTCCTCTTTGCCATGTGCAGCGGCTGCGATTCATTTGATATCGCTCTGGCGGCCCGGGGAATAGATATTGTCCCCCGCGAATTTGACCATGACGGCATGACACCAGACTGCCAGAACAAACTGGATTACGAAAACTGCCTCGCCTTCGAGGGGTTTACCTTAATAACAAACCCTCATGTTTACGAATATTCGGATATAGATATGACCGAAACCGCGGCAAAAAGATCAGAGGGAAATGATTTCTTTACACTCTTCGAGTTTTCGGCCAAGCATGATCCGGTTCCGACTATGCTGGTGCAGAATCACGTGTCAGTGATAAAAGGGTTTATGGGACAGACAACCTCTTTTAAAAAGAGTCTTATAAAAGACAGAGTGCTGATACTCGGCCAGGTAAAGGGAAAAGGCGAGGCGCGCTACATACACGGCAATTTCGCGAAAGGGACATTCACTTTTCTGGGCGGGCATGATCCGGAAGATTATAAACACTTTGTGGGAGATTTGCCTACAAGACTGGAACGCTATACTAATTCTCCGGGGTACAGGCTGATTCTAAACAACATCCTTTTTCCCGCCGCGGAAAAAAAGGAACAGAAGACTTAAGGAAAGCACCCGATGAAAGCGATGGCATTAAAGGAAATCAAGAATATGGAAGAGGAAAATAACCCCCTGGAACTGATCGATATGGAAATTCCGGAGCCCGGCCGGGAGGAGCCGCATATTTTGAAGCAGGACCATTCGAATACATGAAATACGATGTAATGGACCCGCAAGACAAAGAGCCGTCAGATTTTACGCCTAACCCGATATATCCGCCGCGTTATCTTTTCTACCTCATCTGTCATCGCGGTAAAATGCGTGCCCTTCCAGTAAACCCTGCCGCATTCAGAGCACTCTAAGAATTCATTGAAATTTTCGGCGATATAGTCCGGAACACGAAGCCGGGCCTCTCTAGCGGGAAGTTCCGTGAGAATTGTGTTGCATTCGAGGCACCGCGTGAATGGCTCAAGCGCCGGAGGTTGTTTCAGAGAGAGGATAAGTTCTGTGATTTGATCAAATATTCCGGCGCTTTCAAGAATCAGCGGAGCTCTGCCCGGCCTGTCTGTCAGGCGCTTTGAAAGTGTAACAGCCAGACGGTTTTCCCTCTCGGCATTTATAAGAAAACGTCCCGTTTCAGAGGTCGGGTTAATCCTGGAATCAAATCCCAGGAGTCTCATTTTACGGCATAGTCTGCCGAGCATCCCGTCGAAGAGAAAAGCGGCCTGCCTGTTTATAGTTTTGATAATGCCTCCTTTTTTACTTGACAGTTTATCAAAAAGTTCCGAAGATGAAAAATGTTAAATATAGAGAATGGGAATGGCTGGGATTAACGAGTAGACGGAGGTGAAAGATCCGGAAGGAGCAGATACCGGATCGGGATAATGTCAGACAGGTTTACCGGATGTTTGAAGTGTGAAAAGGGAATACTTCTCCCTCTTTCAGATTATGGAAGAGACGGCGCCCCTATCACTTATAAGGCCTGGGTATGTAATAACCCGGACTGCGGCTTCAATATAAGGATAGATAACGGGGAGATTAGTATCGGAAAAGAACTGGGGTTATCAAACAAATAAAGACTTCTGGAAATTGTTGCCCTTTTAGGGAGCCGAACGGCTCCCTTTTTGATATACGCCATAATTGTTTTTCGCCTTCTGATATAGCCAAATGAGAATTTCCGGGCCGAAGCGGGGGACACGTGAGAAAGGATGATAAAAAGGCTGTTTTCGGCTGGAGTATGTACGATTGGGCGGCTTCCGCTTTTGCCACGACGGTGATCGCGGGATTTTTCCCGGTATTTTTTAAGCGTTACTGGTGCGGGGATGTGGATGCGACTGTCAGTACGGCCAGACTTGGAATAGGCGTTTCACTTGCCAGCATCAGCATTGCTCTTTTGGCGCCTGTTCTGGGAGCGATAGCGGACAGGGGATCGGCAAGAAAAAGGTTTCTTGTCTTTTTTGGTTTTACGGGGGCGGTATTAACATCCGCCCTCTTTTTTGTCGCTGAGGGCAACTGGGAATTCGCCTTACTGTTCTACGCGGCTGCCTCTATTGCTTTCAACGGCGGAAACATTTTTTACGATTCCCTTATCGGGCTTGTCTCATCAGAGAAAAGAATGGAATTTACCTCTTCTCTTGGATATGCCCTCGGATATCTCGGCGGAGGAATCCTGTTCGCGCTGAATATATGGATGACTCTGCGCCCGGCGGCTTTCGGCTTATCGTCTTCAGAGGCGGCGGTTAAATATTCTTTTCTGTCGGTGGGAATCTGGTGGGCTCTTTTTACAATTCCGCTGATTCTCTTTGTAAAAGAACCTCGGGGGAAAAGGGCAGGCAGCCCCGGAGAAATAATAAAGTCCGGGATTTCAGAGTTGAGATCAACGTTCAGGGAAATAAGAAGCCTTAGAACGATTTTTATGTTTCTGCTCGCGTACTGGTTTTACATAGACGGCGTTGATACAGTTGTCAGGATGGCGGTTGATTACGGTCTGTCGATAGGGCTCGAAAGGAACGATTTAATTATAGCTCTTCTTATTACTCAATTTGTGGGGTTTCCGTCCGCGATGGCCTTCGGCGCCCTCGGTGTGAAGGTGGGAGCTCGAAGGGGAATATTTTTCGCTATAGGAGTTTATCTCTTTGTTTCAGTGTGGGCGGCTTTTATAAGCGGAAGAGAGGAATTCTATTTATTAGCTGTTGTTGTGGGGCTCGTTCAGGGCGGAATCCAGGCCCTGAGCCGTTCTTTTTACGCGAAAATTATACCGAAGGGGAAAATGGCTGAATATTTCGGGTTCTATAATATGATAGGAAAGTTCGCGGCAATTATAGGGCCGGTCTTAATCGGCGGCCTCGGCCTCTTTGCAAGAAGAGCGGGGTTCAGCAGTGAAACGTCCACCAGAATCGGTATTTCATCGATCTCCCTGCTTTTCATAACGGGCGCCGTGTTGTTATATTTTGTGGATGAAGAAAAAGGGAAGCAGGATCTTAGATCTCACTTTCCTTAATTTTCTCCGTTAGCCGTCTTCGTTTCGAAGAGGTATATTGCGAGAAAGAAAACTAAAATTGACAGAAGGACCCAGCTTCCGGACGGTGATGCTATTTCACCGCTCTTGATATCGGCCTCTGACGTGTAATGGAGCCTGAGCAGGGAAATGAAATTGTAAAGGGCGTGAGCGGAAAAGGAATAAAAGAGATTTCCGGTTCTTAAGAATATATAGCCTAAGATTATCCCCAGAACAGCAATCCCGGGAATGAGGGTTAAGTCAAAATGTGAAGCGCCGAAGATAACGCCTGATAATATTACAGCAAGGATCTTACGGGTATTTCTCTGCATAATTCTTTGAATAAACCCCCTGAAAAGAAGCTCTTCAGAGAAGGGGGCCGCGATTACCAAGCCAAAAGCGGCTGCAAGAAAACTCGCCGGCCCTTTGGGCTTGATTGATATCAGTAAATTGGTATAATCAGCATCGACCGATCTGTATTGTTCAAAATAGCTGGAGAGCGCGTCGACGGGCAGGATGGCGCTTAACGCGATAAGCATAACCAGAACGGCTATCGAAGAATCGGGAGACTTTATCCGGTATTCATAGAGGAATCCCGTGGAAAACCTTTTTGCAAGGAGGTACAAAGGCAGAACGAAGGCGATCAGCCCGGGCAGTATTATGGAGAGAATAATCCAGTTATTAAAATAAAGGATGCTGGAGACAGAAAAGTAGATCATAAAACACGCCGCGGAATAGGAAAGAAGAAGATAGTTGTTAATTAGATCGAAGATGGAAGGTTTTAAATCGGGCAGTTTGTTTTCATCCGGATAATTCTTTTCATAACGTGGCATAGTATTAGAATATATTGGGATATTGGCGCGCGGCAAGGAGAAAGATATGGTTAAATTGATTATATTTGATCTTGATAACACACTAACAGATTTCGTGAGGATGAAGAAGTCCGCCATAGAGGCGGCTGTCAAGGCTATGGTTGACGCGGGGCTTGACTTTTCCAATGAAAGGATAGAAGAAGAAATATTTAAGATATACGAAGAAGAGGGAATAGAGCATCAGAAAGTGTTCAACAAACTTCTGGTAAAACTCATAGGCAAAGTCAATTATAAAATCATGGCGGCGGGAATAGTAGCTTACAGAAGAGCCAGGGAAGCGTCTTTAGTTCTCTACCCGCATGTAAACAGCACATTGATAGAACTCTTAAAGCGCGGGTTTAAACTCGCGGTGGTCTCCGACGCTCCCCGCGAGGAAGCGTGGCTCAGGTTGTGTTATCTTAAGCTTCATCACATGTTTGATGTCGCTCTTGCCTTCGAAGATACGGGAGAGCAGAAACCAAGTCCTGCCCCGTTCAAAGCCGTTCTGGACGAACTTGGTTTAAAGCCGGAGGAAGCGCTGATGATTGGAGATTGGCCCGAGAGGGATATCGCGGGCGCTTCAGAGCTTGGAATGAAGACTGTGTTTGCAAGATACGGCGACACATTTGGCACCGAATCCTCGGGTGCGGATTACGAAATTGATGATATATCGAGTCTTCTAGGGGTTATTGATCAACTCAACAGTAGGGGGGAGTGAAATGCGTGTCGTAACTGCCGGCCAAATGAAAAAAATCGACCAGGCCACTATCAGAGGCGGCGTTAAGGGATTGACGCTTATGGAAAGAGCCGGCCGGGGAATATTTGAATTGATCACCGGGTATTATGAAGTGCCGGAAAATCTTCATGTGTCGATTTTCCTCGGAAAGGGGAATAACGCCGGCGACGGTCTTGTCGTTGCCAGGCTGCTTGCCGAAACGGGCGCGGAAGTAGTGTTATATTATCTTCACAGAGCGGAAGAATTTTCCCCCGACGCCTCCGCTAATTATTCACGGCTTGAAACTCTGAGAGAAAAGAAAAGAATAAAGGAAATATTACTTTACAGGCCCGGATGGGAAGGATTAGCGGCGAAGGAGCTTGAAAAGAGCGATCTCGTCATAGACGCCCTTCTGGGAACTGGAATAAACAGTCCGGTAAGGGACAAATATTTAGAACTAATAGAGCTTATAAACAACTCTCCGCTGCCGGTTCTTTCCGTGGATATTCCCTCCGGAGTTAACGGAACAACGGCTGAAATTATGGGAGCGGCGGTAAAAGCTGATTTAACAGCTACAATGGCTCTGCCTAAGTTCGCTGCGCTGTTTAATCCGGGGAAGAGTAATACCGGAGATCTTGAAGTTGTAGATATAGGAGTGCCTGAAAATGTAATTGAAGAAAGCGGGCTGAAGGTTCATATGCTTGACGCTTTGCTGGCCTCGGCTGATTTTCCTCTTCGTTCCCCTGAAGCTCATAAATTCGAGTGCGGCTCTCTTCTCGTTGTAGCGGGAAGCAGGAGATACTCCGGGGCCGCGCAGCTGAGCGCCCTGAGCGCGCTGAAGACGGGATGCGGAATAGTATACATGGCCGGCCCCGAATCGATTCGAGGTTCAGTCCAATCGGCTGCGCCGGAGATAATCTTTGTGTCTCTGCCTGAAACACAGGATGGTTCTATTTCAAAGGACGCTCTCGGAGTATTGAACGGAAAGATCAGGTATGACGCTGCCGCTATCGGGCCGGGCCTTACAACGGATGAAGAAACCGCGGGATTTATTAAAGATTTTGTTTCCCGCTGCAGAGCCCCTGTTCTTTTAGATGCCGATGCCATCAATTCTTTCGAAGGGGATTATGAAACACTTTTGAATTTATCAAGGGATAAAGAAATTGTTTTGACTCCCCATTCGGGAGAGCTGAGAAGGCTTACAGGGAAAAAAGTTCCGGAAACCCCCGAAGAGAGAATAAAAGCAATATCTTCTTTGATAGAAGGAAGCAGGATTACGCTTGTCCACAAAGGTTCTCCTACTCTCGTGGCGTTGCCGGACGGCAATGTATACGTGAATGTTCCGGGGCACCCGGGGCAGGCAACCGCGGGAAGCGGAGATGTTTTAACCGGAACAATCGGAGGATTGCTTGCTCAGAGCTGCAGCGGAGAGTCGGCTTCGAGGCTGGGTGTATATATTCACTCCCGGGCGGCAGATATAGCGGCCTTTGATTATGGAGAGCGTTCGATGATAGCGGGTGATTGTTTGAGAGCGGTTCCGCGCGCGGTAAAAGAAATTGAAAATGTTGCCGGCTGCAGCCCGTGATTACATTTGAGAAAAGCCCGCGGTTTTTGCGCCGCGTCCGGACAGATATGAATATGGGGTTTTATTAACAACTCGACTACCCGTTTTTAAATCTCTCATGGAGAAAAGATGAAAGAGAGCACTGTTATAGAGACACTCAAAAGGGGTTTTCCGGAAGCTCAGATCGGAGATGACGCGGCTTTGCTGGCCTCCGGCAGGGGGGAAATAGTTCTCGCCGCCGATGCCGTCGTAGAGGGTGTGCATTACGATCTTTCTTTTTCGACTTTGTCTCAGGCAGTACAAAAAGTGATTTCTTCGAATGTTTCCGATATATTCGCGATGGGAGCAAAGGCAAGGGCTATTCTTGTAACAGCCGGTTTGACCAAGGGGTGCAAGCAGGAAGAACTGGATGAAATTGTAAAGGGGTTGAAGCTGGGGTGTGATTATTACGGTATAGAGCTCGCTGGAGGCGACACGGTATACAGCCCGGGCGGAGGCTTTTTTAATATTGCCATCACGGGAGAAGTTCCCGCGGGAAAGGCGGTAAGAAGGAAAGGCGCCGCCCCCGGCGATCTGATAGTGATGACAGGGGAGTGCGGGGGTTCTCTTTCGGGTATGAGGCTTGTAAAAGATCTTTTTGAGATTCATAAGGGGGATGACCTTGCTGGCGCGATCCTTCCTTCAGACCGTAAAATAAGAAAGATTCTGAGAGATTTTGTCTCTGAAATGGATCTCTCCGCCGGACCTGAAGAGATAAAACGGTTCTGCGGCAACAGGGGCATTCCTTCTGTTGTATCCGGAGGATTGGGTTTAATCAGACAATATCTTGTTCCCCCGGCCCGCCCCCTGGATATACCGGGGATTGAAGCTAAAGGGATAGAGATCACATCTATGATAGATGTCAGTGACGGAGTCGGGAAAGATCTTGCCGCTTTGTGCTCGGAGAGCGGTGTTGGAGCTTTAATCGATGAGGAATATATGCCCGTGCCCCGTGTGCTGTTGAATTTACCCGAAATCAGCAGGAATTTAATCATTTCTCTGGCCTTAAGCAGCGGGGAAGAATATTGTCAAATCGCCACGCTCAGAGGCGCCGGCGGGAGTTTTAAGGCGGAAGGAATTTTCCCGGTAGGAAAAATAACTGACGGTGACAGAAAGGTCTTTTTGAGAGATCGAAAGGGGCGGGAAAGAGAGATAGGACAATCAGGATATGAACATATATTTTAAGCGAGATAGAGCCGGGACTGAATCGAGTAAAAGTAAGAACAGGATTCAGCGCAGGCAATTTCAGTCGCGGGTATGTCAATAAATATACTTAAAACAGTTATTGAGGAGAGTTTGCTGTAATGCTTCTTTACTTTATAAGACACGGGCAGACAGACTGGAATAGGGAAAAAAGAGTTATGGGCAGGCTCAAAGTCCCCGTAAATAAAACCGGCGGGGAAGAGGCGCGAAGAACCGCCGAATTTCTTTCAGATGAAGGAATCGAAATAATATATTCCGGCACTCTAAAGAGAACCAGGCAAACAGCCGATATATTATCTGATGTGCTGAGGGTTAATATACGGGAAGATCCAAGACTGGACGAATCTTCCTTCGAGAATTGGGTGGGCAAAACTTACAAAGACCTTAAGGATGACCCGGATTTTAAGCTGTATACTGAAAAGCCCACGCGCTCTGCTTTCTCCGAACATGAAGATATCGAGGGAATCACCAAACGCGCCGTCGAGTTTATAGATGACCTTTCGTTAAAAGAGGAAGGAAGGGCAGCGATAGTATCTCACAGTGATATTATAAAACCGGTCATTACAACTTTCCTTAAGATGGATCTTGATATGATGCACAGAATTACAATAGCTAACGCTTCTGTAACACTTGTGGATAAACGCAGGGCTCCGCGCGTCATATACATGAACCTGACTCCTTGGAGAATGTTATAGAGAAGGGGCTAAGAGATGGAGAAATTGTACCTCGGGATAGAAACTTCCTGCGATGACACAGCATGCGCCCTTTATTCCGACCGCGGAGGGGTTGTTGTTCACAAGACCGCGGCTCAGCTTGCTCACGAAAAATACGGAGGCGTTGTTCCTGAAATCGCTTCCAGGTCGCACATGAAGACTCTTTTGCCCCTCTATGAGAGTGTGATGGAAACCGGGGGAGTTGATCTTGACGATCTGTCGGGAATATGTGTGACAAACGGACCCGGGCTTACAGGTTCTCTCCTCGTGGGGCTCTCTTTCGCGAAGGGGCTTTCTTATGGAAGCGGTGTTCCGCTGATCGGCGTGCATCACCTTGAAGGGCATATTCTGGCAAATGATCTGGAAGATAATTTCATAACTCCATCTCTGGCGATGGTGGTTTCCGGGGGGCATACACAGCTTATATACGTAAAGAAAATAGGGGTATATGAGTTTTTGGGCGGGACCAGGGATGACGCCGCGGGGGAAGCGTTTGATAAAATCGGAAAACTTCTGGGATTGCCCTATCCCGGAGGGCCGGCGGTTGAAAAGGCCGCCCTGGAGGGCGATCCGGAATTGTTCGATTTCCCGAGAGGACTTAAAAATTCAGGTGAATGTGACTATTCTTTCTCCGGTTTAAAAACAGCCGTGAGACTCAAGATAGAATCACTGGGGAAGTTATCCCCTTCTATAGTAAGTGATGTGGCGGCTTCGGCACAGGAGGCTATAGCCGATGTGCTTGTTCTGAAAGCTGTTATCGCGGCAGGCAGAAAAAATGTCAGCAGACTCTATCTCGCGGGCGGGGTGGCGGCAAACGGGCGGCTTAGAGAACTGGCCGCCGAAAGGCTTGGAGCTATGGGGGTTGATGTATTTTGGCCCCATGTTAAATACTGTACGGATAATGCCGCGATGATAGCATGCGCCGGTATGTACAAGATTAAATCGGGGATAACAGACAATATAGATCTCAACACATTCTCACGCGGAATGCTCAAATCCTGGAGCTGATCCGCTTCTTAGTAATATTCCATTTTCAAAATCGGAAATCCATGTGCAAAAAGCACTGTGGTGATCACTGAATTAAGCCTTTTAACAATAAATATATATATATGTAACGGTCTGTCATGGTTATGATTACACCCTGGTTCCTCGAGCTGCGCTGCCCTCCGTCTTTTTGAATAGACTTGGCATGTAAATTGCGGAAATCCAATAGTTGAATTGGCTTATCTTTTGTCTTACTCAGTTTGATTTTAAAGGCTGTAACGCGTCAATGAACAACAACTTGCGGAGACTCGATGGAATATACAGATAGAAAAACGCCTGAAATATTAGTAGTAGATGATGAAGAACATATACGCAGGATTCTAAAGTTTCAGCTTGAAAGAAACGGATACAGAGTCATATGCGCGGAAAACGGCAGAAAGGCTTTGCGCGAGGCACGCGGAAGAATACCCGATCTTATTATTCTTGACCTTATGATGCCTTTAATGGACGGATTTGAAGTGTGCGCGAAGCTGAAAGAAGAAATCAGAACCAGTCAGATTCCCGTGATAATGCTGACTGCTAAAAGCGAGATGCCCGATAAGATTCAGGGACTTAAAAATGGAGCGAATGATTACCTGATAAAACCTTACTCAAATGACGAACTCCTGCTCAGAGTGAATAATGTTCTTGACTGGGGGCAAAAGCAAAAAGACGCGAATCCGCTTACGGGGTTTTCGGGCAATAAGGTCATCAGGCAGAAATTAGAGAGTTTAATAGGAAAATCGGAGGCCTTCGCCTTCTTGTATGTGGATATTGATAACTTCAAGGCATACAACGACTATTACGGTTACCAGAGAGGGGATGAAACGATTCTCTTACTTGCTGATATCATAAACGAATCGGTTTATTCAGCGGGAAACAAAAAGGATTTTATCGGTCATATAGGGGGGGACGATTTTGTGGTAATTACATCAGTAAGCAGGGCTGAGATTATCGCGAGACGCATCATTGACGAGTTTGGCAATAAAATTTCCGTGCTTATGGATGAAGAGGATATCGCCAAGGGGTATCTGGAAATACGGGACAGGACGGGAGAAATAAGCAAAGTGCCCCTTATGTCTCTGACAATCGCGTTTGTAGCGAATAATAATGGACGTTTGAAACACTACGCGCACGTAAGTGATATAACATCTGAACTTAAGAAATTCGGCAAGAATATGGACGGAAGCGTCTTAGTAAGAGAGAGGCGTAAGAGCAATGCCGGAAAAAGTGAGATAGAAAGGTGATCTATATTTACTGTCTCCGGAGGTTATCGATTATAGGTATTCACGTGAAATTAATGTCAGAAATGGAAGCGCTCAATGACAATTATAAATAAAGAAGAGATGCCCCAATCTTCAACTTCACCGGAGTTAGAGGAAAAGCTGAAAACTCTTCAAAAAAAGATAGATAATTACAAAGTTAGATTCAATTCCGCTCTTTCGGTGGTAGGCAGTGAATTTGTCAGGCCTCTGACTTCGATAAAAGGGTATCTGGGGCTTCTCGAATCGAGTTTTCCGAAAATGGGAAGTAAGGAAAAAAGATATTTTCGTAAAACAGAGGAAGCCGTAAATGGTCTGGAGTCTCTAGTCGAGATGTACATTCGAATGCTCAGCATTAAACAATCCGGGCAGCTAATTGGTGAGATGAAGAAAGTCAGATTCAGCGATTTGGTGGATCAGGTACTCGGCAAGTATTGTGAGAATCCCGGGAAAATTGTAAATGAAGTAGACAAGAATATTCCCCCGGTAAAATTGAGAAAAAAATATCTTGAGGTCGCGCTGGGCAATCTCTTTTCAAATGCTGAAAAATTCGGAGGAAGTTCTACGCCTCCGGGAGTAACGGCCGGACTTTCCGGTGATGACAAAACGGATCAAAATGAAAAACTTCTTATAATAAATGTTTATGATTACGGCGCGGGAATTCCTCAAGACATGAAAGAGAAGGTTTTTCTTCCCTTCTTTCGTGTTGACCCATCAGATAGTAAATGCGGGTTGGGTTTGGGGCTTTCCATGGCGGCGGATGCCGTTTCGTTTATCAACGGCAAAATAGATCTGCAAAGTGTTCCGGGAGTTGGCACAACTGTGGTCGTCTCTGTGCCGGTGCTGGTTTCGGATACTCCGGCACATGAAAAAACGGTGTGATAGAGATATGTTTGAGGAAATTGCAAGAAAAAACAAATTACGGGAACTGACGAACGCGATAAACATCAGAATGATAGAGCTGGTGGCGATTTTCTGCATAGTATACCTTGCCAGAGAATTAGCGGGGTTTACTTACAGAACAGATCTTGTCGTGTTTTTGTTTATGGGGGCCGCTTTACTTAATTTTATTGTTGCCGGGCTTGAAGGTTTCATTTTAGAAGAAAGTGAAAAAGGGATCAATCTTCTAAATTGGCTGGCAATAGTGGTGGATCTGGCGACTGTACTCTCTCTCGTATATCTGACCGGTTCTGCGTGGAGTCCGTTTTTGTTTTTAGTAATTCTGCCGTTGTTCTTTTCCAGCAGACTTATCCCTTCCATCTCCACGGGGATCATTCTTACATTAGTAACAGTTACTGTTATAGGAGCGCTCAGCCTTCTTGAAATAAGCGGTTCAATTCCTCATTTTTCCTGTTATCAGGGCGATTATTCTTCAATTATGAACGAACACTTTCTAATCGGCACTTTGCTGGCTCTAGCCGGATTCATGGGGCTTATGATTTTTCTTTTCAACACGTATCATGAGAAATTCAGAGTCTATTTCCGGAACGTTGAAAAGAAAATAGAGCAATCCAGGAAGAGAATACTCGAATTAACGAGGTTATATGATATAAGCTTGGGAATAAATTCGGTGATAAGCCTTGAAACATTGATGAAAATGGTTTGCAAGGAAACAACACTTCTCCTGAGAAGGCCGTGGGCCGGAGCTGTTTTATTTACTGAAAAACATGAAGTATTCAAATATATTGAACTCGACGTAAAAGATGCCAGAAGCGTAAAACAAACCCCTGAAATGAAAGAGGATCCTTTAATTAAAGAAGTAGTTAAGTTGAAGGAAGGTCTTGTGATTAACAGTATTAAAGATCATCCTTCAGGTTCAGCGTCAAAACTGCTTAAGGGGAATAAACTCAAATCTCTACTGGCTATACCTGTTATTTCAAATGATATCAGCCTGGCGATAATAATGGTTGGTGATGTAACCGAGGAAGCCTTTACGGAAGAAGACTTGAAGCTTCTTACAATTCTAAGCGGTCAGGTTGCCGGAGCTATTGAGAAAAGCAAATTACACGAAGTTATGAACAGACGGATAGATAAACTTGAAACGGAAAATGAAAACCTCGAGAGCTCTAATAAATTGAAGATGGGATATATTTCACATCTTTCCCACGAGCTTAAGACTCCTTTGACGTCTATCAAAGCCTATGTTGAATCTCTGATAGAGCACGCCGCTGATTCTGATTTCAAAGAACGCGAAGAATTTCTGGGTGTTATTTCGAATGAGACGGAAAGACTCATCCGTATGGTTAATAAAGTTCTTGATGTTTCCAAGATAAAATTCGGGCGGAAGGCTCTGAAGAGAAAAGTTTTCCATTTAAAGGAATTGATTCAGAATGTGGAATCTTCCATGCAGCCGTATTTTAAGGATAAAGATCTCGGGCTGATTGTGAATATTTCAGACGAAATTCCTTGGGTTGACGGCGATGAAGACTTGATAAAGCAGGTGTTTATAAATCTGATAGGGAATGCCATAAAGTTCTCGCCCGCGAAAGGAAAAATATATATTGAAGCCGCAGAAGACGCCGTATCAATAAAGGTTACCGTCAGAGATGAAGGAAAAGGGATATCTAAAGATAAGTTAAAAAATGTTTTTAAACGATTCTATCAAGCTCATACCGGGTTTAACGAAGGTGTTGGGCTTGGCCTCGCAATAGTAAAGAATATTGTCGAGCAGCACGGCGGGTATATAAAAGTAACGAGCGAAGTCGGCGAAGGAACAGAATTTATTTTTACTCTTCCCAAGGAGCATAACTTTAATAATCTACTTGGTTTCCTTATAGACGCGACAGATTCCAGAAATGAAATAAACGAAATGTTCGAACTTTCAGTCCGTGTAGTAGCTGAGGTTCTTTCGGCGAAGATAGTATCCATTATGATTCTCGATGAGGAAAGAAAAGAATTGTTCATCAAAGATGCTTACGGACTGAATAGTGAGATAGTCAGAAACGCGAGAGTAAAAGTAGGCAGCAGTGTGGCCGGTAAAGTTGCTGAGAGCGGCAAACCGCTGCTTATTGAAAATATTGAAGAAGTCGGGATCACCGACTCAAACAGAAAATCTCAATACGAGACAAAATCCCTTATAAGTGTTCCTCTTGTGATCGGCTCGACTATTCTGGGTGTAATAAATGTGAATAATAAGTTATCGGGCAAATCTTTTAATGAAGATGACCTGGATTTACTTAAAAGCCTAAGCATGAGAATTTCAAAAGTCATAGAAAGAATGAGAATGTCACAGGACTTTAACGCTTTTCTTAAAGAGACGATACATTCGCTGCGCTCTTTGCTGGAAATATTTGAGAGGGATAAATCAGGTTTAAGGAAAGAATCCGTTAATTGGACCGTTAAAATTGCCAAGAAGCTCGATCTGGAAAGAAAAGAGATTAGAGTAATTCAATTTGTCTCCAGCGTGCATGATATCGGCATGTCATGTGTCAGTGAAGACATCCTTAATAAAACATTATCTCTTTCGTCAAAAGATATAAACAAGATAAGAAGTCATCCCCAAAGGGGAACTGACCTGCTCAGACCCTTTGAATTTGTGGAAAAAGTAAGTAAGATTGTTCTCTTTCATCATGAACATTTTGACGGCAAAGGTTATCCGATGGGTCTTAAGGGGGATCAGATACCGATAGGCTCAAGGATATTAGCTGTTATTGACGCGTTTGTCGCTATGGTAAGCAAAAAGCCTTACAGGGATGAGATGACAGTGGTAGAAGCTGTCGAGGAGTTGGTAAAAAATGCGGGCACTCAGTTTGACGCGGCAATTGTCAGCGCGTTTATAGATGTTCTGATGGATGAAGGACATATGGAAGTAGAAGAGTATTTGAATATAACTGACAGAATGAAAGCCAAATTAAGTAATAGAATTCTTCATTGAGCCGGGAGAAGTTTTGCTTGGAGCAGGAATAGAAGAAATATTCACGGGGTATTCGGGATCGGTAACATACCTTGCTGTTTTTCTGCTTATGTCTGTAACGGCAGTGGCGGTGGGTTTTGACGCGGGGAATAAATCGAAGAGCTGGAAGGTCTTGTCCGGCCTTGTTTTTATCTTCTTTTCGAGATGGATATTTATTAGTCCCCTTTTGGGAAGCGGATCTTTTCTGCCGATTGCTTCTTTTGCCGCCGGGCAGGCGGGACTCTATATTTTATTGGCATCTTTCCTTAAGCCCGCCGAGGGAAAATTCAGAATCGGGTGGAACAAAAATATTCTTTCAGCCGGGTTGGTCGGCGGTGTGTTTTTGGCGGTTCTCAGTTTCTCGTTGTCATGGATCGGCTTTTCCTTTTCAAATCTTATATTGCTAACCTGGGCCTTCGCGTCACTTGGTTTCTGGGCGGCGCTTCTAAAGGAATTAAAGAAAGAGGATTCTTCAAACGCTGCTTTGTGGAGTACTGTAGCGGCTATGTTCTGTATGGCCGCGTTAGTTGAAGGTTTATCTCTCGCGGGATTAATCCCAAAAGGAATGTTGGGCAGACAATTTATTTTTCTTTCTGATATAGGCGGGCTCGCGATTCTTGCCGTCTCTTCAGCCGGCAGTTCAATGGTACGCCGGGAGAAAGTTGTTGAAAACCGGGTGTATGAAAAATTTCTCAGGCTGCGGGAAAAAACCCTGCTGAACCCGAAAGATTCCGAAAACTACCAGGAGATTGCCGAATCGGTTTATGAAGAATCCGGAGCGGATTTTGTGTTATTAAGAACTCAGAAATACAAAGATGATCATTTTTATCTAAGAGGATGCGCCGGAGAGGCTGTCCCGCCGGAGACCGGCATTTCCCATCCTAAAGATAAATATACTGAATATTTCGATGATAGATTTAAAGAGGGAGGCGGATATAAATTCAACCGCGGCATCCTCGGGGGTGACAGCAGCGTCTTTGTTCCCGGATCGATTACGTGGAAGAAAGATAACATCTTCATATATCCGATAGTGGAGGGAACCAGTAATGCGGGATCGTTTATAATAGGTTTTTTCGACGAGACAGTCAATGCCGATCAGATTTTTCTAAGTTTATGCTCAGGGCTGGCCGCTCAATTGATTCGCGAAGAAACACTCAAGGAAAACTGTTACAGGAAAGAAGCCGAACTGTCAAAGTGTAAAGATGAACTTGAAAACGCCAATCAATTAAAAACTAATTTCATGTCGATAGTATCACATGAACTCAGGACTCCTCTTACTTCGATAAAGGCATACGCCGAAACTATTATTGAAAATATCGTTTCCATAAAGAGAGATACAATAAAGGATTTTCTGAGCGTGATGACAGAGGAGAATAACAGGGTAATTGATCTTGTCGATAATATTCTTGATTATTCAACGATGGAAAGCGGACAGCTGAAGCGCAAAAAAGGAAAGTGCGATATTAATAATATTATCCAGGACGTTTATAATAATCTTGAAGACGAAATATCTTCCGCTGGAATTAACTGCAATCTTCATTTACCGAAATCGCATGTTGTAATGAAGGCTGACAGGGAAATGATATATCAACTGATTGATAATCTTATGAAAAACGCCTTGAAATTTACCCCGGATAAGGGAGAAATATCAATCTCCCTCGACGAGGAAGCTTCCGCGGTCAGAATAGTAGTTCAGGATACGGGGAAGGGAATCCCGGAACAGCAGCTGGAAAAGGTCTTTGAAAGATTCTACCAGGTTGATAACAGCAATACCAGAGAATACGGCGGATCCGGATTGGGTCTTGCTATATGCAAAGATATTGTTAAATGGCATGAGGGACGGATTTGGGTTGAAAACTTAAAGCGCGCGGGAGCTAAATTTATTGTATTGCTTCCCGTGCGGGATGATATAATAATTCGTAGACGCAATAGCTCAGAGGTTTTTGGAACGACGGGACATCAGAGGGAAAAATTCTTATCCCTTCTTGTGGAGATGATGGCCGGTTTTCTGCAGGCGAGAAAGGCCTCAATTATGAAGCTGGATAAAGATGAAAACGTCCTCAGGGTTGTCGCGGCTAAGGGAATGGATCCTGAATTTGTTCAGAATACTAAGGTTAAGGTTGGTGAAAGAATAGCGGGGCGTGTTTTTCAGGAGGGAAGGGCTATATATATCAGAAATATAGAAGAGAACGCCAATTATAAACGTTCTAATAATTCTGCTTATTACGGCACAAATTCCTTTATTTCAGTTCCATTAAAGGAAAACGGGAAAGTGACGGGAGTACTCAATGTAAGCGACCATGTTGAGGGAAGAAGGTTTTCCGGTCCTGAAAAAGAGGTTTTGGAGGTATTGAGCGGGATAATAAGCGCGATGCTGAGCAAACTTGAAGCGTATGAAGTTATTTCCACAAACTTTGCCGATTTAAAAGAGGCGATGAGGAGTATTCTCAATTTCAGAGAAAGTATTGGAAGCAAAAACCTGTCTTTGTATTCCAGGCTGGCCGTCCAGACGGGAAAGCGCCTTAATATAGAAGAAAGCAGCCTGGCGGCTCTTTATCTCGGGATGAATCTCTATGATGTCGGGATGATGAAAATAGAGGGATATATAAGGGGTAAAAGGGAGAGTCTCTCGGCAGAAGAGTGGGAAAAACTGAAGAAACATACCGATATCGGTTATTTGCTTCTTTCCCCTATGGCGCTTGACGAGAGAGTAATGAAGATGGTACGTAATCATCATGAAAGTTATGACGGAACGGGATATCCTGATGGTATCAAATCTACTGAAGCTGATATGGGAACAAGAATAATAACTGTAATAGATTCTTTCAGGGCCCTTGTTACTCACGGCCCCTACAGACGCGGCTATTCTCTGGATGAAGCGGCTGAGGAGATTTCCGCCAACGCCGGGAAGAAATTCGACCCCGAGATAGTAAATGCTTTCCTGGAAGTGCTGGATGAATTAAGAGGATTTGAAGAAATTGAAGACCTGGAAGACTACTTTTATTCACCTGAATTCAGCAGGAAAATCGATAACATTAATGAAGAAACAGAAAAAGTGGAGGAGGAAGTATGACTGAAAGAAAAGTTCTTGTGGTTGATGATGAAGCAAATATTACTCAGATACTGGAATTCAGTATTGAGGCGGAAGGATATGAGGTGGTATCCGCCTCTAATGGAGAAGAAGCTATAGAGAAAGCTCGGAAAGAACAGCCTAATTTGATAATACTTGATATAATGATGCCCAAAGTTGACGGGTATGAGGCATGCCGCGCTCTCAAATCTGATCCGTTGACAAAGAAAATCCCTGTTATTTTACTGACAGCAAAGGGTAGAGAAATAGATAAGAGGCTCGGTTATGAAGTTGGAGCTACAGATTATATTGTAAAACCCTTCAGTCCGAGCAAGCTTATAGAAAAAGTGAATGAATACCTTTACACCAGAAAATAATATTTAGGATTGCTCCGCGGCAGCTTTCATAATATACTCCTGTCTGCTATGGAAGCTGAAGATCTTAAAAAAAAATATGTCAACGTTGTTTTGCCGGTTCCCGTAAAAAGGGTTTTTACTTACAGAGTTCCGCCGGAAATGGCGGAATTGGTCAATCCCGGCTGCAGGGTTAAGGTGAAGTTTGGAAGAAGGGGGCTGACGGGCTATATTCTTTCATTCTGCGGTAAACCCCGGGGAAATTTCAGAATACGGGAGCTTTCAGCCCTCGTTGACAAAACTCCTTTGATAAATGAAGAGTTGCTTGATTTAGCGGGGTGGATGGCTGATTATTATCTTCATCCGATAGGTGAAATTCTAAAAGTAATGCTTCCCGCGGGGATTACAGGTAAACAGCGGTTCAGCCCGGAAGAAATTTCACAAAGAAGTTTCCCCCGGGAAATAAACTCTCCAAAACTTAATGATGAACAGGAAAAAGCCTTTGAGGTTGTAACAGAAGGGATGAAAGAGGGGAAGCATCTGAGTGTTATGCTGCATGGGGTTACGGGAAGCGGCAAAACAGAGGTGTATATGCGGTGTATTGAGGAGGCGTTTAATTACGGAAAAAGAGCAATACTGTTAATACCGGAAATCGCTTTGATCCCTCAGATTACAGTACGGTTTAAAAGACGCTTCGGAGATAGAGTGGCTGTACTGCACAGCAGGCTGACGGGCGCTCAAAGATACGCGATATGGAAAAAGGCTTCCACGGGGGAGCTTGATATTGTGATAGGCCCCAGGTCAGCCGTCTTTGTTCCTATGAAAGACCTTGGAATATTTGTAGTTGACGAGGAGCAGGACGCATCTTATAAACAGCAGGAAAAGCCCCACTACAACGCTGTTGACGTCGCGTTCTACAGGGCTCGAAATGAAAACGCGGTTTTGCTGATGGGTTCAGCTACCCCGTCTCTTCCAAGATACTTTCAATTCAAGAATTCCGGAGATTACTATTTCCAGCTGCGGACCAGGCCGACGGGGGGCGAGATGCCGCCTGTAGAAATAGTCGATATGCGCGGGAGCAGGCAGGTTTTTTCAGATAAACTGCTTGATCTTATCGCGAAAAGTCACGCGGCCGGAGAACAGTCTATTCTGTTGCTTAACAGGCGCGGACACGCGAATTTTGTTCAATGTCGAAAATGCGGGTGGATAGACACCTGCCCTAATTGTTCTATTTCACTGACATATCACACGCGCGGGGCTGGTTTGATCTGTCATTATTGCGGATATAGAGATGATTATCCGGAGAAATGTCCGGCTTGCGGGTCATATAAGATATCTCATGCCGGTGTCGGTACTCAGCGAGTGGAGGTGGAATTATCAAATATTATGCCGGGATTGAGGATTGCCAGAATGGATTTTGACACGACATCCAAACGGGATGGTCACAGCGAAATACTGGAAAGATTTGCCAGGGGAGATGCCGACTTGCTTCTGGGCACTCAAATGGTCGCGAAGGGACACCATTATCCGAATGTTACAACCGTGGGGATTCTGTCGGCTGACTCCGGACTTAATTTCCCGGATTTTATGGCGGCCGAAAGAACATTTCAGTTACTTTCTCAGGCGGCGGGCAGGACTGGAAGGGGAGAGAAGGGGGGGGGAGTCCTGGTTCAGACTTACGCTCCCGAGCATTATCTTTTCAATTATCTAATAGATCATGATTTTGACGGTTTTGCGGAAACTGAACTTTCTTTGAGGAGGGAGCTGAATTATCCTCCTGAAACAGACCTGCTATTATTTACTGTAATGTCAACTTCTGAAGATAGAGCGCGAACCGCCTCAGACAAAATCTATGAGACGCTAAGTGATCTTGATTTGGAAAGAGAACTTTCTTTTCTCGGCCCGACGCCCGCCCGGATTGCAAGGTTAAGAGGCAAATACAGGTACCATATTCTGATTAAGGGTACCTTTGATTCGAAGTCGAAGAGAATCTTGATAGATACGGCCGTAAAAGGTGTGTCAAATTTCAAGAAGACGGAGATTCGTTGGGATGTTGACCCTGTAACTTTTTTCTAAATGGAAATCTAACACCCTGTAATATTGATTTAAGAAGCCGGAAAGAGACTTGACAGGAAAGCGGCGGAGTACTAATTTAACGGTAATCAAGTATATTAAGATGTTCATTTTACAATTGGATTTATTTGTTGAAGCAGTAATTTTTACAGAAGCAACTTTATTTTAAAAGATTGTGATCTTGTTATTTGTCAAGTGTGAGGTTCAATCAGCTTTACTATGGTTTAAAAAGGAGGATCAGTTCCGATGAGAAAGTCATTATTTTTAGTTGCCGCTGTCCTTATTGTGATTGGCGGTCTATATGGCTGCAAGAGCGTAGAGACGACAAGCGCTATGCTGCATAATCAGACTCAAAGTTACGACAAGGCTATAAAGAGCGCTAAACTTGGCTTGGAGAAAAACCCTAATGACGCTGAAGCGTATTATCAGCTGGGATATTCTTATAGTAAGAAGGACAGCATGAGACTGGCCTATGAAAATTTTACAAAAGCGGCGGAGCTTGATCCCAACAAAAAAAAACTTGTGGAAGATAATATAAAATCGAATTGGGCAGGGCATTATAATAACGGATTAAGCGAGTATCAGCTTGGCAACTTGAAAGGCGCTGTTAAAGAATTTGATAAAGCTACTAACGCTGATCCGAGAAGGTTAAAGAGTTGGTTGAGGCTTGTAACGATTGCCTTTACACTTTCTGATGAGGATTCTGTTTATCTGGAAAAAAGCTATGAAGCAACTGATTCGTTGCGGCTGCGCCTGGATAAAGAACATGAGGATTATACGAACGCGCTTTCCATTATCGGGAGGATTGAAGCTGATCGGGGCAATATAGACAGGGCTGCCGAGAGTTTCGAAGCTCTAATTGATGAGGATCCGACCAAGGTTAAAAGTATCGAGGGTACCGGAGAGGATTTCCGCGCAAAAGGAGAATGGGCGAAAGCGGCTAAGTTTTATGAAATTGCCGTTGACGCGTATGAAAGAAGCGGCGAGGAAAATTACGCTGTTTACCATAATCTCGGCCTTGTCTATCGCAAGCAGAAAAAGTTTCATAAGGCTATCGTAGCTTACGAAAGTGCTCACAGGGTCAAGCCGAAAGACAAAATGGCCGCTTATAGTCTTCTTTTGACATACTATCAGGCGAAGTTGTTTGATCAGGCTATAATGTTTGGAGAAGAATATACGCAAAAGATAGCGCCGGGAGATCCGAAAGGATGGCAGATTCTAAGTCTCGCGTATAAGGAAAAAGGGTTCAAGATAAAAGCGGAAGAAACCTTTAGAAAATATCTTGAGGTCCAGAAGAATGAAGGATAAGAATTACTTGAATCTTCTGATCAATTAAGTAGATTGATTTAAATATTAAGAGCTCCTGGCCGGGTAAGGTTATTAATAAGCGGTGAAAAATGCTGTTATGAAGATTATTGCTCCAATTTTACTTGACATGGGGGTTATGTTAGGGTAGTATAAACACAGATTTGAATGTCGTTTCATTACCGTTCTTGATTCTCCTTCAGATAATTGTAGAAATGATTAGATTCGTCTGAATGCAAGAGGATTGGAATAGAAGTATTTACCGCTAATAAAAATGATTCCATAGAGATCTCATGTGACAGTTAATTGGTAATTTCTTTTCGCTTTGAGGTTACTTCGCTTACGGGATATCTCTTAGGGTTTGTTTTACACAGTAAATGGTTAGCTTTTATTTGACGGGAACAAGAGATTTTACCTCTCAACTTAAATAAGCATAAGGATTAACGCAAAAGGGGCTAAAGCTGATGGATATAGTAGAACTGAAAAGCAAGAAAATTGAAGAATTAATGAAAATTGCCGAAGATCTGGAGATAAGTGAGGCCAGCAGTCTTCGCAGACAGGAAATAATGTTCAAAATTCTTGCGGCTCAAGCCAAACAAAACGGACATATTTTTAATGAAGGAGTGCTGCAGGTTCTACCGGAAAAGTACGGTTTTCTTAGATCCCCTTCGTACAATTATCTTCCCGGGCCTGATGATATATACGTTTCGCCTTCACAGATAAAAAAGTTTTCCCTGCGTACCGGGGATACTATCTACGGACAGGTCAGACCCCCGAAAGATTCTGAAAGATATTTTGCTCTATTGAGAGTTGAGGCTGTAAATGGAGAGGAACCCAAACAAAATAAGAAGAAGACACTCTTTGATAATTTAACGCCGCTTTATCCCGAGGAGATGATTAATCTGGAATATGATCCTAAGGATCTTTCCGCTCGACTTATGAATCTTCTTACTCCAATCGGGAAAGGGCAGAGGGCTCTTATCGTAGCTCCGCCCAGAACGGGAAAGACGATACTGCTTCAGAAAATCGCGCACGCCATAACGGCAAATCATCCTGAGATTGTCTTGATTGTTCTATTGATTGATGAACGTCCCGAAGAAGTAACTGATATGAAACGCTCTGTTCACGGAGAAGTAGTCAGTTCAACCTTTGATGAACCGGCGGACAGACATGTCCACGTGGCTGATATGGTTATTCAGAAATCAAAATGCCTCGTTGAACACGGGAAAGATGTTGTTATTCTGCTCGATAGTATTACCAGGCTGGCCAGAGCGCATAATACAGTCGTCCCGCACTCTGGAAAGATATTATCCGGCGGTGTTGACTCAAACGCGCTGCAGAGACCGAAACGTTTCTTTGGCGCGGCGAGAAACACAGAGGAACAGGGAAGTCTGACTATTGTCGCGACAGCTCTTATTGAAACCGGAAGCAGGATGGACGAAGTTATTTTTGAAGAGTTTAAAGGAACCGGTAATCTTGAGATACAGCTTGACAGAAGGCTGGCTGACAAGAGGGTTTGGCCCGCGATAGATATTTTCCGTTCGGGAACAAGAAAAGAGGAACTGCTTCTTGACGATAAAGTGATAAATAAGGTTTATATATTAAGGAAATTCCTAAGCGACAAAACCTGCGTTGAAGCCATGGAGTTCCTCCTTGAAAAGATAAAGAAAACAAAAAGCAATGCCGGATTTCTTAAGTCGATGAACACATAATGTGAGATCGGTTACGTGCTGCAGATTTGGTAATTATTCGATTAAGGGTGTTTAGAATAGCGGGATGACCCTTTGCCGTATCCGGCGGATAAAATAAAAATGCAAATTTTGTTTGTATATTGGATAGAGTCTCATTAGATTTAATGTACCCGTGAAGTTGAAATGTAATAAAAACTTTGGAGCTGAAAATGAAAAAAGATATTCACCCTGACTATAAGAAAACTACGATCACCTGTGTTTGCGGTAATGTTATCGAGACCCGTTCCACAAAGGAAGATATACACGTGGAAATTTGCTCATCTTGTCATCCCTTTTTCACAGGAAAGCAGAAACTTGTAGATACAGCGGGACGCGTGGAAAGATTTCACCGTAAATATGGCGATTACAGAAAAAAACAAGCGGACGGTAAGAAGAAATAAGTTTAACTTCCTTCCTTTAATTCGCATTCCGCGGACGCTTCCGCTGTGTTGATTGATTGACGCGCATCCTGATTGCTATTACAGCCGGGGGCTTATCAATGCCGAATGTGATTATAATTTTACATTTTTCTGGAATACAGCGGCAAAATTCTTTAGAGTGATGTATAGCTGGAAACCTTTTTTGAGGACAGGGTTAGAATTGCTCTGTAGAGTCTTATGGAGGCATTACAGATGAACAACAAAAAAAGGTACGACACTATTCTCGATCGTTTCGATCAGATAACGCGGCAGATGGCTGATCCGGAAGTAATAAGAAATCAGTCAGTCTACCGCGACCTAGCCGTGGAAAGAAGCAACCTGGAAGAAGCTGTTGCTGAGATAAAGAACTATTTTGAGCTTGAAAAAAGGATGCAAGAAGATAAAGAAGTAGTTGAAAATTCTGACGACGCGGAACTTGTTGAATTCGCTGAAATGGAAATAGTTGAAATTAAAGAGGATATAAAGAAACTTGAGAAGGAGATCAATTTACTGCTTATACCTAAAGATCCTGATGATTCAAGAAACACTATTTTCGAGATAAGAGCCGGCACGGGAGGCAATGAAGCGGCGATTTTTGTCGGAGACCTCGCGAGGATGTATCGTTTGTATGCTGAGAAACACAAATGGAAACTCGATTTTATGGGCAGCCACCCTTCGGAAGCGGGTGGTTTCAAGGAATTGATTTTCATGCTGAGCGGCAGACAAGCATTTGGAAAGTTGAAATTTGAGAGCGGTGTGCATAGGGTGCAGAGAGTTCCCGAAACTGAATCAGGGGGCCGGATACATACTTCGGCGGTTACAGTCGCGGTGCTGCCGGAGGCTAAGGAAATAGATATTAAAATTGATCAGAAAGATTTGAAGATCGATGTCTTCAGAGCGAGCGGGCCCGGAGGGCAGAGTGTCAATATGACCGATTCAGCTGTAAGGATTACGCATATCCCTTCAGGGCTGGTTGTCAGCTGCCAGGACGAAAAATCACAGCATAAAAACAGAGACAAGGCTTTGAAGGTTCTAAGAGCAAGGCTTTTCGAAAAGGCAAAGAAGGAACGGGATAGAAAAAGAGCGAAGAAGAGAAAGAGTATGGTCGGGTCCGGAGACAGAAGCGCTAAAATAAGAACTTACAATTATCCTCAGGGAAGAGTAAGTGATCACAGGATCAACTTTACAACACATAATCTAAAAAGTGTAATGGATGGAGATCTTGATGAAATAATCGAAGCGTTATTATTAGCGGAAAGAGAAAAGAAATTAAGTGAAGAGATAGAAAAAACCCGTGAAAAGAGTTAGAAGTGGTATTCGAAAGGAGTGTCAGTGGAAAAAGGGCGGCTTAAAGGCAGTATGCCGCCGAAGGTGATGGACGCGGTTAAGCTATCAGAAGAATACCTTGCTAAGCGCGGCATAGAATCACCTCGATTGAGCGCCGAATATCTTTTGGCGAAAGCCAGGGGCTGTACAAGAATGGATCTATATCTTGATTTTGACACCGTTCTTGATCAGAGAGAACTGAAAATTTACCGCGCGGATCTATTAAAAAGGTCGAAACATTTTCCGCTTCAATACATTCTCGGCGAAACTGAATTCTTCTCTATTCCGTTTCGTGTGCGTGAAGGAGTGTTTATACCGAGGCCGGAAACAGAATTGCTGATAGAACGGACCGAAGAGATGCTGGGGGATAGATCCTCTGTCCGTTTTCTTGAATTTGGGCTTGGAACAGGTGTTATATCCGGCACTCTGGCCCGGAGGCACGAGGGCTGGCGGGGTGTCGGGTTTGATGTTTCCCGCCGAGCAGTTGAATTGGCAAGAGAGAATTTCGATCTTCTGGGAGTTTCCGGGCGGATACAACCCTTCGTTGCCTCAACATTCGATTCTCTGGATGAGAGGCATAAATTTGATCTTCTGATATCCAACCCTCCATATATACCAACGGATGAAATTGATTCCCTTCAGAGGGAAGTTTCCTGCTATGAAAACAGAACAGCCCTCGATGGCGGGAATGAAGGAAAGGACTTCTATCCCGTTTTAATCAATGCCGGACTTTCTCATTTAAATAACGGCGGGGTTTTAGCCGTTGAAATAGGGAATAATCTGGCCGCTTACGTCGAGAGCGTTTGTGAGATGTCAGGTTACGAAAGAATTGAAACAGCAAAAGATTTTAACGGGCTTGACCGCGTAGTGACAGCGGTATATGCCGGCAGCTAGAGGGGAAAAAGTATGGACAGTTTTGTTATAAGAGGACCCAGCAGACTTGAAGGGGGCGTGGATGTGAGCGGCGCTAAAAACGCGATGCTTCCACTTATGGCCGCCACGATTCTAACCGAGGGCAGATGTGTGCTGGAAAATGTTCCTGATCTTAGGGATACCGCGACTATGTCAGAACTTCTTGAGGGATTAGGGGTAGATATTGATTTTAAGGGATCAAGACTTGTTATAGACGCTTCTAAAATCGAATCGGAGGAAGCTCCCTATAAGGTGGTTAGAACTATGAGGGCGTCTATCTACGTGCTGGCCCCTTTAGTCGCGCGATGCGGGCATGCCAGAGTTTCTCTTCCCGGAGGTTGCGCTTGGGGGCCCAGGCCGATTGATCTGCATCTTAAGGGACTTATGGCTCTCGGAACAAAGATCGAGATAGATCATGGTTATATCGAAGCTTACACCGAGGAGCTTCATGGAGCGGATATTGTACTTTCTGTTCCAAGTGTCGGAGCAACGGTGAATATTATGATGGCGGCGGTCCTTGCCCGGGGAGCGACAACAATAGAGAACGCGGCCCGCGAACCGGAAATAGTCAATCTTGCCGAAGCCTTGAGAAAATCAGGAGCAAAAATTAATGGAGAAGGAACATCGAGAATCGAAATAGAAGGGGTTGAGAATTTATCTCCGTTTAACTGCAGGGTGATTCCCGACAGGATCGAGGCGGGGACATTCGCCGCGGCCGCGGTCGTTACCGGAGGGAGAATAGAGATTAGAAAGTGTAATCCGGATCATATGCACGCGATTCTTGATAAACTCTCAGAATGCGGGGCTGAAATTGATATTTACGAAAACAGGATTGTAGTTGAAGCGCCTGAAAAGATCAGATCAGTTGAAGTGGAGACGGGTTTTTATCCTTCATTTCCAACGGATATGCAGGCGCAGATGATGTCTGCCCTATGTCTCGCGGATGGAGCGAGTTCAGTGGTTGAACATATTTATCCGGACAGGTTCACTCATGTGCCTGAGCTTAAAAGGCTGGGGGCGGATATAAATATTGACGGCAGAGTCGCGATTGTAAACGGGGTCGAAGAACTCGCGGGCGCGCCCGTAATGGCCACGGATATAAGGGCTAGTTCTGCTTTGATTCTCGCGGGGATGGCCGCACGGGGTAAAACAAAGGTGCTGAGGGTATATCATATTGACAGGGGATACGAAAGGATAGAAGAAAAACTCGCGTCGCTGGGGGCGGATATTACCAGGGTGGGAGATTGAAAATACAGGGAATAAGGTTCTAAATTGAAGAATATTATAATTGGAACAGCCGGGCATGTGGACCACGGTAAAACAGAAATAGTAAGGGCTCTGACCGGAAGAGAAACCGACCGTCTTAGAGAAGAAAAATCAAGGGGTATTTCGATTGTGCTCGGGTTCGCGCCGATTGATCTGGGTGAGGGGATAAGGGCCGGTATAATAGATGTTCCGGGACACGAGAAATTTATCAAGAATATGGTTTCGGGCGCCGTGGGAGTGGACCTTGTAATATTTGTTATCGCCGCTGATGAAGGTGTGATGCTTCAGACAAGAGAACATTTTGAAGTGTTGAGAATGCTTGGTGTTGAAAACGGCATAGTCGTTATTACAAAAGTTGATTTAGCTGATCCGGAGCTTATCGGGATAGTTGAAAGTGAAGCGGCGGATCTTATAAAAAACACCCCTCTTGAAAATTCTCCTATCGTCCGCACATCGATTGTTTCGGGTGAGGGGCTCGATGAATTGAAACAGGCGCTAACTGATAAAGCCGGCGGGATTAACAAAAAGAGAAGAGGCTCTTTCTTTAGGATGCCCGTCGACAGGGTGTTCTCAAAAACGGGCATCGGTACCATAGTAACCGGCAGCGCCTGGAGCGGGAGGGCGGCTTCAGGAGACGAGCTTGTAGTTGAACCGCCGGGGAAAAAGGTCAGAGTCAGGGAAGTTCAAAGTTTCGACGATTCCCTTGAGAAAAGCAGCAGCGGTATGCGGGTGGCGCTGGCCCTCCACGGTGTTAAATCAAATGAAATTTCAATAGGAAACCAGATCCTGACACCCGGAAAACTGGAAGTATCCAGCATGGTTAACGCGTCCGTGGAAGTTGGTATGATACCCGCTTCGAGAATAAAGAACAGGCAGCGGCTGAGGTTCCATCACGCCGCGGGCGAGATAATGTGCAGGGCTGTTCTGCTTGACAGAGAAGAGCTGGGAAAGGGGATCAAAGGGTTCGTTCAGCTAAGACTCGAGAAGCCCGCCGCGGCAATGAGGGGGGACAGGTTTGTGCTTAGAACATATTCGCCGATGCGTGTGGTTGGAGGCGGGATGATTCTTGATCCTCTGCCGGCTAAAACAAAAAACTTCAGCGAGGATCTTATAGAAGAATTGAAGATATTAAAGGATGGAAGCAATAAGGAAATAGTAGAGATGCTGATTAACAGAGAGGGGAAAAGGGGAATGTTGCCGGGAAGTATCGAAAAATTCGGCATTGACCCTAAGGAAATAGACGCGGTTACGGGAGAACTTGAAAGCAAAGGAAATATTTATAGAATTGGAAGGCTTCTTGTCAGCTCCCGCAATGTGACGGAGAAGGAAAATGAACTTAAAACTGTTCTTGAAAGCTTTCTGAAAGAAAATAATTTAATATGGGGTATGGATAAGGAAGAGCTTAGAGCGAGACTTCGATTGGACAGTAATCAGCTCTTTGATTTTATTTTGGAAAAAGGCCGGGATGAAGGGCGGCTGTTTTCCAGGGAAGGGTTGGTAAGATACGGCAGCGCCGAGAGAACCCTGTCGGCGGATGAAGAAAACTCCCTTATGAAGTTAGAAAAGCTGATTTTGTCGGGAGGTTTTGAATTTCCGTCGGAAAAGAAGCTCGCTGGAGAATATAAAATAGAATTGCTGGCAGGATATTTACATATTCTCCGCGAGAGAAAATCAGTAGTTAGAATCAAAGAGGCGGGATATATACACTCTGAATATATTAGTAAAATTGTCGGTATTTTAAGAGATCATTTTGCGGATAATAATGAACTCGATATAGGTGAATTCAAGAAAATGTTAGGAGTTTCCCGTAAATTCGCCGTACCGATTCTTGAGCATCTCGATGGAGCGGGATATACAAAAAGAGTCGGGAACAGAAGAATCGCTGGGCCTGAACTCGCGGGAGTGGAAGAAAAATGAATAAAGCGTCTTTACCGGAAAGAATTACAGCGGAAAGAAGAAAGACCAGGAAGGTATATTACGGAAATATCCCCGTTGGAGGAGATGCCCCTATCTCTATTCAATCGATGAGCACTCGAGCCGCAAAAGAGAAGGACGCCGTATTGAAGGAATTTAACGAACTTGCCTCAGCTGGATGCGAGATTGCACGGGTGTCTGTTAAAGATCAGGACGACATAGAGGTTATAGGGGATATATGTAAACAAAGCCCCATTCCGGTTATTGCCGATATTCATTTTGATTTCAAGCTTGCCGTGCGGTCCGCCGGGAAGGGGGTTGCCGGGCTGAGGATCAATCCAGGAAATATAGGGGGAAGAGAGAAAGTAAGAGAAGTAGCCCGCGCCGCGGAAGATTCCGGAATTCCTATAAGAGTGGGGGTTAATTCCGGGAGTCTGCAGAAAAACCTGTTGTCCCTCTACAGGACAGATCCGGCAAGGGCTTTGTTTGAAAGCGCGGCCGGGTCTCTTGAAATGATGGAAAGCATCGGATTTGAAAACCTGCTTTTCAGTATAAAATCCTCAGATCCGGCGATTAATGTCGACGCGAACAGACTCTTTGCTTCAGCTTGCGACTACCCCATTCATATAGGAGTCACTGAAGCGGGACCTGTTCTAAGCGGGGCTACAAGATCGACTGTTTCGCTGACTCTGCTTCTCTCTGAAGGTATAGGAGATACTTTGAGAGTTTCTCTTTCGGGTGACCCGGTAAATGAAGTAATCGTAGCTTCGGCTCTGCTTTCCTCTCTTCGGCTCAGGGAGGATGCCTCTGAGGTAATATCCTGCCCAACATGCGGAAGGGCACATCTGGATGTTTTAAAGATAGCGAACCTTCTGGAAAGAGAGATGCTTTCGAGGCGGGGCCCGATAACTGTAGCTGTGATGGGGTGTGAGGTTAACGGCCCCGGAGAGGCGAAAGAGGCGGATGTTGGTATAGCGGGTACTGCCGGCGGAGCGGTGCTTTTTGCTAAGGGAAAGAAACAAAAGGTGTTAAGGGGAAATTATTTAGACGCCCTTCTTCGGGAGATTGATAAGGTGATAAGTGACCGGGATAAAGGGAAGCGTCAGGAATAAGTGAAACCCCAGCAGAAAAAATATTGAAATAACTGCCGATTTAAGAGAGAATATATAATCTGTAATCTGTTGGAAGCTGAGATTTTAATTTCTCCGGTTCCAACTTTTAGTTTTCAAGCACTCTGAGAGTGCTTTTAGAATGATTGTCAACTGATCCTTGAACTGCCAATTTCACCAGGGAGGTAACATGCATCAGTCAGAAACCGCAGCATTTCTCAACCAAAAAGGCGGTGTCGGTAAAACAACGTCGGTTGCTAATGTGGGGGCGGGATTAACGATACTGGGGAAAAGGGTTCTTATCGTAGACCTTGATCCCCAAAGTCATCTTACAACTTTTTTAGGTATCGAAACACACGAAATAAATAAAACAATATACGATGTAATGAGCGGAAAAGCTCATGCGCGTGAAGCGATAATCACCCGGCCGCTAAGAGCGCGTATATCCATAGAAGGTAATATTTCGCGTTTGTCTCTTTCGGTTATTCCTTCAAGCCTCGACTTAGAACGGGGCGAGGCAGTTTTGGCAAACAAAGTAGACAGGGAGTATTTACTCAGAAAAGCAATTTCCGGAGTAAGCGAAGATTATGACTACATTCTCTTCGACTGCTCTCCAAGTCTGGGATTAGTTTCAACCAACGCCCTGGCAGCTTCCAAAAGGGTATTTATACCGCTTCAGACGGAGCACCTTGCACTTAAGAGTCTGGAAAATCTGATATTAAGAATAGAATCTGTTATGACGGAGTTGAACACGAACCTGGTTATAGGCGGGTTGATAGCTACTCGTTTTGACGGCAGAAAAGTGTTGAACCGCGCCGTTCTGGAAAGCTTGAAGGAACACTACGGCGCTTTGCTTCTTGATACTGTGATACGGGAGAATATTGCCCTGGCTGAATCGCCGCGTTACGGAAAGGATATATTCAGTCACCGTCCGAGAAGTTACGGTATGGAGGACTACCTTAATCTTTCGCTCGAAATTATGGGCAGAATAGCTTCCGCGGACAGGCTTTTCTCTGTAAAGCGCGGTGTTATAACAAGAGATTCGGATAGATGCGCGGCCGGGTTAACATTCTAAATTCGCGGCACCATAGTAAATGGAGTATTATTATAACAATGAGGGTGAATATTAAGTTTACAAGGGCAAAGAAAAATGCCGGAGAGTTACGATAAAACAGTTGAAAGCCCGTATCTAAGAGAACGAAACATCTATCTGATATTGATAGTAGTGGGCATTCTTATCAGAATACCCTTTTTTAACTTCTTTGACATGGTCACCTATGACGGGACCTATTATATACATGACGCCAGGTCTATACTCGGCGAATCATTCCCTCCAAGCCCTTTTCCTATAGGGTACCCCGCTCTGATTGCAGCACTTATCCCGTTACTTAAAGACGGCGTTCTCGCCGCCAGGATAGTTTCGATGTTAGCCGGGATTGGGCTTTCAGTTGTTGTATATAAACTGGCCCGGGAGTATGTGAGGAAAACAGAAGCCATTCTCGCGGCTTTTCTGGTTATTTTCTCTCCGCTGGCGCTCAGGATGTCGATGATAACAATGTCGGAAAGCCTATATGTTTTCTGGCTTTTTACCGGTCTTCTTTTTTTCGCCAGGAGGAAGGACTTAGCTTCGGGGGGACTGCTGGGGTTAGCTGCCGTAACCAGGCCGGAGGCTCTCGGGGTTTTGGGCGTTCTGGCTTTGTTCAGGATGAGGCGCTTGAAACGGCTGCTTTTGCTTCTAGCGGGGTTTTCTATAGTATATTCTGTTAATGTCGCCATTCAATCCCGAATCGCCGGGAAGCCGGTTCTTATTTCGAAAACAAAATTCTTCGGTACTCACGCGAAGACCTGGAAAGGACGTGAAAACTGGCTTGATTCAGAGGAGAAGGAGACCTTTCTCAGGGAGAGAGCCGAAGATGGAGGAGAAAAAAACCTTATCACAGATTATATTGAAACTGTCCCCGGGGAATTCCGTCTGTTAATAGGTCACGTTACTGTAATACTTTTTTTACTGGCTCTTTACGGGATTTATCGCGAGCGGGGGTTCCTTATCGCCTCATTCGTTCCCTTTCTGATTTATCCGTTATTTACGGTAAGAAGAGAAACGAGGCTCGTTTTTCCATATATCCCGGCCATTACTATATATGCCGTGATCGGCCTTTCAACTGTCAGAAAACACAGATTCAAAATAGCGGTATATACACTGCTCTCTATTTCCTTTCTTTCAGGTCTTGTGATTAACAGAGATCAGCTGACAGAACCGGTGGCAAAGGGCTTTAAATGGGCGAAAGATACGGGCCGCCATTTCAGAGAGTATGTCAGGCCGGGGGATAAAATCGCGGACAGGAAACCGTATCTGGCCTTTTACGGCGGAGGGATATATGTTGAGATTCCAGTGGCGAAGTACAATAAAGTTATGGATTATCTTATAGATGAAAATGTCGAATATCTTGTGTGTCATAAAAAACTGATTCACGAGTTAAGACCGGCTCTGAGGGCATTTTTATACGACGGGGCTCTTATAAAGGGTGAATTCCGATACTCCCAGGGTTATTTCAAACCGGGGTTATTAGCTTTGTATAAAAGAAACCCGGAATACGAACCTCTTGTAAGACAGGAAATTATCGAGTCAACCGGGCAGAAATTATATGGATTGACTTGGTCGCCGGACGGAGAAAAAATCGCTTACCGGAAAACTGACCGTTACGGCCGCTCTGAAATCTGCTTTATTTCGCCGAAGGGCGCTCGAATTAACCCCGCGATAAAACTGGAAACCCTTCAAGGGCCTTTTTCCTGGTCGCCGGACTCGAAGAGTATAATCTGTTCCTTAAAGCATGGGGATAACGTCGATATCTATATATGTCATCTGACAGGGGGAATGGAGCGTGTCACTTCACACAGGGCCGTTGATATGCATCCGTTCTGGTCGAAGGACGGTAAGGAAATCGCTTTTGTCTCGACAAGGGCTAAGGGAAGTGATATCTGGATAAAGGATCTCGGAAGCGGGGAATTGACCCGTATCACAAGAAGCGGGGTTAACGGCTACCCTGTTATTTCGCCCGGCGGCGAGCGGCTCGCATGGATACGAAAGGGGAAAGGTTTGATTGTATATGACCGATCCTCGAGCGGCATGAAGCTTGTTGAGATAGCCGGGGATGCACTTTATCTTCCCGCCTGGAGTCCTGACGGCAGATACCTGATGATGACAAGAAGCAGCTGGGGGAGTACTAATATATGTCTTATAAGCTCCGACGGCGAACACGTTCTTCAGCTCGCGGGTTCTGACATGAGTGAAGGAAATCCCGCGTGGCGGCCGGACGGAAAAGCCGCCGCGGCTTTTGTGGACAGGGACGGCAAAATTGGAATAAGAATTATTTCCGGAATGGAACACTACTTCGAGCGTATGGCGTTAATGGATAAAGGCGGATCATTTGCTCCGCGCGCCTTTAAAAAATAGTTTATCCCCTTATTTACTCCATACTTCATCGAGCGCGGATCCCGCGGCAGGCATCAACTGAAAAGGGAGTGTTCACTCGAATGAACACTCCCAGAAAACCGACCATTTTGACACTTACAATCTATGAATTTGTAGGTTTTTCAAGATCGTAGCCCATCTCTTTTGATGTCTTTTTCAGCTGCAGTGCCAGAAAAATGGCAATCACGCCGCATGCAATAAACAGGGTTACGGGTATTGTGTAATTATAGGGCTGAATCTGGCCCACGTCGCGCAGATACTGAATATTATCGCTGATTTGCCCGTTTGGAACACCCACACTCTTCATGACCGAGCGGATGGTCTGGGTCGATTCAACAACCTTGGGATTAACCTTGTCCAAAACTGTTCCGATACCCTTAAAGAAGATAAAGAGTCCGTAGTTCTGGATGGTAAACATACCGGCATAGGCAGAACCGAGCCGTCTTTCCGGAACGATCTTGGCAACCGAAGGCCACATCGCGGCAGGTACAAGTGAAAAGGCGATGCCGAGGCTGAAAAGACTTACATAGCAAAGCGCGGTACTGTCAATAAAGGCAAAGGTAAAGTGGGAAAAGATCAGCAGTGCCGATCCAATCAGCATCACAGATACTGCCTTGCCCTTTTTATCAACCAACCGGCCGAAAATCGGGGTAAAGAGAATTGTGCCCATGGGCAGAAATGCTGCTGCTTTGGGCCCGTTCACAATCCAGAGGCCGAACACGTCCAGGTAGGAATAGATAAAGTAAACAAAAAGCACCGAAAGAACACCAAGGGCCAGCGCCTTGCCCTTTTTGCTCTTGATATTTGACGGCAGCAATGGAAAGAGCAGGCCGAAAACAAAAAGCAGCAGAAAAATCATCACATTTGTCATGGTCGAACCGCCGGCAAGATTCTCTTCGAGAGCAGCCAGCTCATCATCGATTTTCTTATAATTATCCTGATTAACCTTTACCTGAGTGACCATGCCTTGAAGCTCAACCAGCTGATCCGGACTCAACTTTTTAACCAGGGTGACAGGGTCGACTTCCAGCATCGCGCCCTCGCTGCCGTTGACAGAGTAGAGCTGATTTTCAGTTCGGCAAAGAGCGTGGAGGCTTTTTTCTGCAAAGCGATTCTTTCCTGCCGTTTATCGAGTACATTCTGATAGAGCTCAGAGTCTTCGGCGCCTTCACTGATCTTTTGTCTGAGTTCTTCGTTACTGTTATACTCCAGCTTGTAGCTGAATCCGTACTCGTTTATCAGCAGGTCGGGAGCGTACTGCATAAAGGGAAAGACCGCCGAATAAAAGGCAACACAGAGTCCGGCAATAAGCAGGAATGATTTGTTGGTAAACAGCTTCTTCAGATCATCGAAACGGAACGGCTCTTCCTCTTCCACAATACCTGCTTCTTTGTTGCGCGCAGCCAGCTGTTTGTCGATTCTCATGTCAAAGATAAGGTAGATGAGCATCAAGATGAATCCGACACCGATAAGGGTTGCGGCAAGTGTCACTGCCGCCGGCACATAACCGTTGCCGATTTCCGGTGAAATAGCCGTTCCAATGGCGGAACCGAGACGTCCGATACCCATGTTAATAGCCATGGCCAAAGCGAGTTCATATCCCTTGAACCACTTGACAATGGTTCGGGTAATGAGCACACAGGTGATTTCAAGCCCGATGCCGAAGACAAGCCTTCCGATGGTCAAGATCACAAGACGGGTACCAGGATCGCTGGAAATGACATCATTTGCGCCCAGCGCACTGATAATGCCGCCAAGAGCTGCAACCGAACCGAAAACTACCGTTGTCAGTTTGATTCCCCAGCGGTCGAGAATAATGCCCCCGAGTATAATCATACCAAGCAGGTTGGCGATGGTAGTAAAACTGATCATGGTGGCAAACTGGCTCGATGTAATACCCAGCTGGCTCTCCATCAACGGTTTCAGTCCTGAATAGAAATCCTGAAACCAGTAGGTGGCGAACATGAGCGCGCTCACCATAAACAGAATAACCCAGCGCATAAGGGTTGAATCTTTAAGGGTTTTCTTCATCTCTTCCGTCATCTCGGCTCCTTTCAGGTTAAAGCAGAATTTTTTATAAGTTACGAAAAAATGAGAAATAATGCGACAATTATTTCTCATTTTCTTTATTTACTGAATATTTGTAATGTTTTACCTTTTAAATAATAGCAGCTTAATTTTTTTCAGCGGGATAAGTGAGACAGGTTTTAGCTCTAAGCCGCGGCTCTGGGGTCTGGATTCAGGCTCTCAGGTTTAATTAAAATGCAAAAATTAATAAATTTGTGTGAAACAATTTTCAAGTTTATGAGTAGTATATATGTATAGAATTTTTATCTGCCGTATTTTTATTATACTGAATTGTTTGTTTTGGTGAGGAAAAGCGGGCCGGATCCGAGGTTATTCCGGAGGGCGTTTCCCTCAAATATGAAAGGAGTTTTGTATGAGCAAGAGACTGGTATCTTTTGTCGTCATACTTGTTCTTATGGCGGCTGTTCCTTCGATAGCCGAAGAAAGCAGCCGCCTTATGCGGTATCCTGATATACACGGGGATATGATAGTGTTTACTTACGGAGGAGATTTATGGACTGTATCCTCGGAAGGCGGGCTCGCCAGACATTTGACTTCACATATTTCCGGTGAAGGAATGGCCAAATTTTCACCTGACGGGGAAAGCATAGCTTTTACAGGTTCGTATGACGGAAATTCTGATGTTTACACGATTCCCGCGTTGGGGGGAACGCCGAAAAGGCTCACATACCACCCTTCCGGGGATCTGGTTGTGGACTGGCATCCTTCAGGTGAGAAAGTCCTTCTGAGAAGTTCAAGGGTATCTAAAACCAATCCCGGACCTCGTTACAATCGTCTTTTTACCATCAGCTCAGATGGAGGTTATCCGGAAACGCTACCTCTGTTTGAGGGGGAGCTGACATCCTATTCGCCGGACGGCAAGAAGATTGCCTACAACAGAATGTCCAGAGAGTTCAGAACGTGGAAGCGGTACCGAGGCGGCATGGCTCAGGATATCTGGTTATATGATCTAGAAAAGAACAAATCTGAAAAGTTGACGAAATTCGAAGGTACTGATGCCTTCCCTATGTGGTATGAAGACAGGATTTATTTTGTCTCGGACAGGGAACATACAATGAATATTTATTGTATGGACCGCGCGTCGGGACAGATTCGAAAAATAACAGACCACAAAGAATATGACGTCAAATGGCCCAGTTTGGGTGACGGGGCCATTGTTTATGAAAACGCGGGTTATATTCACGTACTTGACCTCGAAACGGAAAAGACAAAGAGGATATCGATAAACGTTCCCGCTGAACTTACGATGAAGCGCCCCCATTATGTTAACGCGGCCAAGATGGTTCGGTCGTTTGGTATTTCGGGAGAGGGTAAAAGAGCCGCCTTTGGAGCCAGAGGCGATATCTTTACTGTCCCGGCTGAAAAAGGAGAACCGCGTAATTTAACGGCTACTTCAGGAACACGTGAGCGCTGCCCCGCCTTTTCGCCCGACGGCAAGTGGGTTGCCTACTTCTCGGATAAAACAGGAGAGTACGAAATCTATATAGAGAAGCCGGACGGAACGGGCAAAACAGAGAGGATAACCAACAAGCTGCGCAACTATCCCTTTGATCTTCTGTGGTCTCCTGACAGCGAAAAGCTTCTTCTCCATGACCAGAGTTACAAGCTCTATTATGTTGATATAGACAAAAAGGAGCTTCATGAGATAGCCGAGGACGACTGGGGAGACATAAATGATTATTCCTGGTCTAAAGACGGCAAGTGGGTTACTTATGTCAAGCGCGGTGATAACGGTTATGGATCGATATATGTGTATTCTATAGATAAAGGAAAATCATACAAGCTTACGGGCGATTTCTATAATGACTATGATCCGGTTTTCGGTTCTGACGGCAAATACCTCTTTTTTCTCTCTGACCGGATGCTTAATTTCAGGTTCGGCGATAAGGAGTTCAATTACAGCTTTGTATTTCCCTCCAACCTTTGCGCGATGACGCTGAAAAAAGATACACCTTCCCTGCTCGCTCCCGAAAGTGACGAGGTGGAGATTAAAAAGGAAGAGGATAAGGGAGATGACAAAGAGAAGGAAGAGGAAGACAAGGATAAAGACAAAGAAGATAAAGAGAAAAGCATCGAAATAGATTTCGAAGGTATCAGAAACAGGATAGTCGGATTACCTGTTGGAAGAGGTAATTTTGTCGGACTTACGGCGACAGACGGCAAAATCTTTTTCGTAGAGGTTCCGGATATAGTGATAAACGCCCAGAGCGTTAGAAGCATGGCAAGCGTTGAACTGAAATATTACGACATAAAAGAACGTGAAGTTGAGAGCGTAATAAGCGGAATTAACGGGTATGAACTTTCCTCTGACGGGAAGAAGATAATATACAGCGCGATGGGCACCTTTGGTATTATAGATGCTTCTCCGGGACAGTCAATCATCGAGGGAGTTCTGGATACCGATCTTCAAATGAAGGTTTCTCCCGCGCGTGAGTGGAAACAGATATTCGATGAAGCGTGGAGGATGGAAAGAGATTTCTTTTATGTTGAGAATATGCATGGCGTTGACTGGGAAGATATAAAAGAAAAATATGAAGTCATGCTTCCCGCCCTTACCAGCAGAGACGATCTTAACTACGTAATCGGGGAAATGATCGGAGAGCTGTGTATAGGACACGCTTATGTCGGCGGCGGTGATATGCCCAGAGGAGACAAAGTCGGAGTAGGCCTGCTTGGTGTCGATTATAAGATTGATCATAAATCCGGCCGTTATCGTTTTGAGAAGATCTATCCCGGGAGAAACTGGGATGAGGATTACAAAGCTCCTCTAAATCAGCCGGGTGTGGATATCGAAGAGGGTGACTACCTGCTCGCAGTTAACGGCAGGGAGCTGGAATATCCCGATAATCCTCACAGAATGCTGGAAAATCTTGCCGGAAAGCAGGTGGTGCTCAAGATAGCCGACAATCCGGACGGCAAAGATTCAGAAGAATACACCGTCGTTCCTTCCAGCAGCGATATAGCGTTGCGCTATGCCAACTGGGTTAAGAGCAACCGGGAGAAAACGCTTGAAGCGTCAGACGGAGATATTGGTTATCTGCATGTTCCGAACACAAGCACGGGGGGACTTCAGGAGTTCGCGCGGGGCTTTTACTCTCAGACCAACAAGAAAGGTTTGGTGATCGACGTTCGGTATAACAGCGGTGGATGGATTCCAACCGTTTTCATTGAAAGATTAGGAAGGAAGATTACAAGTATGTGGGCTCAGCGTTACGGGAAACCGGGCAAATTCCCGGGAACCGCCCCCGAGGGACACATGGCGTGTCTTATAAATCAATACGCGGGATCGGGAGGAGACGCTTTTCCGTACTTTTTCCGTCAGGCGGGGCTCGGTCCTCTTATCGGTAAAAGAACCTGGGGCGGACTCGTAGGGATGAACAGACATGTTCCGTTGATTGACGGAGGGATGGTTACTGTTCCCACAATAGGATTCTACGAGATGTCGGGTGACTGGGGAATTGAAAATGTCGGAGTAAAGCCGGATATAGAAGTAGAAAACAGGCCTGACCTTGTAGTTGACGGAAGGGATCCTCAGCTTGAAAGAGCTATTGAATATCTGAAGGAAAAGATCGAAGAGGATAAGCCCGAGCTTCCGGAAAAACCTGGCGCGCCCGATAAGAGCTGATACCGGGCAAGTTGAATAAACTGGCATTAAGAGTGCCGTTAAAATAAATAAGAGCCCGTGAGCTCAAAGGCCCCTCATTATGAGGGGCCTTTGGTTTTATTCGAGAGGCAGAGATCTTAGAAAAACAAGACGCAGGCTACTTGATTTCCATAAGCTCAGTTGTGGCCGTTCCGCCGCCGTATTGAGGCGGAAGCCGGAGTATACTCTTTAAGACGCAGCGTCGTTCTTTTCCTCTGGTGATAAAGTATGTGCCGCCTCCGGGCTCATCGTCCATAGGTTTGGATATGAGTTTGAAGGCTTTAAATTCACCTGCCGGAAGAATCACCTTTTCAGTTCCTGTGACTTCGAGAGAATAAACCTTAACCTTCTGGCTCATTATATCGAAAACCCGGTAGGTTGTCTTATAACCTTCGGCGAGAGGAAGAGCTGTCAGAGCTATTTCAACCGCTGAGCTTGGTCCGAATACGGGAGCTTCCAATTCGATTTCGACAGGGATGTCGTTTCCCCTCATATTAATGTTTCCTGAAATAGATTCCTCGGTATAGTTTAAAATAATTTTGGCGGGCCCCTGATTTACCTCTGAACTTACGGGAAGGAGGTTGTCGCGTCTCAGGGTGACCTTATCCATTGCCTTGCCCATAGGGCTCTGCTGACTTGTTGTTATGAGCCAGACAGGCGTTTTATCGACTTTTGATTTTTCTATCTTTCTCTCGGCGCTCAGCTCAATATCATTACCCGCCACAGAAGCCGTTATCTTGTATTTCAGATCCATGGCGCTTATGGTTTCAGGTTCGACCTCGGGCAGAGCGGCAGATTTTGCCGATTCATACCCCTTGGGGGTTTCCGGCATGGACACGCTGTCAACCGGAACAGTAATCGCGTCTAGCTTTTCGATGATTTCCGGAGCTACAGATTTCTGAAAGCGCCCTCCGAGGTGCTTCGATAAGAATTTTTCCATAGCCACGGTGAAGGCCATACGGTTTTCTTCTCCCGCGAAGCCGTGTCCTTCGTCGGGGGCGACTATATATTCGACATCTCTTCCAAGGTCGCGCATCGCGACTACTATCTGATCCGACTCGGCCTTTTTCACTCTGGGGTCGTTCGCGCCCTGGACGACAAGAAGAGGAGCTTTGATCTTTTCAGCGCTGAAAAGGGGCGACTGGCGGCGGAGTCTTTCGGCGTCTTCCGGATCATCCGGGTTGCCGACGTGCTCGTTGAAGAACGCGCGAGCCGTTTCCCAGTATGGGGGGATTGTCTTAAGGAGGGTTATAATGTTGGATACTCCGACGTAGTCGACGCCGGCCGCGTAAAGATCCGGGGTAAACGCGAGCCCCGCAAGAGTGGCGTAGCCGCCGTAGGATCCGCCGAAGATGGCCACCTTGTCGGGATCGACAATGCCTTTGTCGACAAGATAATTGACGCCGTCGGTAATGTCATTCTGCATGGCGTCTCCCCATTCCTCTTTTCCGGCGTTGAAGAACTCTTTGCCGTAACCCGTGGAACCGCGGAAATTTATCTGAAGGACCGCGTATCCCCTGTTAGCCAGGAACTGAGCGTAGGGATTGTAGCCCCAGTGGTCTCGCGCCCAGGGCCCGCCGTGCGGGTTAACGACAAGGGCAAGGTCTTTTGCTTCAACATTCTTGGGGGTTGTCAGGTAGCCGTGTATTGACAGGCCGTCTCTTGATTTATAGCATACCGGCTCCATCGACGCCAGATATTCAACAGGGAGATCAGGTCTTCCGCGGTAGAGGAATTCCACCTTTCCTCTTTCCATGTCATAGAGATATCTGGCCCCGGGATCAGTATCGCTTGTCGTAGCGACAATCCAGTAGCGTTCGTCTTTCGTGGACGACCCCATGTATATATCGCCGTCCGGCAGTTTGTGCTTCAGTCTTTTATACGCCCATTTGAATTTGAAATCCTTCCAATAGATTCTGAGCCTGTCTCCTACATAGTATGTGGCAATGAGTTCATCTGTTTTGTCTGAGAATATTGTTCCGCCGAAGTCAGCTTGACCTTCGGGATCTGATTCAACAAGTTTTTCCTCGAGTGTTTCCGGATTAAAGAGGACAAGCCGGGAAAGATTAATATCCTCTCCCTTGTTTGTCGACATGTAGAACCATTCTCCGTTCTCGTGAAAAGCTACCGGGCTGGCCTGCTCCTCGTTCGTGCATTTATAGATGGAAGTCAGGTTTTTGCCGTCAACACGGAAGATTTCTGAGCCGCCGTCATCTGTTTGCCTTACGGCGAGCCGGAGGTTGTCATCCTGATCGAATACCCATCCGGCTATCTTCTCCTTATTTTCCCTTACCAGTTCACGTTTGCCGGTGTCTATATTCAGACGGTAGATATCGTGGTAGCGCTGGTCGCGTTCGTTAAGACCGATATATATTATATTCGGTTTATCTTCAGGAAGAGAGTATATTCTTGTAGTTACGCTGTCCACGGGAGTAAGATCCCGCGCTTGGGGCACAGCCATTTTCGAAGCGGGTTGTCCGGCGGGGTCAACAGCGTAGATATGAAAGTTTTCATTTCCTCCCTTGTCCTGGATATAGAGGATATACTTGCTGTCCTTAGTCCAGAAATAACTTCTAACCGGGCGGGTTGTATCTGCCGTAACAGGTCTTGCCTCTTCAAACGGCTGGTGAAATTTTTTAACCCATATGTTGAGAACATCTTTATGAGGTTTCAGAAAAGATATATATTCGCCGTCGGGCGATATCTTCGCGCCTGCTATTTCGGGATCGCCGAAAAGCACATCTCTTTCTATCAGAGGGGGAAGCTGATCAAGATAAGGCAGATCCGCCGCTGATACCGAGACTGCCAAAAGCAGCACCGCTGACAACAGGGTAGTCAGTTTCTTCATTGACTCTCCTCCTTTTATCAAGTCCTTCGAGGTTACAATTAATTCAGCGCTGATTGTATTACCCTCTCCGAAGAAAAGCAACAACTATATTCAGGGATCTATTTTTTAAAATTTGAATAAAACAGTCTTTTTGGAGAGAGCAAACCCTCTTTAGGAATGAAAATTTTTTATGCCGCACACGGCCGTCAGGGCTTTACATTTCCCCGTATTGGGGCTATATTTAAATTAGAGATAAACCTCAATTATGGGGGCGAACGGATTCGACGGGGATAGATGAGGCAGGGGAAGCGTGTCGAGGTTGCCATCGCGTACCTCGTTAAACAGGTGGCAAAACACAATTGCCAACGACAATTTGGCATTGGCTGCTTAAAAACAAGCAGCTCGTTCACTTCATCTGAGTCATCAGGGATGAATGCTGGGCGTCGATAACTGCTGACTAGTCTGTGGACTCTGTTCCCGGAAAGCAGGCGAAACTTTAGGGATCTAGTTTCCGGGCTTTATGCCTGTTGGAAAGTTCGGAAGCGAAACTTTAGCAACGGGATACACACGTAGAAGCCCTGTTGCGGTATTCTCGGACGCGGGTTCGATTCCCGCCGCCTCCAGTTAATCCGTCTCAAAGACTATAATACGGGGATGGGTGATCGCGGCATAGGATTCATATTGCTGTCCTTCATTACGTATGCCCTCACGAGCTATATCACTGACCCCTTTGAACATCGTTTTTAGACTATCGACGGTAACTTCGGGATAATGTTCCGTTAGGATAGCGAGCTGCTCAGACACGCCAAGATCTGCCGGGTCGAAAATGTGATGCGACCGTACCTGGAGGCGACGGCATGACGTCTCCCAAAAACATGTCCGCGTCCGTCAAGGACATGATTCTTCAACTGCTGGTCAAAGGCGATGCCGCGGGATTCAAGCGCTACACAAAGGACGGAACGATTCATCCTTTTGCGGTGGAGCCAGAAACGCTCTCCCGGGACATGGCTGTGATGGGAGCCTTGACCATTTCATTTTTCCTGATCATTCCCGTAACAACCTTAATTTTATCTTGTATACTGCCGCGGGGAATGCGATAATTGCATCTGATTATTAATAATAAATCTTTCTGGTTAAAAAATCAGGAAAGGAGCTGATTTATGAATCAATAGCTGTCAAGCATTACAATTCGAAAAAAGCCTCACAACACATAGCTGACATCCCCACCAGACGAACAAACGAACGCTATTCATCCCGCGGGGTTATGGCAAACAGCTGTATTTATATATCTGACGCTTACCATTTTAGATCCGGAATTATCGGATCAGAGAAAGGACTGAATAATGCTTCGAAGAAACACATTGCTTACAATACTGGCAATTTTCGCACTTGTCGTTACCGGCTGCAGCGGAGAAGACGGTGCGACCGGCCCTGCCGGCCCTGAGGGGGAACCGGGATCCCCTCAGCCGATAAAAGTACTGGTGGCCGGACCAGCATTAACTGGCTCACTGGAAAATATCATAATCCAGGCCACCGGGCTGGAGGTATTCCCCATAGGAACCGAGCTGAATTACATGTATCTTAACGGTTTGCTGCCGGAGCTTTCCGCCCTGAAAGAGTACGACGTAGTTTTCCTTCACACCGATTACGTGCCCTACGAAGCGGACTCACTGGGTGACATCCTCGCCGAATACGTTGATGACGGCGGAGGCCTGGTGATGACCCAGTTCTGTTTTTCCAGTAACTGGGCGCTCGGAGGGGAAATAATGACATCCGGATATTCGCCCTTCCAGCTTGCCGATGCCTCCGGAACAAGCGGAAACAGGCAGATAGACCCTTCCTCTGTATCCATACCCATACATCCGATTTTCAACGGGGCGGATGTCGAGAACCTGACGTACTGGTCAAACTCCAACTTTTCAGATCCTCCTCTGGATTCAGGTGCCACCCTTCTTGCCACTGACCTGGGAGGAGCGAATGCCATAGCGATCAATGCTGACGGCAATATAATCGCTCTTAACATGTTCGCAACCAGGTTGAATGAGACCTATTACTCTTCTGCCAAGGTGATGGCGAACAGCTGCCTGTTCGTGGCTGAAGCGTTCTAGGTATGAACTGAAATATCTGTCATCAGAAAGCCCGCCCGGATATATACTCCGGGCGGGCTTTATTTTACACCGGTGATGCTTAATCAGCGGATCTCGTCGTTCGCTCTGGCGCCGTTTATCAAAAGATAACCTGCCGGCAATTCGGCACTCCGTTCTCTTAAGCGTCGCTGATTCCAGGGAGTGCTCACACCATAACAGCCGGGATGAACTTCCGACTCTTTTTAGTTTCATGATTTTTTAGAAGATATATTGAAAATTAATCCCCCATGATCTGGAATCATTGAAAGTGGCAATTGATGGTGTGATAGCGAAGTTCATTTTAATCAGTAATGTTGCACCTGCCATTATCAGGGCATCATCCACGTCTCCCCTGCTGACGAAACCGGAACTACTCTCAATTTCAAATGAAGTTTGTGCATATGAAACATTGACCACAGGAAGTATCTGTACTTCTGATGACAGGTTCGCCTTAAGGTACAGCTCTATACCGGCTGAATAGGTATTGCTTGTCATTTCCGAATCCGAGTCATCCGGAAGATCTATTATGAACATATGCAACCTTAAAATCCATGCCCCCGATGAAAGTTTCCGAAGAACGAAAAACCGCTATAATAATTCACAAACGCATGACCTCACGAATGACGGCTTTATATTTCCCCCTCTATTACTCATCGGCTTCCGTATCTCTTTGCGCAGATAACCAGCTTTATAAAACTCGCAAAGCTGACATCCTTTGTCTCTGGGTTAGTTGTTGGTATTGGTTCACAAAGTCACCTTTCTATTTCAAGAATGAGACTTTCAATATAACACCTGACCCATTAACCTTTTTTAATTGCACTTAAGACTTGAATTCAAGATAGAAATGAATTTCTTATTTTAACAGAACAACTTTTTGAATTTCATTTGCTTTATCAATTCTTACTTTCACAAAATAAATGCCAGAGGTCAAGTTTTTACAATTTACCTGTAGATTATGGTTACCAGCCGTCATTTGATTATTTTTGATCTGCATAACTTTCTGTCCAAGTGTATTTATTAATTTAATATTTACATAAGCATCGGTTTTTAATGTCAAAGGAATTGTAAATGTTGGATTAAATGGAATCGGATATGCAGATTTTAAAACATAATTATTTGATAGATCTGTAGAGTTTCCTGTAATAGTAATTTGTTCAGTTTTTAAATTTGTTATTTTTCCGGAATAATCTACATCTGAGATACGGTATTGGTAAGTTGTTTTCGAAACTATATTTTCATCTGTAAATTCATAATAGGAAAGAGCTGATGTATTTCCAGCGCCTTTCAATTCTTCATCTGTTAAATAACTCGCAATTTCTGTGAATTTTTCCCCTCCATTTTTTCTTTCAATAATAAAACCGAGATTATCTTGTTCGGAAGCAGTCTGCCATTCGAGAATCACTGTGTTGTTTTTTTGTCTTGCGGTGAAAGAAGCAAGTTCGACAAGAAGGGGGTAATCTGCGCTATTATCTGGAGAAGACGCATAGCTCCAGACACCACCGGTTCTTATACTGTACTCTGCATGGTTGCTTGTTATCCGGATGGCTAAATACTTTCCGGCGGATACTGTAAAAGCGCTTGCGTCAGTCTCAAAGTTGAACTTGGTCGCGCTCCCATTTCCTGTCAGAGTTGCATTAGGGCCGCCAGCAGTAAAATCGCTTCCATCCGTCGAAGAACCAATTTCAATAGTCAAAATGTGCCCAGTTGTCGGAGCAGCCGTAAAAACCAACTGGCCTGTCCAGGTATCGCTTCCTGAGAAAATTATATCTGTCAGGGCTACCTGATCGGCTTTCCAGATATTAGTGCCGCCATTGCTGATGGTTACACTTCCTCCAGCTTTGGAAAAATCGGACCTGTACATTTTATCATCGCTGTGCAGCCACCATGCTTGAAGAGAATAATTATTAATGGTACTAATTAACTGGTATTCATCATCATTGTCATTAGCGATAGTATAAGTACCCCCTATTCCGAAGTTGCCGGAGTGAGTTCCATCACTGTAATAATTACCTAAATATCCTTTGTGGAAAGTACTGTCGTTATAGGCATAATATATTGTGGTAGGTGAATGCCAGGTAGTAGTTGAACTCTCTGAATAAATATTGGAGGTGATGTTGTTACTTATGTCGTTTAAATATATTGTATTGTAGTTCCCAGAGGGGAGCCAGATACCATAGGTGCCGTTATTGCTTATGTTGTTACCAGTAAGCGTATTATATGAAGCATTCTCCCAAAATTCGAAACCTCGACCGCTATGGCCGGTTATGGTGTTGTTTGATACAATATTGTAGTTCGATTCTTCCTCCAGAACAATCCCTCCAGAGCCATTTATCACGGTGTTGTTAATTATGGAGTTGTAAGAGGAATAATAATTGATACGTATCGAAGCACCGGGATCAATAAGGCCGCTATTATCCAGAGTATTATCCATCACAATGTTGTTTGATGAATTAGCAAACTCTATTCCATCTCCCGGATCGTTATTCATCGTGTTGTTGGATATAACATTGTTATCGGAATCAGCTAACATAATTCCATCTCCGTCAACTCGCCCATCGTTCTCATTCATTATGTTGGAAGTAATGGTATTGTTTGATGAAGAAGTTAAAAATACTCCGAATTCATTGTGAGTTACGGAATTACCATCCAAATTATTGCCTGAACAATTTTCTAAACGAATTCCATTACTCATATTGCTGTCCGCAGTGTTGCTGTTTAGGGTGTTGTTGTTTGAAGAAGAAACCAAATAAATACCATGAGAAGCAGTATTACTATTTGCTGTATTGCCGGTAAGATTGTTATCCGAAGATTCTACTATAAGAAATCCATTATTTCCATTTCCAGTTGCCGTGTTGTTGTTAAGAGTATTGCTATTTGAAGAAGGTACAAGACGAATTCCATCAAAACTATTATTGTTGGCCGTGTTGCTGTTTAAAGTATTGCTCGACGAAGAATATAAAGAAATTCCATCCCCACTATTATTACTTGCTATATTGGCGGTTAAGGTGTCTTCGCTCGATGTATTCATGTAGATACCCACACCGTTGTTGTAGCTGGCGGTATTGTTGTTGATAGTGCAGTTGCTGGAACCACTCAAGTAGATGCCATAGTAGTTCGTATGGGTAAAATCCCAGCCACAGCGGTTATTTTCGATAGTGCAATTTGTAACAGAGGTAAGACAGATTCCAGCCCTGTCGACTCCGGTGGCACCATAGATGGAGAATCCTTCAATAGTCACACTATCTGCTGTTACATAAAAAACATGGTCGTTTGTGTTTGAAGCTATAATCTCGGTTGTGCTATTTCCATTTTCAGACTGGATAGTTAATTGTTTGTTCACATCTACATTCTCTGTGTAAGTTCCTGCTCCATACCCATCACTGCTTCCAACGATGATAATATCATCATTACTTGCTGCATTTACAGCCGTTTGAATGCTGGCCGCGGCTTTAGCCCACGTATCATATGGAGATGTGTTTGAGCCATTAGTAGCAACATAATAGGTTGTTGCGTTGGCTATCACAGGAAAAGCAAGAAAGGTCGGAGTCAACATAAGCGAAAATGTTGCTAACAACATAAAAGAAATACCAGTGCGTTTAATCATTTTTTCCTCCTTTGCTTGATATTCACAGATTTTTTTCTGGAACGTCAAGTCTTTTATGTGTATTGGAGTTCCCAAAATTTTTATAATCAATAAGGTAGTCGATAATCACTGAAAGGCAGATGTTCTCAGAATTGACCTGAAATTTATGGTTATCCAGACGATTTTATTTTTAAAACCCGATTCATATCGGACTTGGTTTTGATAATGAAACATAGTGTGAAAAACCGGGGGTCATATCGAACCTGAGTCCGGGGAAATATGTGGAAAATACGATTCAACAATTTTTTACGCACAGCTTTTTTCCCTTTGAGTCGCCAAAGCGCCGAACTTCCAGTCTCAACACAGCTGAATAAAATCTCACTTTAAGCCCGGGTCTCTGATAATTGTTGCAAATCTGCGGGATATACGGTAATAATTTAATATGTATGCCAAAAAAGAATCTACATACCACCGGGAACTTTCCACCCGGGAGCTGCTCAAAAAATTTGGACATTCTAATCTGAAGGTAATTGATGTTCGCCCTCCCGAGGCTTATAATGGCTGGAGATTGCAGTGTGAAAAAAGAGGCGGTCATATAGAAGGCGCAAAATCTTTTCCTGCTAAATGGGCTGAATATATAGACTGGATAGAGATAGTCCGGTCCCGGGGGATAAAGCCGGAAGATATGATCGTTGTTTACGGCTACAGCAGAGATCAAACAGATAAAGTAATCAAACAGTTTGTTAATTCGGGGTATGATGATGTCGCGGCTTACTACGGGTTTACAGACGAGTGGGTTATGAGTGACTCACTGCCTATGGAGCAACTGGAAAGATACAACAGGCTGGTTCCCGCCCCATGGCTTAAGCGGTTGATTGAGACCGGAGATGCCGAAGAATATGAAAACAACAGGTTTGTACTCTGTCATGCTCATTACCGAAATCGGGAAGACTATTTAGCTGGGCATATACCGGGAGCTGTCGATATAGATACGAATGCGCTCGAATCGCAGGAGACCTGGAACTGCCGTAAACCGGATGAGATAAAAAAGGCGCTTCTGTCCAGGGGGATAACATCAGAGACAACGGTTGTGCTTTACGGGAGGTTTTCATTCCCGGACAATAACGATCCCTTTCCGGGAAGCAGCGCGGGACACCTTGGGGCGATGCGAGCCGCTTTTATAATGCTATATGCGGGTGTAAAAGATGTGCGTCTGCTTAACGGAGGTATGCAGGCGTGGTTGGATGCCGGGTACGGGGTGGAAACAGAAGAGAATACGAAAATGAAGGCTGAAAAATTCGGGGTTAATATCCCTCAGAACCCGGAGTTGATTACAGATATGGCAGGGGCGAGGGAGATTCTCGAGGCTGAAGGAAAAAACCTGGTAAGCGTCCGCAGCTGGCCGGAGTATACAGGCCGGGTAAGCGGTTACAATTACATAGAGAAGAAGGGTAGAATACCGGGTTCTATCTTCGGCAACTGCGGGTCAGACGCATACCACATGGAGAATTACAGAAACCTCGACCATACTATGAGGGAGTACCACGAGATCGAAAGGATCTGGAGTGAAGCGGGAATTACTCCCGACAAACATAATGCCTTCTACTGCGGGACCGGCTGGAGGGCGAGCGAGGCCTTCTTTAGCGCCTGGCTTATGGGCTGGCCGGACATATCGGTTTTCGACGGCGGATGGTATCAATGGAGCAGTGACCCTGAGAATCCGATCGAAACGGGAACTCCAGAGTAGCATCTTAGTTTGAGCGACAGGAGGTTTATGCAGAAAATATATGCCGGAAGCAGAATTAAGATAAGAAGCCTTCTTGACGGAAACAGCAGGGAGAAGAATCTTAAGGATATAATCAGTGGGCTTACGGGAGAGAGAAAACAGATATCCAGCGTTTTCTTCTATGATGAGGTGGGCTCGAGGCTGTTCGAGAGAATAACAGCCCTTGAGGAATACTACCTCTACGATATGGAAAAGAAAATCTTAAGAGAGATCTCGCCTGAGATATGCGGATCGTTCGATGGGATGGATATAGTTGAAATTGGAAGCGGAGACTGCTCTAAGATCTCAATTCTTATAGGGTCTATTCCGGAATCAAAGAGGGCGGCGATCCGTTACGTTCCTGTGGATATAAGTTACTCAGCTCTTAAGAAATCCGCCGATATCATATCAGAGCGATTTCCCCTTATTGAGTTTTACGGCCTGGCGGCAAATTTCTTAAGCAAGATCGACCGTGTACCTGAATCATCCGGCCGTTTCTTCTGTTTCTTCGGAAGCACTATCGGGAATCTGGACAGAGATCAGGCACTAGTATATCTAACTGATCTCCAGGAGGTTATGAACAGCGGCGACAACCTCCTTCTGGGTGTGGACATGATAAAGGATAGAAAAATATTAGAGCTTGCCTACAACGACCGTGATGGGATTACTGCCGAGTTCAATAAAAATATACTGAATGTGGTGAACAAAAAGGCCGGCATGGACTTCGACCCGGAGCTTTTTCAGCATGTGGCTTTTTTCAACGACCAGCACTCTAGGATAGAGATGCACCTGGAGGCGGTGGAGGATATGGAAATAAGAACCCCGCACCTTAATAAAAGGATCCCCATAGGAAAGGGGGAAAGAATCCACACCGAGAACTCGCACAAGTTTTCCCGTGAGCAGGTAGTGATGATGATAGAAAGGGCGGGACTTAGGATTAAGAGGATTTATACGGACAGCAGGAAGTGGTATTCACTAATTTTGATAGTCAAGGACTGAACGGTTAATGATCGATATTGATGATATAAGAGAAGACTTTCCCATATTAAGCAGGGAAGAAAACGGCAAACAAATCTGCTACCTCGACAACGCGGCTACAACCCAGAAACCGAAGCGGGTGCTGGATAGAATCATAAGATTCTATAGCGAAGAATACAGCAGCACACACCGGGGAGCTCACCTGTTGAGCCGGAGAGCAACCGGTCTTTACGAAGATGCAAGGGAAAGTGTAAGAAAATTCCTAAACGCCGAAAAAGCCTTAGAGATAGTTTTCACCTCGGGTGCCACAGAATCGATTAATCTCATAGCTTACTCTTTCGGAGAAAGGTTCATCCGGGAAGATGACGAGATAATAGTAACGGGAATGGAGCACCACGCGAACATCGTTCCATGGCAGCGCTTATGCAGGAGGAAGAAAGCGGTCCTCAGGGTGATCCCTCTTGAAAAAAACGGAAATCTGAGGATAGATAAATTAAAGAATCTGATTAAACCGAAAACGAAGCTGATCTCAGTCACGCACGTTTCCAACGTGCTGGGTGTAATCAACCCGGTAGAGAAGATTATAGAAGCGGCTCATAAGAAAGATATTCCGGTACTGGTCGATGCAGCTCAGTCCATTCAGCATATCCCGGTAAATGTGAGAGAAATGGATTGTGATTTTTTTGTTTTTTCCGGGCACAAGGTATACGGACCCACCGGAACAGGTGTACTCTACGGAAAAGAGAATTTGCTGAAAGAACTTCCCCCGTTCAACACCGGAGGAGGAATGATAAAGTCAGTCTCATTCGAAAAAACCGAGTACGAAGCCGTGCCCCTGAAGTTCGAAGCGGGCACAGGGAATATTGCGGGGGTTATAGGGCTCGCGGAAGCGATAGAGTATATAGATAATATCGGCCAGGGCGAAATAGAAGCGCACGAGAATAAATTGTTAAAATACCTTGAAGATGAACTGAAAAGCCTTGAAGGGGTGGTAATCTACGCTGAAGGATCCTCAAAGCACGGATCGATCTCCTTCAACCTTGACGGCATTCATCATTACGACGCGGGGATGATTCTCGATGGCCTCGGCGTGGCTGTAAGAACGGGCGCCCACTGCGCGGAGCCGCTGATGAACCATTATGGGATAACAGGAACTGTGAGGGCTTCAGTAGCGTTGTATAACAACATCAATGATTTGGAAAGACTGATAACGGGAATAAAAAAGGTCTCGAGCATGATGGCAGGATAAGCGATGACTGAGATAAATGAAATTCAGGACAGGATAATAGATGAGGTTTCAGCTCTGGATGGACGGGCAGACCTTTATCAGTATCTTATAAAACTGGGGAGGGAGATAAAACTTCCGTCTAAAGAATTCAGGAAAGATGAAAACCTTATCAGCGGATGTCAGTCGAAGCTTTGGCTTGCAAGTGAATTTAATAGCGGGAAAGTAATCTATTACGCCGACAGTGACGCGGTTATTACCAGGGGGATACTGACCCTTCTGCTGCAGGTTATAAACAGGAGAAAGCCGGAGGATATAGTTGGCGCTGATCTGTATTTTCTTGAGAAAACAGGTCTTTCAGAACATCTTTCCCCGGTTCGCTCGAACGGTCTGGCACAGGTTCTGGTTCATATCAGAAAGCATGCCAGGGGATATATATAGGGGGGGGTTATAGTGCCCGCTGGGAATTCCATATATTCTTTCCTTGGACATTCCATGTTGACAGAAAAATTCAACAATCTTAGAATAAAAACAACTCCGGTTTTAATAAAAACAGACGCGGGTATACGAATAAAGTGTAGGTTAGAGAGATACTTTATGAAAGACCGTAATATTATAAAATGTCCTGTTTTCTCATTGAATTTTTCTTTTAGGACGTCAGGTTATTTCATCTATTATATGAATTTTAAATGACTTGCTGTGAATGGAGGAGAAGGTTTATGAAACGCGTTATTCTTGCACTGCTTTCGGTTACTGTAATACTTTCCATATTCGAATGTTCCGAAGATACAACGGGTCCCGATGGGGATAACTCTCAGGAAGAAGGAGAATTAGTAATTGAATACCAGGAAGAAACCGGATCTTCCGGCAGCGGTGATCTGGATCCAGTTTCCGGAGGATCCGTTTCCGCGACAAGCTCAGATGGAGTGATCTATACACTTGAAGCGGATCCCGAAGCGGTTGATTCGGTTACTACAATTACATTGACCCCTGTTGATAATCTTTCATTCTCCATTTCCGGCTTCGAATCACTCCAGGACACTTTATCCTGTCATTTCGGGTTAATCGCGGAACCTGACGGCCTGGAATTTTCCTCGCCCGTTATTCTCACAATCGAATATCCTGATACTTTTTCATGCGGTATAACAGATTCGACAATTATAGCCGGGTTCTGCGACTGCTCCGGTTATTATGAGATAATCCCCACGGTTGTAGATCAAGGCACTCCCACGATCTCCTGCACACTCTCTCATTTCAGCGGATACGGCAGCGACACGCCCGGAGAAGAATTCCTTCAGCACCTTATCGAAAAGGCTAGTGAATACGGAGAGGATCATCCCGGCTTGGATATTCTGCTCAGACTCATAAGCTATTACAGACACGCGGATGAAATGGGTTGGAACACTCTGAGAGATATGGCATTCAATAACTGTTCTTCGATCCTTGAAGCGCTTACCAGCGAAGCAATCGATGAGGGGCAGTCGGAGCCCCTGCCGGATGTTTTCGAATTGATTCTGGATTGTTATAACTACGCTGACAACTTGGGATTATCCGATATCAAGACCGATATAGAGGCTGTGTTCAACGGCCTTGTTAATGAATATGCTTCGACAGGCCACCAGGAATGCGAGAACGGCAGTTATGAAACCGGTGAAGCTATACTTGAAGATGCGCTTGACTGGGCTGAGTTATCCCCCAACCCTGACTCAGGACTGATCGATCAGATAGAAAGCTGGATAGCGGCGTGCGGGAGTGAGGATGAAGTGAATTTCTATCTGACATCCGACAAACAGACAGTTCAGACAGGTGTTATATCTGAAAGCAATCTGGACAGGGCCATATTCACGGCAACAGCCCACTTTGAAAAGGGAGGATCTCCTCTGCAGGATGTATTTGTAGAGATCGACTGGCCCGACGACGTAACTCATGATCAGAGCGGGAGTACAGACGCTGACGGTGAATTCGAGGCGTCATTTACCGGCACCTGGGCGAATAACCTGAACAGCGATACAGATATTACTGAATATCATATCCCCGCCAGAGCGTACTACGACGAAACCAACTACTATGATACTCTCTCTATTAACATACTCGAGATTAAGATCAGAACCACAATGGAATATGATTACAATTATTCAGCATCAACATCCGTCTGTAGCTGTTATTTAAGCGGAAGCGGGCAGAGAATAAGAAGTGTTCATACCCCCTGTGACGGTTATCTGAGCGATAGGTCATATTCATACAGCTCTACCAATGAATCACTCGAACTGATACCCGATACTATGATGGCTTACGGTTGCGGAGGAAGCGGTGCTGGTTATCAGCCCGGAGGGGTGGAGGATCCTCTAACGGGAATAACAGTCCGTGTGCTCTCGCAGATATATTTATCAGATCTGGACACCAACTGGTTAACTGCGTACCTGGAAGGTTTAAGCGGCGGGAATAATTACACTTCAAATATCATCCCCCACGGCAGTGAAGCTTCAACCGGCAATTATACATGGTGGCCGTATGAAATAATTAATAACGACTGGGGACTGAGTATGGATACCAACTTGGTGGGCGAAGCTGCTTATTCATGGTCTGATAGCATCAGCGGCACAGACTGGACACGGAGAGCGAGTCTCCATATTGAAGCTTCCGGGTTTTACACTGCACCATAAATAGCGGATTGCAGAGAGTCTGAATATTGAATCCTCTTTGTCCCCTAAGAAAAATGGGGAAACTCCAAAATTTCCCGGCCCTACCTGAGCAGCACCATCCTCAGCGTTTTTTTATACCCCGGTGCCGTCAGCCTGTAGAAATAGACACCCGAAGCAACATTCAGCCCTCTACTATCCCTTCCATTCCACATTACCGTTTTCTGACCCGCAGTCTGAGGTCCGTTAAGAACCGTCCTGATAAGCCTTCCCGATACATCATATATGCGTAATGTTACAATGCCTCCCTCCGCAGGAACATCGTAACGAATCGATGTGATTGGATTAAACGGATTCGGCACATTAGGATAGAGCACGTAATTCATCGGAATTTCAGGATCTTCCGTCGCCGTCACATTAGACGGCGAAACCGGATCGCTTTCGTTATCAGCGGAATCAAGCGCCGTTATCTTATAACAAACATCCCATCCGTCATACCCGGGATCGTGCCAGCTTGTTCCTGTTTCGACACGTACAAGGTCGGAGGGGGACGGAATAAACCCGGGATCATTTGACCTGTAGACATTGAACTGCTTGAAGTCACCATCGGGACACGGGTCCCATGAAAGATGGTTGCCGCTACCCGTATTATAGGCAACGGAAAAATTAGTCGGGACCGAGGGAGCTATATTATCGATCGAATAACCGCTGTCCGGTTCGCACGCGAACACCAAAGTCGGTTTTGTAGTGTGAGCCGTTACCAGGAACGTCGTGTGATTAGTACTCGACGCGCATGAGTCTTTTACCGTAGGCAGGGTAACAACGTATTCATCCTGCTGGGCTGCTGTTACACTGTCCATACAAACCCATTCGCCGTCATCAACATCGCCATCCCATCTCCATATTTTGTATTCTAAAATAGTGTAATCCGTCTCATCGAGAAAATCTTTGCCCGACCGGATAATATTCATTTGAACCCATCCGCCCTGATCATCAGGCACATCAACAATTTCACTGATTACACCGGCCCCCACAAGCCATTCGAGTTGAAGTTCTGTAACTGCAGGATTATCAACGGGTTCTTCCCATAGAAGAGTTGAACGCCATAAGAGATTTTTTCCCGGAACAGCCTGTCTATTCCATTCCCCGTCCGGCAGTATTTCCTGCCAGTTTGTACCGTCGTCGGAACTTACTTCCCAGTCAACGCTGTCCGTATGCGTACTCGTTAATCGAGTCCGGAAGATACTGTCTCCGGAAGAATAAACAAAAAGCGACCGGCCGGCATTTCCGTCCAGATCCAGCTTCCCCTGAGAAACTACAATAGACTGAAGCCCGGACGAGCCATCCGCGACATAGGCGTAGTCACCCGCTACAGCAACGCCATAGGCATAGTCCGGCGTATCACATGTCGCGATTAGTGTGGGGCTGGTTGGGTCTGAAATATTTATCACATGGAGCCCGGAATCTGCATCCGCCACAAAAGCGTAGTTACCAGAAATTTCAACACTAACGGCAGAGCCCGGAGTGTTGTAGCTTCCGAGAAGCGAGGGAATATACGGGTCCGAGATATCGATCACATAGAGCCCGGAAGTGTCATTTGCGGCAAAGGCGTAGTCGCCCGCGCATGTTACGTCCATGAAATTGTTTGATTCTTGATAGTAACGTCCTATCCTGGTTGGGCTCGTTGGATCCGTTATATCAATCATCAGAAGTCCCCAGTCACCATCCGCCACAAAAGCGCAGTTGCCCGAGACTTCCACTCCGCGAACGTCGCCCAGCAGCGGGCTGTATGTTCCAAGCGACGTTAGGTTGGAGGGGTCTGAAATATCGATTACGTACAGCATGCCTAAATCCGCTAAAAAAGCGCAATCGCCCGAGACCGCAACGTCAGTGGCGTAGCCTGCCGTATTGAAATTTTCAAGGAAAACGGGATTCGCCGGGTCTGATATATCGATCATCTGCAGCCCCGAACCTCCGTCCGCCACAAAGGCATAATCACCCGAAACAGCTACCCCATGAGCATAGCCCGGAGTGTCGTATGTTCCCAGGAGTGCGGGGTTCGCCGAATCTGAAATATCAATCACCAGCAGTCCACCGCGGTAATCCGCCACGAACGCGAAATCACCGGAGACCGTTACATGCCTGCAGTAACTCGATGTGTCGTAATTGCCGACAAGTTTCGGGTTTACGAGCTGTGCTATCTTAACCACCTTCAGTCCCCCGGCGGCATCGGCTAAAAAGACGTTTTCTCCCGAAACCGTAACTCCATAGGCATTACCCGGTGTATCGTAACTTCCTATAATTTGAGGGTTTGAAGGATCTGAAATATCAATAACCTGAACCCCGTAGTTGTAATCCGCGACGAAGGCATAGTCGCCCGAGGCAATAACACCATAGGCATGGCCCGGAGTATCACATGTTCCAAGAAGCGCCGGGCTGGAGGGATCCGAGATATCGAGTATCTGTAGGCCGGATGTGTTGTCAGCCACAAGCGCATAGTCACCTGAAACCCTGACCTCTCTCGCATCGCCCGTGGTGTCATAACTTCCCAGCGAGGTGGGGTTTGCTGGATCTGAAATATCTATAACCCGAAGCCCTGAAAGACCGTCCGCGATAAAGGCGTAGTCGCCCGAAACCGTTAAGTTCCTCGCGTAACCCGGCGTATCGTATGTTCCAAGAAGCGCCGGGCTTGAGAGATCTGAAATATCTATTATTATCAGCCCCGGATCTCCATCCGCGATAAAGGCATAGTCGCCTTCGACATCAACACTTTGGGAAGAGCCCGAAGTATTGTAAGCTCCAACAAAAAGAGGATTTGTGGGATCTGAAATATCGAGTATCTGGAGCCCTGAGCTGTAATCCGCCAAAAACGCGTTGTCGCCCGAAACCTCTACATCCAATGTGTAGCTCTCCGCGCCGTACGATCCTATAAGCAGGGGATTAGCCGTATCTGAAATATCGAACACCTGAATCCCATTATCATTATCGGCCACAAAGGCGTAGTCGCCCGAAACCTTTACATCTCTCGAGATACCCGAAGTGTTGTAAGATCCGATTAGTGTGGGCTGAAATGTGAAAAACTTGAGTTCTCCGGCAACTGTGTCCCAATTAGCCGTAGTGTAGGCTGGGTCCTCGAATAATGACGTACTGAAATTTTCCGTGTACACATTATTGCCCGCGAAACATGGGTGAGCCGGTAAAAGAGAAAATAACAAAACGATTGCCGCAAGCCATATACCCAGATGTTTTTTCATCTTTTGTACCTTCTTGTTTAAAAAAATACATTGAAGAGGAAGCGCTAAACGCGTTAACAATTTAAAAATAAATACCCTTCGAACCTGGTGCCTTATTCTGTTGTCCCCTAAAAAGGGTCTGGTTTCATAAGTAGCTATTGCGCTTATAACTGAATCATCGCGGTATAAAGAAGCCGCTAAACACAAATAAAACCGTAACCATAAATAATACTAAGCGTTACTAGGTTGCTGCAAAAAAAAACAAAAGATCGCCATGCTTAAAATGCAGATAAATTGTACTATATTGAGTCCTAAAAAGTCAAGTATGGATAAAGAAAATAGAAATTTCTGGATTAGAATGTGACGTGAAAAAGGCGGCACCTTCAGATAGTTGCGTCTTTTGTGGTGGGTATGATTTGAGGGATAATATTATTGCCGCATAAGGGTCAATCCATTAAGGCCTCAAAGGGGAAAATACAGGAGCACAAACGCATCGGGCAACACTGCAAAAATTCATCTCATTAATTATTGACAGATTTGAATCTATTGTCTATAATATCTATAGATAATATAAATAAGTAGGTTTGAAATGAAACTGACCACCAAAAGCGAATACTCACTGCTGGCTCTGATTTATATCGCCCGAAACGAAGAAGGAGGATATATCAAGATGGAGGATGTAGCCGATGAATATGGTATATCCAAGAAGTATCTGGAGCAAATATTCATTCCACTCAAGCATGCCAGATATCTGAAGGCCAAAACCGGTGCATCGGGAGGGTATAAATTGGCGATGCCAGCCGAGCGGATAAGTATAGCTGAAATAATCAGGCTCATGGACGGAGCCCTGGCTCCCACGGCGGCTGTAAGTAAATATTTTTTCGAACACACCCCGCTTGAAAAGGAAGAAAAAGTAATGCAGGTATTCCAGGAGATCAGAGACTATATATCAAAAAAAGTCGAAGAGTTAAGCATTTCCGATCTCTTATAAGCGGATGGAATAACAAAAGGAAGTACCAGTACGAGCTCCTCGGGAAATAGAATCAGAAAGAGAGATTCCGGCTTCAATGATATTATGATGTCCGGTATATTCTCCGCCATTAGTGAGATAAGACATGGTTCGGTAAAGATAGATATACAGGGCGGAAAAGTTATACAGATAGATAAACTGAACAAAATGAGAATAAGATAAATTATCAGGTTAAGAGCTGACCGGAAAACTGGAGGCTGAGTAATTACCTTAATAATTGTTGATGCTCAGCATCTTTTTTTGGAGGAGCCATGAACAGAACCATAATTATTGATGTCTTAAGGGCATTTGCGGCTGTCTGGCGCATCAGGGCCGAAGTGCTTATAGCTGATCTTGTTGTTCTTTCGCTGGGAGTCCACAGCGTCGTTCTGGGCTTATGTCAGATAAAAAAGATCGATGAAATCAGAATATTCAGAAACAGGCCACAGTACTTTATCAATTTTTCTATAGGTTTTAATCTGATCTTTCCCGCGGCGCTGGCTGCTCTGCTGCTGGCCCGGGAACTCTCAAGCTGAATAAAGTTATTAAGATGTTCGATTTCGAGTTTATATATACAGCCACCCTGATTGCCGCCATGACAGTTCTTCTGGTGAAGGAATTGCTGGAGCCGGACCTGGCGGTTTTCTCAACCCTGATTATGTTGACGGCAGGAAGAGTTATCACAGTCTCAGAGGCCTTCTCCGGATTCTCCAATCACGGTATGCTGACTGTTGCTTTTCTGTTTATAGTGGCCTCCGCTCTTCAGCGCAGCGATATACTGAATATTATCGTGGGAAGGATAATGAAACAGCATGGGAAAATCTCCACCAAACTCATCCGTATGATGATTCCTGTTTCCTCAGTCTCCGCCTTTTTTAACAATACCCCTGTCGTGGCCATGCTGATCCCCGTGATAAAGCAATGGGCACGTAAAACCGGAAACCCTGTTTCAAAATTCATGATACCCCTCTCCTACGCTTCAATTCTGGGAGGTATTTGTACCCTTATCGGAACCAGTACCACTCTGGTGGTTCACGGCCTGATGATAGAGAACGGACTGGAGGGGTTTTCATTCTTTGAAATATCAAAGGTAGGTATCCCAACGGCCCTTTTCGGTCTTATGGTCATCGTCCTGATAGGCCACCGCCTCCTGCCGGAGCGTAAACCGCCGCTGATTGAACTGGGCGGCAATACCAGAGAGTTCGTAGTGGAGATGAAAGTAAACGAAAATTTCCGGAATATCGGAAAAACCATATCGGAGGCGAATCTTCGTCATCTTAAGGGCCTTTATTTATTTCAGATTGAAAGGGGCGATAAAATTATTTCAGCGGCGGGGCCTGAAGAAAAAATTCTTTCGGGGGACCGATTATTCTTTGCCGGCCTGCCTTCTACAATTATTGAGCTTCAACGGACCCCAGGACTGATAACGGTTCAGGATCCGGAGTTCGACCTGCAGAATTATGACTCTGACCAACTTGGCACCTTTGAAGCTGTAATTTCTTCCAATTCACCTCTGATAGGAAAAAATGTCAGGGAAAGCAAGTTTCGATCCCGCTACCAGGCAGTTATACTTGGGATCCATCGCAGCGGGGAAAGAATCCAGAAAAAAGTCGGTGATATAGTAATCAAGACCGGTGACACCCTGCTGATACTGGCAAAAAACAGTTTTGCGGAAAGGTGGTATCACTCAAGAGATTTTTATCTGGTTTCACGGGCGGAATCACCCCCGTCAAAACCCCGACGTTACTCCTGGCTCAGCATCTCAATTCTGGCAATAATGATTATTACCATGGCTTCAGGGCTTCTTCCCATTCTGTTATCAGTTTGCCTGGCCACTCTGATCCTGATTCTTACAGGGTGCATATCGGCTGAAGATGCTCGCGACAGCATTGAATGGAAAGTACTTCTTATCATTGCGTCGGCATTCGGAATTTCGAAAGCGATGATTAATTCAGGTGTCGCCGATTATATAGCAGTTCACCTTATCTCAGTGCTTGGAGTGGCCGGTCCCATTGGCCTTATTGCGGGAACCTACTTCATCGTAAGTTTCTATACCGAGATCATAACAAATAACGCCTCGGCGGCACTCGTTTTCCCGGTTTCTCTTGCGATTGCCCAGCAGGCAGCCCTGGACCCTCGCCCTTTCTTCATTACCGTGGCCATTGCCGCCTCCGCCAGCTTCGCCACTCCGATAGGATATCAGACAAACTTAATGGTATATGGTCCCGGCGGATACAAATTCAAGGATTTTCTCAGAGTGGGGATTCCTATGAATATAATAATCGGCATTGTTACTGTAACTATGATCTATCTGATATACTATTAATGGGATGGTATGGTTGTATCTCTTATCAGCTTATCTCCTTATCCTTTTCCCGGCATAGAAGATTTATTGGACATTCCCCAGTTTTCAGGCCTAATATCGTCTAATCTGTTGATATTTAAGCAATAACGAGGTATTACAAATAAAAAGATGGCCTCCTTGGAAATCGACGATTATAATCATCGATGAACACAAAAAAAGCAGGAGGCCGAAATGGAGTATAGACAAATTGCCACAAAATTACGAGGACAAATTCATAATTTTTTAGGCGTTTTTTATCCCCACTTTTCGAAGCCACGATCAAAATTTATCGAGCAAATGATATATGGAATTCAAGCCGGGCGTAACGAGAAAACTCAGCTCGATTAGCCGGTTACTTGGAGAAGATATTTTACTTAAAAAGACTGAAGAACGATTGAGTCGTCACCTGGCCACGAAGGGACTGTGGCAGAAAATTAATGAGATAGTTGTGGAGCACGGAAAATACATAAAGACACATTGATAGTTATTGATCCGACTGATATCAGAAAACCTTACGCGAAGACAATGCCATATTTGGCCCGGGTACGCAGGCGGGAGTACTGGGGAAATTGCGAATGGCTATTGGGGGTGTGCGGCCATTGCCTGTGAGCCGGGGAAACGCAGAATAATTCCGTTACATCAGAGGCTGTGGTCTGCCGGGGCGCCCGATTATGGTAGTGAGAATATTTAAGCTGCTTCAGGTGATAGATACAATCAAGGGGGCTGTTGGAAATCGAGGAATCTATGTATTGGATCGTGGCGGAATCGAGTCAAGCTAATTAACCCGCTATTAAACAACAAGTTACGTTTTATCATTCGGTTAACGAACAGGCGTCATTTGAACCTCCCCCGTTTTCCTAGACACTGAGAAAAGCTATGTTAAACTAGAGATAGCAGGAGGTGTCGAATGAAAAAGAGAAGGAAGAGATACAGCAGGGAATTTAAAGTGGAAGCTGTAAAACTAATAACTGAAGAAGGCAACAAAATGGTTACAGTGGCAAAAGAACTGGGGGTGCATCCAACTACGCTGACGAGATGGAAGAAATAATATGCCGAAGACGCAAAACATTTGTTTCCCGGCAAAGGATACATGAAACCAGAAAATGAAGAACTGGCGCGGGTAAAAAGAGAAAACCGGCGTCTTCGGATGGAAAATGAAATTCTAAAAAAAACAGTTGGTTACTTCGCGAAGGACGAAGGATGAAATACAAATTCATAAGAGACAATGAGAATAAATATCCGGTATCTGTGATGAGCAAGGTTCTAAGTGTATCAAGAAAGAGCTATTACAATTGGCAGAGCCAGCCGGAAAGTAAAAGATATCGGGGAAAAAGGAGAATATTGGAAGAGATTAGGAGAATTCATACCGGTAGAAAAATAAGTTATGGCAGCCCGAGAGTGCATGAAGAATTGCTTGATAGAGGCTTTAGCTGCAGCCGGAAACGTGTAGCCAGACTGATGAGGGAAGAGCAGATAGCAGCAAAGCGCAAACGTAAGTTTAAACCAACAACAGATTCAAAACATAATTATCCTATTGCCGCCAATCTTCTCGACAGGAATTTTGAAGTTCTTTTACCGGACATGGTTTGGGTGTCTGATCTTACGTATGTTGCGACTGATGAAGGGTGGCTATATCCGGCTACTGTAATGGACCTATATTCAAGACGTATTGTTGGCTGGTCTATGGATAAACGGATGACGAAAGATCTTGTGATAGACGCTCTTGATATGGCTGTAAGAGCCAGATGTCCGGCCCCCGGCTTATTACATCATTCGGACAGGGGTAGCCAGTATGCCAGTTATAAATACCAGGATAAGCTCAAGAAACATGGTATGATCTGCAGTATGAGCAGAAAAGGGAATTGCTGGGATAACGCTGTAATGGAAAGTTTCTATCGATCGTTGAAAGTTGAATCTGTTTATTCAAAGAAATATAAAACCAGAAAGGAGGCAAAAAGAGATATTTTCACATACATTGGAACGTTTTATAATTGCATTCGTTGCCATACATACTTGGAGTATAAAAGCCTTGGAGATTACGACAAGTTGGCAAACATAGCTTAACTGACTGTCTGGAATATCGGGGGAAGACCAATTTGGTTTTTCGCGGTAGGAATCGCTATCCAATAGATCTCGCCAAAGGTTGCCCTATGAGCTATGCAGATACGATTGTCAAAGAAGTGAAGGGAGAAGAAAAAGTTTATGGTTTTTTGTAAGCTCTTACCTTTCGCGGTGGCTGATAGAGGAGACGATTCGTTTCATTAAGCAAAGTTATCATCTTTAAGATATCCGTGTTTTGGATTATGAACGTTTGAGAAATATGGCCTCTTTAACATTGGCGGCGGCATACTTCTCGGGTGTCTGGTTGGGTGAATCTTTGAAGCTGACAGTCTTGTCTACAAGAGTAGCAAAAGTAGCGAAACGCTTTTTCGGTGTACCCGACTTTCATTACTACGCGTTGGCTGATGCGATAGCAATGCTGCTGTCTCGCCAGAGAGAATGGAAACAAAAATCAAGGGCGGGAAAACCTGAAGAAGAATCAACTCAAGGAAGTCTTTTTGCCTTCCCTTAAAAAAGTGGGGAATGTCCAAATAATTAATGTCTTGAAGTCATGAGGAATTAGGTGATAATTAAATTGGTTAGGATTGAATCATACAGCGGAGCTATGCGGCGGTTATCTAACTATGCAGGGCTGTATACTATATGTTAGGCGGAAGAATTACAGGCTCGACTGGAGGTCAATGACAGTGAACTCGACAGCTATAGTGATAAATCTTTTCGCTTTTGCCTGCTTATTCATCTCTCTTCTCAAGAATAAGGAGAAGACCAAACAGTCCCTGAGAGTAGCGGTGAAGTCTTTTGTCCGCGTTCTTCCAATGGTTTTCATTATTATAATCTTTATCGGTCTTCTTTTAGGTTTCGTCCCGAAAAGTCAAATTTCGAGATTAATTGGTGAGCAAGCAGGTTTCGGGGGAGTATTTATTGTGGCATTGTTAGGAGCAGTATTACATATACCTTCTTTAATTTCCTTTCCCTTAGCAGCATCTCTAATTGAAAGTGGTGCATCAATTACTTCAGTGGCAGTGTTTATTACCAGCTTAACGATGATTGGTGTGGTAACACTCCCTCTGGAAATAAAGATATTAGGAAAGAATATTGCTTTACTTAGGAATGGGATAAGTTTTGGTATTGCAATTATTATTGCTCTCATTATGGGGGCAATATTATGATAAAGAATACAGAAAACTCCGGCCTGAAACGAGATGCAATATTCCTCGCTATTACTTTGATAATCGCGATTGGCTTATTATCACTTTTCCCCGGCAAAAAAAAGGCAGTAACTGCGGCTTCATGGTCATTCTTTGTTGAAATGATCTGGATACTTCCTGGCGTGATGGTATTAATGGGCCTATTCATGGTATGGGTACCCAAAGAAATGGTCGAAAAATATTTAGGGAAAACATCCGGGATAAAAGGCTTTTCTCTTGCCATTCTATTTGGCGCCTTACCGACTGGCCCCCTCTATGTGGCTTTCCCTTTAGCTGCTTCATTGATTAGGAAGGGCGCCCGGATTTCCAATATTATTATTTTTCTTTCTGCGTGGGCGTGCATAAAGGTGCCTCAGGAAATGATCGAGCTTCAATTTCTTGGGCCAGGATTTATGGCTGCCCGACTTGTCCTAACGATTGGATTTGTTGTCATCATGGGCCTATCCGTTGAAAGAATAATTGAGTGGAGTGCTGATAATCCACATAAAGCAAAAGGAGGTAATGACGATGAAGGTATATGATCTTAAAACAATCCAATCCTATCCATATGAGGAAAGGGATAAGAATGTTTTTTACAAAGCTAAAGAATTTAAAGCAAGAATTATCGAACTTCCGCCCGGAGGAGAGATGCCAACTTGTGAAATGGAATCTTATGTTATCTTCTTTGTCGTTAACGGAGCGGCTGAAGTGTCGGTGAATGAAGAAACAGCCAACCTTGAAACAGGTCGATGCCTGATTACCGAACCAGCGACATTGTCAATGAAGACAAAGGATGGCGTTAAGATAATGGGAGTTCAGATAGGAAAGCGCTGAAAATGTCGCCTAACAACCGCATCAAAACGGACCGGCAATTCCGCTTCGCTCCATCGCCAGCCGGTTATGCGGAGTGTTAGGCATAGGCAGAAGAGAACCGCTCGAGGAGGTGAGTTCATGATGAAACGAAATCTTCAGGGAATAACGCTTGAGTGTGTAAAGGGTGATATAACTCGCCAGTCTGATATGGAAGCCATTGTGAACGCGGCGAATGCTCAGCTGCTCGTTGGCGGCGGGGTGGCCGGTGCGATTCATCGAGCCGCTGGGCCAGAGCTGGAAAGGGAATGCCGGCCGCTGGCTCCCATCCTCCCGGGACAAGCGGTGATCACCGGCGCCCACAATTTGCCCAATCACTCGGTGGTGCACTGCCTCGGCCCGATTTACGGGATAGACGAGCCTGCCGGGGAGCTGCTTGGCGCGTGTTACCGCAATGCCCTCCAGTTGGCCGAGCAAAACAGGATCGCTTCCATCGCCTTCCCGGCCATCTCGACAGGCGCATTTGGATACCCGATGGAACCGGCGGCGCGGGTGGCATTCGAGACAGTGATCTCTGTATTGCCCCGGTTGTCATCTGTCCAACATATTCGCTTCGTACTTTTCCATGACGCGGATGTACGTGTTCACGAAGGCGTTCTCGAAGATTTGACAGGGGGAAATGATGCCGAATAATCTCGCGCTGTTTACTGATCTTTACGAACTGACCATGGCTCAGGCTTATTTTGACGAGGGGATGACCGATGACGCGGTCTTCAGGCTCTTCGTTCGCCGCCTGCCCCCGCGACGGAATTATTTGCTGGCCTGCGGCTTGAACACGGTACTCGATTATCTGGAGAATCTGAGTTTTGACGAAGATGATCTTGCTTACCTGGCATCGCTCGAGCAGTTCTCCGATCCCTTTCTTGATCGGCTGCGTGACTTCCGCTTCAGCGGAGCGGTCCGCGCGGTATCCGAAGGCACGCCGGTATTTGCCAATGAACCGATTCTGGAGATTGTAGCCCCCCTGCCGGAGGCGCAGATCATAGAGACCTTCGTCATGAATCAGATCCACGTTCAGACCGTGTTGTGTTCCAAGGCACAGCGTGTTGTGATGGCGGCCAAAGGGCGTCCCGTGATCGATTTCGGTTCCCGGCGGATGCACGGAATAGATGCTGCCCTTAAGGCGGCGCGCGCGTTTTACATAGGCGGTGTGGCCGCGACATCGAATGTTCTTGCCGGCAAGGAGTATCAGCTGCCTGTCGCCGGTACCATGGCGCACAGTTACATTCAGGCACATGATGATGAAAGGGAAGCATTTCGCGCGTTCGCTCGACTCTATCCGGAAACGGTGTTGCTGGTAGACACCTACGATACGATGGGGGGCGTTCGCAGGGTCATCGAACTGGCAAACACATTGGGCGAAGAATTCAAAATCAGCGCGGTGCGCCTCGATTCAGGGGACCTGCTCGTTCTTTCCAGGGAGGCGCGCTGGCTGCTCGATCAGGCGGGACTTGAAAAGGTAGAGATATTTGCCAGCGGCGGGCTCGACGAGGACAGTATCGCGCGCCTTGTTTCCTCGAAAGCTCCCATAGACGGATTTGGCGTTGGCACCAGCATGGGCGTTTCCAAAGATGCCCCTGACCTGGATATTGCCTACAAACTCTGTGAATACGCGGGCAGGGGTCGATTGAAGCTGAGTTTAGGGAAGCCGATACTGCCTGGCCGTAATCAGATATTCCGGGTGAGCATGAACGGGCGCTATGTGCGTGACGTGGTGGCGCGGTCGGATGAACATCTGGCGGGCCAGCCGTTGCTCGAGACCGTGATGTGTAACGGCGAGCGCCTGGCCGCAGGCCGTGTGGACCTCGAATCGGCGCGCGAGCATGCCAGCCGGCAGACCGCTCGCCTTCCGGACCATGTCCTCTATATCACGCCGGCCGAACCGCCGTATCCTGTGGAAGTAAGCCATGAATTGTCCAGATACCAGAAAGAGATCGAAGATAGTGTGAGGGAGAGATGAAGTTCCGTTCAAACGATAAATGAGGAGATACAAAATGACCAGTATCGAAGAAACATTGCATAGCGGTGATGCTGTGATCGTTGTCGATGTACAGAGAGACTTTTGTCCAGGCGGCGCGTTGGCGATTGAAGATAGCGACAAGATCGTTCCCATCCTCAATCGCTGGATTGAAACCGCCATCGCAAAGGGGGCGCCGGTTTACGTCTCGCGTGATTGGCACCCGGTTAATCATATCAGCTTTAAACAGCGCGGCGGTCCCTGGCCGCCACACTGCGTCCAGGACAGCGACGGAGCGCGTTTTCATCCAGACTTGAGGGTGCCGGAATCCGCAATAAAAGTGACCAAAGGCGTTCGCTTCGATCAGGATCAAAACTCGGCCTTCGATAAGACCGGTCTTGCAGAGCAGTTACGTTACGACGGCGTCAAACGATTATTTATTGGAGGGCTCGCCGAGGACGTGTGCGTGCTGGCGACTGTTCTCGATGGATGTAAAGAAGGCTTTGAGGTGGTGCTGATTTCCGATGCAACCCGGCCGGTGACGATCACGGGCGGCGAGGAGGCGCGGAAGCAGATGCATGCTGCTGGAGCGCGTCTTAAAAAGACAGATTGATCGAGTCACACCGCTCGCTGGTCGAGGACGCCGTGAGGATCCCCACAGGAGAGCGCGGGGAATCCGCCATGTAGAAGCTATCGAAATATTTCTGAAGATTCAAGTTGACATTTTGCTTTTATATATATCATAATTCGTCATGTAACGAAACGGAGAAGTTATGTTTGAGTTTATGAATGTTATAAAGGCGCTGGCTGACAACAATCGGGTGCGGATTCTGTGTGTTTTGAAGGAGCGTGAGCTTTGCGTGTGTCAGATCATCGAGATGCTGGGGCTGGCGCCATCCACGGTATCCAAGCATTTATCAATTCTGCGTCAAGCTCGGCTTCTGGATGATCGCAAGGAAGGGCGGTGGATGTATTACCGTTGGCCCGGCAGGCCTGATGTTCTGGTCAGGAAAATTCTCAAGCTGTTAACAGATTCTCTTGGCGATGACGAACAGGTACAGGCTGATATGAGAAGTGTGGATAAGATTATGTGTATCCAAAAGGAGACGCTATGTCGTATGCAGAAAAAAAAGAAAAATTAAAGGTTCTCTTTCTGTGCACCGGAAATTCCTGCAGGAGCCAGATGGCAGAAGGCTGGGCACGTCATTTGAAGAACGATGTGATGGATGTTTATTCGGCCGGGATAGAGATGCATGGGTTAAACGCAAATGCTGTCCGGGTCATGGCCGAAGCAGGTGTGGATATAAGCGCGCAGAAGTCCAAGACCGTTGACGCGGTAAAGGATGTTCCGTTTGATTATGTTGTTACGATGTGTGGACATGCCAATGAGACCTGTCCGATGTGGTTGACAGGCAAGGCGAAGGTTGTGCACGTGGGCTTTGAGGATCCACCGGCACTGGCGAGGAATGCGGCGAATGAAGAAGAGGCGCTGAATTCCTATCGCAAAGTACGGGATGAGATAAAGGAATTTATTCAAACGCTTCCCGGATCATTAGGAATATAAGGGAGTTTATTAAGGACTGGTTTCCCGGCAGTGGGGTTGAAGCTTATGTTGTATCGGCAGAGATTATTGCTATTAAGTAGAGAGGAGAAAAGCAATGGATGAGAAGACGAAAGAACTGATCGCGGTTGGAACCTCGGTGGGAGCGCACTGTCAGCCTTGCCTGACGTATCACGTCGCAAAAGCGAAGGAGCTGGGCATTGGCGAAGACGAGATTCGCGAGGCGATTGCCGTCGGGCATATGGTCGAAAAAGGCGCGATGTCTGCCATGCGGGAATTCTCAAAGGGGATCTTGGACAATGATGCCCGGTCTGGTGAGGGTTGCTGCCCCGGCGGAACAGCGGGGACCAGTAATTGTTGTGGGTGAACCACACGAAATAAGAAAGGATACGGCGATCAGGAGCATCGCCGGCGTATTGCTGGTCGGCGCGGGATTGTATCTGCTGGCGACCTTTTAAATAGAGAACACAACGAGAAGACGAAAAATGGAAAAAGCAACGGACAATGTGCAGAATAAGCGTTTTTGGGCGGCGATCTGGCCGCGCGCGGCAGAGCAGATTGAAAGCGAGAATGAAAAATTGGATTGTTACAGATGGGTGAGGGGCGCGATTCCGGCGTTGGTCGAAACACTGCCGGATTCCCTTACGCATGACGGAAACCACAAGAAAGGAATATAACATGAGCAATGAGGTGAAGCCCGCCGACGAGCGGAAAATGACGAATGTATTCGAGCGATACCTTACCGTTTGGGTGGTGCTGTGCATTGTGGGCGGAATCCTCCTGGGCAAGATCGCCCCGGGGGTTGCGACCTATTTGGACGGTTTGGCCATTATCGTAAAGGGTGCGCCGGTCGTATCGATCCCCATCGCGGTCTGTCTCTTCTTTATGATGTACCCCATCATGGTGAAAATCGACTTCGCGTCTGTTATCAAGGCGGGCAAAAGCGGAAAACCGGTATTCCTGACGCTGTTTGTGAACTGGTGTATCAAGCCATTCACCATGTACGGCATAGCATTGCTCTTTCTCGGGGTTCTGTTCCGCGGGTTCATTGGAGCCGAGGCAACCGATCTCGTAAAGATCCCGTTCGGCCTGGATCTGGCCGTCGGGGCTACGCACGGTGCCGGCACGGTGGTCCTGAACGAAGGTGTCAAGATGCTTCAGATCCCACTCTGGCGAAGTTACTTCGCCGGCTGCATCCTGCTGGGAATAGCCCCCTGCACGGCGATGGTCCTGGTCTGGAGCTATTTGGCGCGGGGTAATGACGGGTTGACCCTGGTCATGGTGGCGATCAATTCTATTACCATGCTGATCCTTTACGGTGTGCTTGGCGGGTTCCTGCTGGGTATCGGGCAGTTGCCGGTTCCTTGGCAGGCGTTGCTGTTGTCGATAGGCATCTATGTGGCGCTACCACTGGTATGCGGTTACCTCTCGCGCAAGTGGATTATCAAAACCAGGGGAGAGGCCTGGTTCACGGACAAGTTTCTGCACGTACTCACACCGGTTTCGATCATTGCCCTGCTGGTGACGCTTGTCCTGCTGTTCAGCTTCAAAGGGGACATCATCCTGAGTCAGCCGTTGACCATCCTGTGGATCGCCATTCCGCTGTTCATCCAAACCATGCTCATCTTCTGGATCGGTTACGGTTTGGCTCGGAAGCTGAAACTGCGCTACGCCGATGCCGCGCCCGCCGCCATGATCGGCGCATCCAATCACTTCGAGGTGGCGATCGCCACGGCTACCATGCTCTTCGGGCTGTCTTCCGGCGCGGCTCTGGCGACGGTGGTGGGTGTATTGATTGAAGTGCCGGTGATGCTGTGGCTGGTTCGAATTTGTACCCGCACGGAGCATTGGTTTGAGAAGGCGCGGGTCTAACAAACAGGAAAGGAGACAGATGCTATGTTTAAGAAAATGCTGGTGACGACGGATTTATCGGAGGCTTCGGAGCGGGTGATTTGCACCCTGGGCACCCTCAAGGCGTTGGGAACGCGCCAGGCTGTGTTGATACACTGCTTCAACATCCGCGATGTGGGATCGCTGGCGGATCGCATGATGGAAATCGCCAAGCCGTCCTTCGAGCGGCAGAAGAAGATTCTGGAGGATCAAGGGTTCGACGTGACGGCCAAGATGGTGCTGGGCTTGCCTCAGATCGAGATCAACCGTCAGGCCGACAAGTACGACTGTTCGCTTGTGGTCGTGGGATCAACGGGCGACACGATGGCGGGGGAGATTCTGCTGGGAGGTGTGGCGAGCGCGGTCATCCACAGCGCCACGCGACCGGTTCTGATCCTGCGTCTCAACCTGGCCGGAGAAGAGGGAAGAAAGGAGTGCGAAGAATGGGCCCGCGACAGCTTGCGGCACGTTCTGTTTCTCACGGACTTCTCCGACAACTCCGAACACGCCTTCTCCTATGTGAAGAGGATCGCGGAGTGCGGCGCCAAGCGGATCACGCTGCTGCACGTGCAGGACAAAGGACGGATTGACAAACACCTGAAGGAGCGCCTGGCCGAATTCAACGAAACCGACACCGCGCGCCTGAATCGGCTAAAGGATGACCTGGAACAGTCGGGCGCTAAGGATGTACACATCAAGATTCCCTACGGCTCGCCCAAGAAGGAAATCCTCGAGCGTATCCGCGAAGACAATGTGTCACTGGCCGTAATGGGCAGCCAGGGGCGTGGTTTTATAGGTGAAATCTTCCTCGGCAGCGTCAGCCATGCAGTGACAAGGCGCGCCGCAGCGCCAGTGCTCTTGATACCGTCCGTTCGGTAGAGGACATAAGATCACTCAAAAGAACAAACCAGACCACGGGTCTTGCAGCTGAAATACAGAAGCTTCTCAGCCACGCAGCTTTCACACTTGATTGCCGGCAAATCCGTTCATGGGGTTTCCTGAGCCCAAGGAAGCTTTTTACCACATCGCTTGCTGCAGATCCAAGAGCAGCGCAGAGACGCTGGGAAAGGTGCTCATAAGCATCAATTAAGTTCTGCCAGTGGTCACTGATGATTCTGTAGAGGAGATTGTCTTCAAACCTGCGCTTTCTGTAGCCCATCGTCTTTATCCTCAGGGAGTTGTAGCAGTCACCAGCGATGATCACAAGGGCATCAGAGCAGCTCTGAGTGCCCGTCTGACCGGCGTTCTGTGGCAGCGCTGCCGGTTTCTATCTTCAGCGGACGGAAAACGAATGGCCCGCTGATAGAATTTACAAAAAAGACGTTGCATGATCTGTTTTGGCGCTGTATTCTGAAAGAAAATATATAGAAATAGCAGTATTTTCCCGAGGGTGTATTATGGAGAAACGCAATAGAATTAAAGCGAGCAAAGAGCTTCTCGGATATATACGGGCCAGAGGCGGCGTCATCACCATAGGAAACTTCTACGTTGTTTACGGGTGATGACGGGCTGAGAAAAAGCTGTCCGGTCGGATGGTGAGACCAGAAAATCTGATTTACGCTGAAAAGAAAAGGGATTTCTCTGAGTTCAGGGCAAAAGATATCACCTTTTTTATAGAGAAAGATTTAACGGCGAATTCAGGTGAGTTGGAATTCATACTGCCGGACAAAGGCAGTTACACAGTGGAACTCGTTGAATAATCCCGCATTTGATATGCTTAGTTTCGTACTGCCTATGAAAATCGCAATTTCAGATGCTACCGGGCATTTACGTTACCTGTTCAGTTCTTGAGCAGGGTTTCGACAAAGGCTTTGATCTCGTCACGGACCTTCCGATAGCACTCCATCTGCTCTTCTTCTGATGCGCCTTGCTCCGCGAGTTCCCCGGCCATCTCTGGCGGATCGCCGAAGCCGGACATGAACAACCCTGCAGTTGCCCGGAAAGAATGAATGCGGTTCCGGTCAGTCGCCTGATCCGGATTTCGAGATGTGTACGGCTAAGCCGTTCATGCTACTCCCTCTCTTTGGTATTCACAAAATCGGCTGTTTCGTTTTGCATATAAAAATCGGCTATTTCGCTTTGCACATAAGTTATGAATCCCTGCTTGTTCCAGACCAGGTCCCAGATCTCTTCGAGATTTTTATAGCCTGTTTCCTTGCCGTCTTTCATATTTACAAGCACCATCGACTGAAAACTCAGATCATAGTCCGTCAGGAAGTGCTCGTTACGGGGTTTATCATAGTTGACCACCTGCCACTCAATCCGGCCCGATTCCAGTTCGGCCGAGAAGCAGGTCTCCACCGCCTCTTTTGAATATGCTTCGAGTGTATTGCAGGTTGGACACCGCTTATTCCCGTGGAAGTAATAGACTATCAGCCGGTCATTCTGTGATTGTTCATCTGTGACGGGCTGCTGGCTGGTAATTGCCGGTGGAGTGTCACTCGTTTGTTTAACAATCAAAGTCACTATACTTATGGCTACGAAGAGAAGAAGAACTGCAGAAATAACGGTTTTCAGTTTCATGAGATTTTCCTTAGTTGAACATGTTTATTCCAAAGATATAGGCTAGAGTGTAGTGGATACCTAACAGTATGAACACTACGCCCGTGACTCGCCGTGCCCACTTTTCGAAAGTTTTCAGCTTATTGAACATCACACCAACCATCCGGGCGCTAATGGCAATTACGAAAGCGAATACAATTACCGGCAGGGCAGTCCCGGCGCCATAGACGGAGGGTATTACCACCGCGGAATTATGCTCGACAGCCAGCGGAATGAGACTGCCGAAGAATAAAGCGGCCGAAACCGGACAAAATGACAGAGCAAAGAGCAGACCCAGAAGAGCCGCTCCCCAGATGCCGAACCGTTCCGCCCGTCCCTGCATACGAGATCCGATATCACTGCGCATCAAGTCAAATGAAATCATCTCCAGGAGAAACATACCGACGACAATGAGAATTGGCCCCAGGAACTTGTTCATGTTCTTCTGAAGGAACATCGCCAGCTCCGGAATAGACAGTATGCTGGCTACAATCAGGATACCGAGCACAAGATATGTCAACATCCGGCCCAGCGTATAAAGCAACCCGGAGGCGAGGACTTTTCGGGGATTTTCAACCCGTCGGCCGATAAAGCTGATCGCGGCGATGTTGGTGGCCATAGGGCAGGGCGATATGGAAGTAAGGATTCCCAGCCAGACGGCTGAACCAAGAGCAACAATGTAAGAATCCATTAATTCTCCTTCAGGTATGCGTTGATCTCATCCTGCACGTAGTTGAGGAACTCATTCTTGTTTCTGATAAGCTGCCACACCTTGGCCAACCCCCTTCATTTTCCTTCAGCTACTATCATTTCCGTCCGTTCATAAGCACGGGCAATATACTCCCGGTCGACTTTGGTATTGCCCTTTCCCGTGCCGAGGTCTGAAAGCAGGATATGGTCGAAGGATGATGCTCCGGCTTTCATTGTAGCCAGTCTGGCACAGTTTTCCGAACAGCCGTCGATAACGAGAACCCTTTCCGCTATTTTTATGGAATCCATCGCGAAGTCAAGTCCGTTGGCGACGGCCGTCAGGCACCCCATGGACGCTGGTTCATTGGTGAAAAGTGCCGTGCGGCCTGATCGGCCGCGGCGCCGACATCGGACGCGCCGGAGCAGGCGAACACCAATCGCGAGGAACCGCCGCAACACCCGTTTTGTTCTATCTCCATTATCAAATCTCCTGCCTATGACCTGTTTTCTAAGCGATGAGCTTTTTCAGTTCATCAACTGAAGGCACCTTGCCGGTTACTTTCACTTTACCATCGACAACCAGTGCGGGCGTCATCATTATCCCATAGCCCATAATTTTCTGAATGTCCTCCACCTTCCCGATCTGGCAGTCCAGATTCAGCTCGTTGGCGGCTATCTGCACCTGTTCAGCGAGCTTTTTGCATTTGGGGCACCCGGTCCCCAGAATCTCAATTTTCTTCATATAGCAACCCTCCTGAGTCTATTCTGCTGTTATCGACTGTCTTCCACTTTGTCCGCCCCTCATATAAAATTAAGCTGGCGCTCAGTTGGATAGGGCCACAACTAATCCAAAGAGGATCGTGCCTACACTCATCAAGGCCCAACCGCCCACCGCCACCCTCGAAGCAACTGGCCAGCATAACAATTGAAGTCTGATCAGTTCTCACGGTCATATCGCTCCGTAAATCAGTCCGCTGATGGTAGCAATAATGACTACCAGCGACACAAAAACGATTGTCTTCTTTGTTCCCATCACCGATCGGATGACCAGCATATTGGGCAGAGACAGAGCCGGTCCGGCAAGCAGCAACGCCAGAGCCGGTCCTTTCCCCATGCCGTTACCTATCAGACCCTGAAGAATCGGCACTTCGGTGAGAGTGGCGAAGTACATGAACGCCCCCACCACCGACGCGAAGAGATTTGACGCGATTGAGTTTCCGCCCACCAGATTGCTTATCCACTGCGATGGTATCAGGCCTTCTTCGCCCGGACGGCCCAGTAACAGCCCGGCGATAAGTACTCCCCCGAACAGAAGCGGCAGAATCTGTTTGGCAAATCCCCATGTCTGTGAGAACCATTCCCCGGATTCATCGTCGCGCCTGCTGATTATCAGCGAAAGTCCAATTACCACGACCGAGAATGCGAGAAGCGGCTCATGCGGGAAAAGCAGCGCCACCGAAGCAGCGGCTACACCCGTAAGGATGACCTTCACTTTCGATAGTTTGAACCAGAAAATGAGCATAGCGCCAAGCCCGGCCGCCGCAACGCTTGTAATCACCCACTTGTATGAGTAAATCATCGACCAGAACCCCGAAGCTTCATCGGGCTTTCCCCAATTGGCGAACACTAAGATCGCAACCATGGCGGCGAAGTAGAGACCGTTCTGCCAGAGGGGCCGGCTTTCTTCCGGCTCCGGCGCAGCCATCTGGGCATTTACTTTTTCGGTTTCCTCTTTGCGGAAGATCAGATGCATCAGAAGCCCGATGACAATACTAAAGACTATAGCGCCGACCGCTCTGGCAATGCCAAGTCCGCGTCCCAGAACTCGCGCCGTAAGGACTATGGCCAGGACATTGATTGCCGGGCCTGAATATAGAAAGGCGGTGGCTGGTCCCAGACCGGCGCCCATACGATAGATTCCCGCAAATAGCGGAAGAACTGTACATGAACAGACGGCGAGTATTGTTCCCGAGACCGATGCCACGCCATACGACAGCACCTTATGCGCCTTCGCCCCGAGATACTTCATTACCGAAGCCTGACTGACAAAAACAGCTATCGCGCCGGCGATGAAAAAGGCCGGCACAAGACAGAGGAGAACGTGCTCCTGCGCGTACCATTTAGTCAGTGCCAGGGCTTCAATAACTGCTCCGCGCAGGCGAACACTGTCGATAGGCAGATAAAAGAAAATAAGGAAGACCGCGACTATCCAGGCCAGCGGCTTCCATTCAGATTTCCAGTTCAATTTCAATTTTCAAACTCCTCATAATAATGGGTTTCTAACGTCCAATTATTTGGCGAAATTGCCGGGTTCCCGGGCAAAAAAACTACTTGGCTACGACGTTTTAACAGATTGCGCGTTTGATTTCAACACATCCTCAACGCATCCGAAAAAGTTCAGAATGCATCGGATTTTGAGACTGTACCACACCTGAAGTCCGCGTTTTTCACCCTCGACAATTCCTGCCTGTTTCAATACGGAAAGGTGTTTTGAGACGGTTGAGATATCAGCGCCGATCATGTCACGCAGCTCACAGACACATCGTTCACCCTTATCCAGTTCATCGACGATGAACAGCCTGGTCGGATGTGCCATGGCTTTGATGATCTGTGCTCGAGCTTCGTATTTCTGTTTCGTTTTTTTGTCCATGAGCATTGTTATAACCTTATCTAATTTGTTAATTGGCAAAATAGCCAACAAGCTTGATGATGTCAAGGTATTTTTCTGCCTGAAATACACCATATCTTGAAATGGCTGTAACCTGTTGTTAGATAGCGGTATAAAGGCCGGCGCCCCCCTAATATGTTCCCCTCATCTATCAAGAGGTAGGATGCGGAGAAGATGATAAGGTGCATAAAACAGAGCTATGACATAGAGAACATCCGGCTTCTGAGATACAGGGGTCTTCAGAACATGATGGTGATGGCGCTATGTGCGATGTACTTTGCCGCGATACATCTTGGAGACAGTATCAGGCTGAAAGCTGTTGCTCATTATGCGCTGAAAGAGGCGAAGAGATTTTTCGGTATCATTGACTTAGGTATGCTGCCCTTGCCGATGGAATAAAAGCCTTCTGGAGGGATTTGAAGGGCCGTTCCTACCGCAGCAAAGCCCAGCTGCCACTCTTTGACACTTAAAAAATTGGGGAAACTCCACCACACAAGAAAAAGGTTGACAGTTAAATGGTTGCATTTTATATTTCGTTACTGGACGAAATGAAAAAGGTGATATAATGAACACGCTCATACCAGTTTTTAAAGCTTTATCGGATAAGAACCGTGTAAGAATACTGAAGATACTTCAGGTCAAACCTTTATGCGTATGCGAAATAACAGAGGTGCTGGGATTGGCAATATCAACGACTTCAAAGCACTTATCAATACTTAAAGAAGCAAATTTAATATTTGAGCAAAGAGAACATAAATGGATTAACTATTATATCAACCAGAAGACACAAAAGGAATATGCAAAAGAAATACTTGGGTTACTTAGGGAATGGGTGAATGATGACAGTATAATCCATAATGATCTTGTGAAAGCAAGTAAAGTCAGTCGTAATGATCTTTGTAAAGGTAAAGGCTGATGCGCGTTGATTAAATTTCACTATTATGCAAATGGCTGGCCTATCTGGTTGCTTCTGTATCCGGGTCGATCGTCGCGGTCTGTTCCTTCACCATTTTGCCCCGGTTCTCCAGCATCCAAATGCGGGGTGCCGGACCGGGGCATCTAATCGCCTTTCTCCGGTCCGGCTATCAATATTCCGGCCATTGACTGTATTAAAATGAGAGGTAAGGAAATGAAAAAATTACAAATTCTTGGCACAGGATGCCCCAAGTGCAAGAAGCTCACCGAGCTGACCGAACAGGCGTCGAAAGAGCTGGGCATCGAATATGAAATCGAAAAAGTGACGGACATCAACGACATTATGAACTTCGGCGTGATGATGACGCCGGGCCTGGCCGTGGACGGCGAGGTGAAAGTGGCGGGAAAAATACCGAATGTGGAAGAAATTAAGAAAATGCTGGAATAGCCATGGGCTTATCAGGTAAGAAAACGGTTAAACGCAACGCTTGCGGCAAGGAAGTTCCGGCATTCGAAGTCCGTCATTTACGTTTGAAAACGTGCTGTTCACACTGGCAAGTTTCCGATCGAGAACCACTGACAAAGCTGGTGGTTTGAAGATCAATCAATTACAAGGAGAAATAATATGATGAAAAAATGTCAAATCGTCTATCCTCTTTTTTTTGTTATACTGTTGATGCAAGTCAACTGCTCTGATCAGAAAAACGAAGAGACATCCGCCGCAAAAACAAAAAAACAGACAACCGTTTCAGATACTTCCTCACATTTGCAAAAGAGCAGTAAATCGGATTCACTGCTGGTCACTTTTATTGAACTGGGATCAGTGAAATGCATCCCGTGCAGGATGATGCAGCCAATTATGGATGAAATTGAAAAAGAGTACGCCAGGCAGGTCAAAGTTGTGTTTCACGATGTCTGGACTGAAGAGGGAAAGCCCTATGCCCGAAAATACCGAATACGTGCCATTCCCACCCAGATTTTTCTGGATAAAGACGGCAATGAATATTTTCGGCATGAAGGATTTTTCCCCAAGGAAGAGCTGGTCGAGGTATTGAAAAAGAAGGGTGTGAAATGATACAAGATTTGTTCGTCTGGTTGACCCAAAGCCTGAGCGGCGCGGCATGGCTTGCCCTGACCGCATCCTTTTTATGGGGTATTTTGAGCATACTGCTCAGCCCGTGTCATTTATCGTCTATCCCGCTGATCGTGGGATTCATCGACGGCCAGGGCATTGTCGCAAAGAAGCGCGCGTTCATCCTGGCCGCACTTTTCTCTGCCGGTATACTGATTACCATCGCGGTCATCGGGCTGATCACGGGGCTGATGGGGCGCATTATGGGCGATGTGGGAAAGATCGGCAATTACGCGGTCGCCGTGATTTTCTTTGTAATCGGCCTGCATCTTCTTGAAATCATCAATCTGCCTTTTCTGGGCGTTCACAATCAGCCCAAAATGAAGAAAAAGGGCGCTTTGGCCGCGTTTATCATTGGCCTGCTTTTTGGCGTAGCCCTTGGCCCGTGCACATTCGCCTATATGGCGCCCATGCTGGGGATTGTATTCAATACAGCCTCATCACAACCCGTAGTTGCCGGATCTTTGATCCTTGTGTATGCCATCGGGCACTGTTCGATTATTGTACTGGCCGGGACCTTCACCAGCATGGTACAGAAATACCTGCACTGGAACGAACGGTCCAAAGGCGCTGTGATCCTGAAAAAGATCTGCGGGATTCTGGTGATTCTGGGAGGTGTATATCTGATCTGGGGCGTATATTGACATGAACATTAAATTGAAATTGGAGGAAACAGTCATGCGAAAATCAAATTTTTTTAATTATTCTGTTTTCTTGCTTGCCTTTGGCATTTTAGTGGGTATCGCCGATTCGGTTTTTCCGATACAAGAACCAGTTTTTTCTGCAGAACTTAAGAATTTCGATACCATGGTGCTTCAAAGCCGACAGAAAATGAGGAAGTACTGCGCCATTGTGCAGGAATTAATCAAACAGGAAGATTCTCAAAAGCAAGCGAAAGGACTGGAACATATCCGACAGTCCACGGCGTTATGGGAAAACGTCCAGCAAAAATTCCAGAGCCAGCCGCCGGCCCAATACAAGCAGGACAAGAAATTCAGTGCCCGTCTGGATGCAATTCATCAAGGCATGATCGATATGGAAAAGCATTTGGCTAACGGAATGTTTAGAGATGCACTAAAAACTTGTGGCGCAACCTGCGCCTTGTTTGTAAAAATGCATGAAGAAAATAACCTGGTCTATGCGGCGGACCGGCTGTTTCACTTGCGCAAGCTGGCGAAAAAGATGATCAGTGAAGAGCAAAAATCAGGATTGGCTTCCATTAAGCCGATGCTGGGCGATCTGCTGAAGCTTCGGGACAATGTTTTCTTGGCGCCCTGCCCCGCGCCTGATAATGAAGCACGCTGCAAGAATTATCAGACTGCCCTGAAAACGCTATCCGCACAACTGGATGATCTGGCATTGAGTGTGGGCAACGATAATAAAGCGTCAGCAGAAAAAATACTGAAAAATCTCCTTCCAGCCATTAATCGGGCGTATGGGATTGCATTATAATTGAGAATAAAATCATTGGAGTTAATATGAAACGAAAAATTATTATCGTGCTTTACTCGTTATTCATTCCCCTAGTGCTTCATGCCCAGCAAACGGTTTCAGACACTAGCGCCATTTCGTTACATGATGCGATGCAGGAGGCTCTCGCCAACAACGAGCTGTTGAAAAAAGCTGCGTCGCGCACCAAAGCCGGTCAGGCAAGGCTTCAGCAGGCCGAAGGAGAGCTGCTGCCGAAAATCGAAGGGAATTTTTCATACGGTTATCTGGATATTGTGCCCGGGTTCAGGAAACAGGTGCTGGGAAATATTCAACATGATCTTTTCCCAACTATTTCTATCAGTCAACCCATATTTACCGGGGGAAAATTAAAACATACCAAACAGGCGGCGGAAGCGGAAGTTCAATCGCTGGAACAGTCCTTTGTTTCCGAACAATTGAATTTAAAGCTGGCGGTCACCTTTGATTATTTCCAGTTGCAGACGCTGAAAAATCAAGAACAGATCCTGCTGGAGAATCGAAAGCAATTGGAGACACAGCAGCGCTACGCCCGGCTGTTAGTGGAAGCCGGTCACATGTCGCAACTGGAGCTGGACCGTATTAGCGTTGCCATTGCTACCACGGATGGTAATTTGCTTGAAATTCAGAACGATTATCAGGCCGTGTCATATGAGCTATGCCTGATGCTTGGCAGAAAACGCCCCCAGATTTTACTGCCGCAGGACTCTTTGCAGGTGATTCCATTCGAGCAGAGCCCGGAAACCCTGGTGCCGACGGCGCTGGAAAATAATCCCACCTGGAAACAACTGGAGTTCGATCTGCGCAAAGGCGAAGCAAAAATAAAAATTCAGCAGGCGGCGCGACTGCCGCAAGTTTCTGCCCAGGCGTATTACGGTTATGAATTCGGATTTGAATCCTTTTCTCTGGATAAGAACAAGCGCTACTTCTGGGGTCTGAACATCGAAGTGCCCATCTATGACGGCAACGTCATCGGAGCAAAGATCGATGAGGCAAAAGCAGGTTTGGAGCAGATTCAATGGCAGCGTGAATATGTGCGCAAGAATCTGGTAACCCAGGTGCAGAACAGCTACACTCGGCTAAAAGAAAAAGAGCAGCAAATCGCCATTCATCAACGGGCGGTGGAGCAGGCGCGGCAGAGTTATCGCCTGGCCATGATCGAATATCATGCCGGTCGGCGTTCCAATACGGACTTGCTGGATATTCAGAAGACGTTGCTCAACAGTCAGCTAACCTTGGATCAGGCAACGCTGGATTATAATATTGCCCGCGCCCGGCTGCTGGCAGTGATGGGAATTTTGTGACTGGGAGCCAATGCCTGATCACCGAGCCGGCAACCGCTGTCAATGACAACGGACAGCGGCGCCAAAATGGTGGGACTGCAGGTGACAGAATTAAATCTAGTAGATGAGGAATGAGGTCGAGATGAAACGAATATTTCAATCGTAATGGCTGTCGCTTGTATCGCTCTGGCTGATCCAGCGGCTGCGGCTCGAAACCAGGAGAAGTCCGCGGAAGTCAAAAAATCCGTATGCCAAACTGGTCAAGGTGCAGCCGGTTCAAAACCGGAAAACTCGATGGAAAAACTACAATTGCCCGGAACGCTGCGGGCGGAGAATGTTGCCAATATCCTGGCCACAGGCGAAGGAAAGATTTCCAGATTGCTGGTACACGAAGGGGATCGGGTGCAAGCCAATCAAGTAGTCGCCATGCTCAGCTCGCTGTTGAGGGAAGACATAATCAATTCGGCGCGGTTGCTCGTGCAGGCAAAAAAAGATGAGCTGGCAAAAGATCCCAATAATCTGAAACTCCAACAAGAATTGAAGCGGGCGCAGCAGGATTACCAGTTTGCCCTGCAGCAATATAAAGAAAATCCAGTGACATCGCCGATCGATGGCGTGGTTTCCCGGCGCTGGGTTGATCTCGGCGACATGGTGCCAGCTAAAACCAAACTGTTCGAAATTCAGAGTAGCGCAAAATTACGGGTGGATGTCCATGTTTCGGAACTGGATATCCGTAAACTTGAGATCGGACAGTCGGCTGAGATTCACGCTGATGCCTGCCCCGAAAAGTTTTTCAAAGGGATTGTACAACGCATCTATCCGCAGGTAGACAGTCAGACACGCAATGGCATGGTGGAAATTCAGCTCAAAAAACCTTGTCCCAACTTAAAAGCTGGCATGTTTGTCCAGGCGACGTTTGTCACCCGAACGCTCGCAAGGCATCATTGCGATTCCCGTACCATGCGATTATTGAGCGCCCTCAAAACAAGGCCTGTTTCATCGTCGAAGAATGGGAAAGCAGAAGAGAAAGTGGCTCTGGTCACCGGCATCGGAGGCCGGATGGCTGGCTGGAGATTCGTTCCAGGAGTCTCGCTGTCAGGCGATCAACTTGTTGTCGAGGGACAGCAAGAGTTGAAAACAGGGACGGCAGTAAAGATTCAGGGGAATGTATAGCCGCAAAACTACAGAGAACACCTAAAAAAGGTATCAAAAAATATCTATGTGCTCGGTGTCTTTGGGTAGAATAGAATTGGAGTATGAAAATGAAACTTACATCTATCAGCATTAAGCGCCCGGTAGCCACCACTCGTGCTTGATGGCAACGGCGATCGTCCTCGGGCATCTATGGCTATTCCCAGCATGCCCACAGACTTTCTGCCGGACATCACCTACCCCATGATCAAGGTCTATGTCTACTGGCGCGGCGCGACCCCGGAGGAAATCAACGACAACATCAGCCGATCGCTGTCGAGCGCGCTCATGAGCACCGTGGATGATCTCGATTACCTGGAGTCGTCCAGCATTGAGGGTATGTATACTCTGCTGATCAATTTTGAATACGGCACGGATGTGGATGTGGCGTATCAGGATGTTGTGGCGAAAATGGGGCTGGCGGGCCGCAAACTGCCGCCCGACGTGGACCCGCCGATCATGTTCAAAGCCGATCCGTCGCAATTGCCGGTGGTGCAGCTTATCATTCAGTCCGAGGGTAGGGATATAGTGAAACTGCGCACCTGGGTCGAGAATGTGCTGCAGGATCAGTTTCTGGCAGTGAAAGGCGTGGCCGGCACCGAAATTGTCGGCGGGCTGGAGCGGGAAATCCGTGTCCATCTCGATCCCGAACGGCTGGCTGCCTACAACCTGACGTTGAACCAGGTGATCAATCGGTTGCGGGAAGAAAATATTGAGCGGCTGGCGGGGCGTGTAACCGAGGGGAGCCGGGAATATATTGTGCGCACCACCGCAGAATTCCATAGCATGGAAGATATACGCAACGTGGTTATTTTAAATAACAATCATTCGATGGTGCGTTTAAAAGATCTGGCAGCTGTGGAAGACAGCCACGAAGACGAGCGCGTGATTACCCGGTTTAACAGTAAGCCTGCCATTAAATTAAACATTCTCAAGCAAGCTGACGCGAACACGGTTGAAGTGGCGGAAGCGGTAAACCAGTTGACCAAAAAACTGAAAGAAACCATACCGCCCGACATTCATTTTAACACTGTGGAAAACCAGGCAGATTACATTAAAGGCGCTATCGCCGGCGTCAGAGATTCTGCCATTGTCGCCGTGCTGTTGGTTATTCTGGTGATCTTTCTTTTCCTGGGGCACTGGCGGCAGGTGCTGGTGATGCTCGTTGCCCTGCCGGTTACGATTCTGTTCAATTTTTTTCTGATGAAACTGGGCAATTTTTCCATCAACATATTTTCCCTGGGCGGACTGGTGGTGGCCATGGGCGTGGTGCTGGACAACTCCATAGTGGTGATCGAAAATATCACCCGGATGCATCTGATAGAAGGAAGAAGCAGTGACACAATAGCAGACAACGCTACTAGCGAAGTCGCACTTGCTGTGCTGGCGTCCACCCTGACTTTTTTGGCGTTGTTCCTGCCGTTTCTACTCATTCCGGGTCTAACATCATTGTTGTTTCGCGAATTGATTCTAACCATCGCGGGGATCGTGGTCATTTCGTTGGTTGTAGCGCTGACCGTCACGCCCATGCTGACCCACTACCTGGTCACCGCCAAGGGGCATCCCCGCAAACATCACAGCCTTGCCGACCGTTTCATTCGAGGTCATCGACCGCAATCTATCGCCGGGCTCTGGATGTTCTTCTGATGTTCCGCTGGATTGTCGTAGCGGTTTTTATCGCGCTACTGATCGCCGCCGTCTTTTTCTTCGGCAAGATCGGCAGCGAATTCCTGCCCAAAGTGGATGACGGACGGCTCATGATAAAGGCGATTTTGCCGACCGGCACCTCCGGTAGCCCGCACCGACAGCCTGCTGGCCCGGCTGGAGAGCGTCGTGCAAGACGACCCGCTATGTGGACAAGTATTTTGTGCTGTCCGGCGGAAAAGTTTGGGGGCTCATTACCTACGAAATCGCCAATGAAGGCGAGATTGGCATCGAGCTGGTTCCCAAAGCCAATCGGCCCTTTTCGACCGAACAATACATGCCGAACGCATCAAGACCGTCAGGTGATGAAATCATGCGTTCCTGGCGCCAGACTGGTCGTGAAACAGGCAAAGATGAAAGGCATCCGTAAAATGGGCGAATCGGACGTGGAGATCAAAGTCCGAGGCTTCGATTTAAACAGATTGAATGAAATGGCGCAGCAGGTGGCAGCTCGTTTGAATAAAATAGACGGATTGACCAATATCCGCGTCGGTACACAGATTACCAAGCCTGAATATCAGATTCACGTGGATCGTCTGCGACTGGCAGATTTGGGCATTTCCACGCAGACAATCTCTAATTCAGTAAAAAGCCTGATTGACGGCGCGGTGGCCTCCCAATATCGCGACCAGGGTGAGTATTACGACATTCGGGTGATGGTGCCTGAAAATCGCATGACTTCAAAGCAGGATATCGAGAATCTGTTCATCGATGGAAGAAACGGTGAGAAAGTGCCGCTGCGCACCGTGGCAAAAGTTATCCCGCGGTTGGGGCCGGTAGAGATTATCCGTGAGGATCAGGTGAAACAGATTGTGGTGTCCAGCGACGTGACCGCAGGCGCCAGCGTGGGTGAAATGGCAGCGGTAGTCAATCAATCGCTGGCTGATATCCCTATGCCTGAAGGCTATTCGTTTGAGTTTGGCGGCCAGGTCTATCTGATGCAGGAAAGCCAGAACGTCATGATAAAAATAATCTTGTTCGCTCTGTTCTTCGCTTATGTCATTCTGGCGATACAATTCAATTCCTTTAAACAGCCGCTGCTGATTTTAATGGGGGTGCCCTTCGCTTTAGTGGGCGTGATTGCGGCGTTACTTCTGACCGGTTTTCCGGCCGGTGCCACCGTACTCATCGGCGTGATCATCATGACCGGCGGTATCGCCACCCAGGGCGTGGTGCTGATCTCCTTTATCAATGAATACCGCCGGAAAGGCCTGGCGCTGCGGGAAGCGATTCTGGAAGCGGCGCCCCTGCGCGTGCGTCCCATTCTGATGACTCAGGCAACCACTATGCTGGGCTTAATGCCGCTGGCGATCAACTGGGGTGAAGGCGGCGACATGCTTAAGCCGATGGCCATCGCGGTGATCGGCGGATTGTTCTTTTCCCTGTTCGTGACGCTTCTGTTGCTGCCGAATCTGTATTTTATTTTTGAGAAAACCTTCAAATCGAAAGGAGAATCTTCATGAACATTAAAATTATCGGTAGGGACAGCGCCATGCAGAGGCAGCTTAAAACTGATGTGGAGGATATTATCCACGAATTGGGCCTTGAATGTAAGCTGGATATTATTCATCATATGAATGAAATTCTGAAAATAGAAGAAAAGAATATCTTGCTCACTCCGGCTTTGATTGTGGATGACAAAATTATATGCCAGGGTCATATATGGGCCAAAGAACATATTGCACAATTTATGCAGAAGCACTGTTCAAAAACCGAGCGGAAAAATAACAATGAATTAACCAACAAGTTCTCATACTGGAAAGGCATACCCAGAGAAGAGATTGATTGGGCGCCGATTGTCGATTTGAATAAATGCACAGGCTGCGGCATATGCGTGACCTCTTGCGGCCGAAATGTTTTTGATTATGACTGGGGCCGTAAAAAAACTGTTGTTGCTCGACCGCTCCAGTGCATGGTGGGGTGCACATCCTGCAAAGTGTGGTGCGTTTATGATGCCATCCGTTTTCCGGATAGTGATAGAATCAGAACGCTAATCAAAAAACGCGGCGTCTTGGAGGTCGCTAAAAAAGATCTTGATCAGCGAAAAATACAACAGCAGCAATAGCGCTTTAATTATAAGAAATTCGGGTTTTTCTGTCGACGGGGGCGGTGCGAACAAGCAAGGCTATTTTGTCCATTATCGAGTAAATGGAAAGACTCTGGCGGAATGGAAAAAAATAACCCAAAGACTTTTAAATGTGGAGGATTAGCGGACGCTCCGCTCTTTGGATAGGCGGATCGGCTTCCTCAAGCACTTACGGCAATTAGGACGAAAAGAGATGAGAGAAGCGCAGATGATAGAAGCCTCTGATCTGAGCAAACGATTCGGCGATCTCACGGCTGTTGAATGCGCTGCTTTCAGCGTTCCCCGTGGGGAATTGTTTGGCTTTCTGGGCCCGAATGGCGCAGGCAAGACCACCACCATCAACATGCTCACCGGTCTGGACAGCATCATGACATTGCTTCCCGGAGTCGTGGCCATCTCCATTCTGTTCGGGACCACATCGATGCTGGCTGTGACCGTCACATTCGAAAAAAAGAACCGTTAATTTTTCTTACTTTTTCCAGAACATAGGTGTAAATATAACAAGAAGGGTGTAAATCTCCAGGCGGCCCGCCATCATTGCAAAACTCAGAACCCATTTTATATAATCGGGATAGAAGCTGAAATTCAGAGTCGGCCCGACCCTGCCGAAACCCGGGCCGATATTTCCCAGGGTAACAAGGGCGGATGAAAATGAAGTGAGAATACTGTTGCCGCCGGAAGATACAATAAGTGATACTACAAAAAGCAGCAGTATGTAGAGAAAAAAGAAACCGGAAACCAGATACATGACATCTTTCTTTAGTATATTCTCTCCAACCTTTATTTTGAATATACCGCGGGGATGAAGCAGGTATTTCATCTGATTGTTTCCCAGTTTGAAGAGTTTAACATAACGGATAACCTTAATCCCGCCCCCCGTAGATCCTGAACATCCGCCCACAAACATAAGTATGAAAAGAACTGCCTGTGCCATGAAAGGCCAGCTGGCAAAATCATCTGTCGCAAAACCTGTCGTTGTAAGTATGGAGGCGGCCTGAAACACTGCATACCGGAAGCTCTCCTCCACAGATGGGAAGCTATTACCATAGAGGCTTACAGCTATTATTATGCTGGCTACGGCGAATATACTCAGATATACCTTCAGTTCGGTATCTTTAAATAAAGCGTCTATCTTTCCGGTCAACATTTTGAAGTAAAGAACAAAGTTTATTCCCGCCAGCAGCATAAAGATCGTGATGACATAATGTATGAAAGGGGAACTGTAATGCCCCACAGAACCGGCTTTTGTGGAGAATCCTCCCGTAGCCATCGTTCCGAAAGCATGCGTGCTGGCGTTAAAAAGATCCATCCCCCCCGCCATAAGAAGAATTATCTGACATAAAGTCAGCCCCACATATACAAACCACAGTATTTTTGCCATTTTCGTTATTTTCGGAGTAATCTTGTCTACCGTCGGGCCCGGAGCCTCTGCTTTAAGCAGGCCCAGGCCTCCTGCTCCTATAAATTGAAATATAGCAACCAGCAGTACAATTATACCCATGCCGCCCAGCCAGTGCGTTAATGAGCGCCAGAAAAGTATGGTTTTGGGAAGGGACTCTATATCGGTCAATATGGAAGCTCCGGTAGTTGTAAAACCTGACATTGCCTCGAAAAAGGCGTCAGTAATCGAAGGTATCGCCCCTGATATGACAAAGGGGATTGCCCCTAAGGCAGCTGCTGAAAACCATCCAGAACTTACCAGCAAAAAACCGTCTCTTGTACTGAGATGAGGTGTTTCTTCTTTTCTTGTAAACCATAGAACAATTGAACTGAAAATCAGGATAAAACTAACCGGTACTAAGAAACTTATTGAAAGGTAAGCCTCCCGGTAATAGAAAGCGAGTATAACCGGCAGAATCATAAATACAGCCAGGATCAAAAGCAGTACAGCCAGGATTTTTATAACATACTTTACATTCACTGTCAGCCGACCACCATAGTCTCTATCTTCTCTACCTGATCCTTCTGGGCAATAATTATTACGTGATCTCCGGCTAAAATCTCCAGATCACCGTGCGGTATAATGCACTTTCCGTCCCTTACGACAGAAAGTATGAGTGAATGAGCCGGAAAACTATGGTCCATTATCTTCTTTCCGGCTAACTTGTTATTTTTTTCAAGATGAAACTCCATGATCTCAGCGTCTCCCCCTGAGATGCTGTGAATACTCATGATATTTCCTCTTCTTATTAATTTAAGAATCGGGTTACTGATACTGTCTCTGGAACTTACAATAGCATCTACTCCGAGCTTTGAAGCCATATGCATATAATTTTTATGTTTCAACAGGCTTATAGCCCGTTCTACTCCGACTGTTTTTAAATAAAGAGCCGCCAGTATATTGAGCTCGTAGTTCTTGGTGGCCATAATTACAAGATCAAAATTATCTAACCCTTCTTCGGCAATAATAGTCTCATCCGAAATATCCGCCTCTATGACTACGGCTTCCGGGAACCTGTCTGATAACTCCTTGCACTTTTCATAATCCGAGTCGATTATCTTCATATTTTTTATCTTATAGTTCCTTTTACCCCCGTTGAAATCACCCAGAACCCTGTTTATCGCGCTGGGATTTTTACTGTTCGCGTTAAGCAGGTGCTCAGCGACATAGATGGCCACATTGCTCCCCCCCACGATAAGAACGTCTCTGATCTCTATAGGCGGCTGTCCCATTATTTGGAATATCTTTTCAAGTTCATCTATTGACGCAATGAAATATATCTTATCTTCTTCGTTTATTACGGTATCTCCCGTTGGGATGACAAAACTGTCGGATTTTTCTATGCCTGCTATAAGAAAATTTGCCTGAAGTCTTTGCCAGAGTTCTTTTACAGCTATACCGTTCATAAAAGACTCCTTGCTGACCACAATATTTTTCATCTGATTCTCGCCCTGCTCGAATATAATTATCTCGCTGCTTGCGCCACTGTTTATAATCTCTATTATTTTCCTTGCCGCCTCTATGTCGGGATTTACTATAAAATCTATTCCCGGGAAAGTTTTATCTGCTCCTTTTGTGCCGAAATAATCTATATTTTTCACTCCGGCTATCGTAAATCCCACATTAAATGTCTTATATACCATGCCGCAGGTTATTATATTTACCTCATCCGAACCGGTTACCGAAATAAAGAAATCGGCTTTATCTATACCTGCCTGACTGAGTATCTCCATCCTGTTGCCCGGCCCCGTTACCACTTTGCAGTCCAGCTGTTTTGATACACGGCTTGCAACATCCGGATCCTTTTCTATCACTATTACATCCTTGTTTTCTATAACAAGCCGTTTGGTGAGTTCAAATCCAGCGTCCCCCGCTCCCACTATTACTATCTTCATAATATATATATACTCCTTCTTAATTCATGAATTTCCGCACACCGTTCTTGATATTTTTACTCGAAATTAGCCGTATATCAATCCGAACCCGGTATAAAAAACTTTAATAATGCATTTTAACCACTTTTTGCAAGTAGTAAAAACAGTTTTTTTCTTTTATCCGTACTGTTTAAAATATACTAAGTAAAAAATTAGGGAAAAAACGTGTGCATTGGTCTGGGAAAGGGTTTATAAACCGGTTTTTAAAGCATTATTACTTACCAATTAAAGCACCCTGAATCCCACCGCAAAACCCGAAAACAAAAAAATCACCGGAACAGTTATTTTTTTATAAATATGCCTTGCCTGTTAAAAAGTCAAAGTTTTTTACTCCTCGTTAAAAAGTTCTAAATAATTTTTATAATGAAATCTCTTATTTATTTTTCAAACTTTAAAATTAAATTTCTTGCATTGGAAGCTGATAACCCAGTTATTTCTTCTAACAAATTGCCGGTTACTATGGATGTAATCCTTCCATCAGAAAGATTTTTTTGTCTAACGGCCGGAGAACAGACAATTTCTCCGGAGAGCCGGCCTTACCGGCATCTGCGCCTTGACTGTGTTCGAAAACTCACCGCTTGATTTTTTTTAGAAAATCCGTCATGGGGAAGGGCTTAATAAAAACATCTTCCGCCTTATCTAACAGGTTTCGCTTATATTTCGGCAGATTGTTGATAGGGTTTCCGGTAATTATGAATAATCTGCTATTTAACTCGGCAGAATCAATTTTTCGCAGGATGCTGAACCCATCTCCGGGAAGTTTTAGATCCAGGAGAATCAGGTCGTAGCTGTACTTTTTGAGAAACTGACGTCCGGTCCCGGCATCCAGTGCTATATCCACCTCGAAACCCAGGTCGGAGAGTGTCTCGGCAAGGACTTCACAAAGGTCTTCATCGTCGTCGATGATTATCGATTTCCTGCTCATACTTCTTTTTCGTTGTAGGGAATAATCACTTTGACCGCGGTTCCTTCCCCTTCCCGGCTGTCGATCTTTATTTCACCTCCGTGGAGTTTCATGAATTCATTCGATATACTGAGTCCCAGGCCAGTGCCTTTGGTCTTGGTGGTAAAGAAAGGCTCGAAAACCTTTTTCATGACTTCTTTATCAATTCCCGGGCCGTCATCGCTTATCTCTATCATTACTTTATCTTCGGCACGGTACCCTTTGATCTCTATCTGTCCCTTTTCATGCATCACCGCCTGATACGAATTGAGAAGTATGTTTCTGAATACGTTATCCAGCTGGACAGGATCGGCATCAATGATCAGCCCTTTTATTTCCTGAATATTGATATTAACAGTTATGCCGTATTGGGGAAAGGCGTCCTCCAGGGCTGAAACAGATTTCTCGAGGACTCCGCCGATAGAAATATCTTTGAGAACTGGACTTTTGATATTCGAGAAATTCAGCAGATTGTCTATTATCACCGATGCTTCGGTGATCTTCTTGGAGATTTTATCCAGTTTCTTATGTATCTCTTTATTTCTTGTCTTTTTTCTTATATTAAAAGCCGAAACCTCTACAGTTGCCAGAGGATTCCGAAGCTCATGCGCGATCGTGGCAGAGAGTGTGCCCAGGCTGGCCAGCCGCTTTTCATTTTCGATTTCGATGTGAGCGGATATCAATTCTTCTGATTTTTTATCTACCAGCTTTTTGAGTTCGTCCCTGTTCCTTTTTAATACCTCCTGTGCCTTCCTGCGCTCTGTTTCATCGTTCTGTACGAAGAGAAAATAGATGTTGCCGGCGGAATCTTTAATTCTGTCGGCGTTCAGGAGTACTATCCTCTCCTGACCGTTTTTTGATATGATTGTCAGTTCCTCGTTTCTGATTTTGCCAGTTTTACTCCATTCGGACAGTAACTTCTCTACCCGGAGTTTTGATTCGGGAGGATAGATCTTTTCTGCCGGCTCTCCGACCAGTTCCTCCTTCTCATATTTCAGTGCCTCGAGCGCCGAACTGTTCACGTCTAGTATCTTGCCATCTTCGGATAGTATATAGCAGTAATTCTGCTGGCCCTCAAAGAATTTCCTGAATCGGTCGGAGTTAAGTTTGGCGGTTTCTTCCATCTCCTTACGCCTTGTGATATCGAAAAGAGTTACGGCTACCCCGCCAATCGAATCCTCCCGTGTTCTGTAAGGCATTATCTTCATATGGTACCAATTGCCCTTTTCGTCTTTCACTTCTTTTATCTTATACTCCAGATTCTTCAGTACTTTCTTAGAATCTTCGACAATATCGGCGCCGGTCAGGTTGGTCGATATGTTCTTGAAGGGGCGTCCCTCGTCCGATTTGATTAAGTTCATAAGTTTGCTGGTTTTTGAGCTGAATCTTCTGATCCTCAATTTCTTGTCGAGAAACAGTACGGCGATTTCAGCGTTCCTGAAAAGGTTTCTCAGGTCGTTGTTAGCTTCGTAAACTTCATCGATCTTTACCTTGAGCTCTCTGTTGGTAACGTTAAGCTCCTCGTTTAACGACTTCAGTTCTTCCTGTGAAGTCTCCAGTTCTTCATTGGCACTCTGCATCTCTTCGTTGGTGGACTGGAACTCCTCGTTCATTGAAGTCAATTCTTCGTTTGCCATTTCCAGATCGGATATGGTGGCGCTGAGATTTTTTTTGGTGAATTCCAGTTCTTTTTCCAGTTCCCTCAACCTGTATTCATCGTACTCCGCGGCGTTTTTACGTTCCGGGGGTGCCTGCTGTTTCGCCGGGGTTTTCTGATCCGTGAAAGTCACCGTCATCAGCCCGGCCAGCGGATGGGGTCTAAAGTAAGGGATTATTATAAGCTCTATATTTCTTATTTCCCCGTCTATGTCTAAATCCACCTTTCGAGAGACATCATTCTTATTATCGACCGCTTCCCGGACCAGGGCATTCAGCCTTCGCTTCAATCCATCCTTCGCCATTTCGAAAATATTGTTGACCCGGGCTCTCCCCGACGGAATTCTTAGATACTTTTCCAGGTTCCCCTTGATGTAGAGTATGTTCCCGGTATCTTCGATCAGGGCAACGGGGGGGGAATATTTATCCAGTATTTCATTCTTGAATGCCTTTATGAACCTGTTGATATGCTGTTCTTTACCCGGACTGGCTCCCTCTGTGCTTTTCCGGTCCATTTTATTTTTTCTCGCGGAGTGAAATGTGGAGGGGATTTTAATTCTTCTGTTAACCTGTCTTTTTCTGAATATTTTTAATTTTTCATCCAGAATCTTAAAGAGATCCTTGCACTGCCCCGTGCTCTCGGAGGTTCCGAGAAGAAGTATCCCCTCCTGGTTGAGGGAGTAGTGAAAGATCTGGAACAGCTTCTTCTGCAAAGAGGGGCTGAGATAGATGAGCAGGTTTCGGCAGCTCACAATGTCCAGATTTGAGAAGGGAGGGTTGGCAGTCACATTATGCTGGGCAAAGACGATCATCTCCCTTATCATTTTCTTTATATGGTAGTGGCCGTCCTCTTTCACGAAGAACTTCTCCAGTCTATCTCTGTTTACATGCTGATCTATGGTCTCCGGGTATCTTCCCCGGCGGGCGATATCTATGAATTCGGCGCCGATATCGGTGGCGAATATCTGAGTGGGGACATTCCTTCCATTCTCCATCATGTATTCCTTGCACATCATGGCTAACGAGTAGGCCTCTTCGCCTGTGGAACAGGCGGGGACCCAGATCCGGAGCGGATCATCATTTGATTTGTTCTCTATTATCCCGGGAAGGTATTCCTTCTTAATTGCCTCGAACGCTTCCGGGTCCCTGAAGAAGCTTGTTACTTCTATCAGAAAGTCCCTGAGCATCGCTTCCATTTCCGCCTTGTTCTCCTCCAGGTGTTTAATGAAATCGTTAATGTCGGGAATATCTAATATGGACATTCTCCTCTTTATCCTTCTGACAAGGGTGTTTTCCTTGTACATGGAGAAATCATGGCCGGTGCCGTAATTTATAATATTGGTTATCCGGTCTATATTTTCCCGGTTCACGGAGGAGGTGTTCTCGGCATGCTCCTTATATAAATTACCGGGGAAGGTGTTGGTAAAATTTATCAGTTCGGCGGGCATCCTGCCTGGAGCCAAGACAAAATCGGCCATCCCGGTATCTAAGGCCGAAGAAGGCATCGAATTGAAACTTGCCGTCTCCGGATCCTGAACTATCACCAGTCCGTTATGTCCCTTTATCTCCTTTATACCCAGGGTTCCCTCGCTACCCATCCCCGACATGACTATACCGACCGATCTTTCTTCCTCGTTCAGGGCAAGGGACCGGAAAAAGCGGTCTATAGGGTGCTTCAGCCCCTTTCTTTTTTCCGGTTTCCTGTACAGCAGTTTCTTGTTTCTTATTATCAGGTCCCTGTCAGGGGCGATTACATAAACTGTGTCGGGCATCACTTTCATTCCGTCTTCTATCTCGGTGACCGTCATCTCTGTATGTTTACTGAGGATTTCACTCAAATTCGATTTGTAGTCGGGAGAGAGATGTGAAACCACTATATAGGCCATACCGGTATCTGGAGGAAGCTCTTCGAAGAATTCTATCATGGAGTCCAGGCCTCCGGCGGAACACCCTATCCCCACTATGTGAAAATCGTTATCGGTGTAACGGCTCGATTTCTCTTCCGACTTTCTATTCATACTGACCTCGGCGTTTATTGTATAACATCAATTGAGTTCGATTCATTGGCATTCCGGAGCTTATCTGCCGGCCCTTGCCGGAGGCGAGCATTGGAGTTTATTTTGTCTCAAGACCGCTCCATTCCTTTAGTGTCTTAGTTGCCGGCGCGCTTTTCATCCGTACTACCCTCGCTTCTCAGGGTTTCAACCATGGCCCCGACCACCTGCGGATCGAACCGCTTTCCGGAATCTTTCTTCACGATGTGTATTGCCTCTTCTCTTGTATACGCCTTTCTGTAAGGCCTGTCCGAGATGAGGGCGTGATATGCGTCAGCCACTGCGACAACGCGCGCTCCGACGGGTATTTCCTTGCCCTTCAGGCCATTGCAATAGCCCTGTCCGTTGAACATCTCATGGTGAAAGAGTATCAAGGGCGCTATGTCCTTGAATCTCGGTATGAAGTTCACTATGTCCGCGCCCATGAGCGGATGCATCTTCATAAGATCCTCTTCGCTTTTAGTGAGCTTCCCTCGTTTATCGAGTATGTGATCGGGCAGGCTGACTTTCCCCAGGTCTCTCAAGGCGGCGGCAATCCTGATGTTATCTATTTCACGGTCGGAGAGAGACAGTTTGTCTCCTATCATGCCGGCGGTAGCTGCGATTTCATCCAGGTGCCCGTCATAGTAATGATCCCTCATGTCGACTTCCCTTGCAAAGGCGCGCACCGATTCCAGCACGGTCTTGTTGGCTCTTTTCACTATGTCGGAGAGCTTTCCCCTCATCTCATCTGCTCCGGGTTCGGGGGCGTCTTTGCCTATCCTTTCGCTCGCTTGGCCGGCAATACCTCCCGCGGACGCCACCCTGTTTCGCCCCGCGATCTTTGCCTTATCCAGTGCCCAGTCACTTGCGTCCATAAGGTTTTTCGCGGTCAAGCCGTCCTCTGGAAAACTGGATACGCCTATACTTACAGTGAGTTTCAGCTTCTTCCCTCTGGCACTGAAAAAATTTGCCTCTACCGAAGCACGCAGATGTTCCGCGAACGCGAGAGACCCATTTTTATTGGTTCGATTCAGTAGTATAAGAAACTCCTCACCCCCGTAGCGAGCCAGCACGTCGCTCTCTCTTATATGGTTTTTCAGGAATTCCGCGAAGCTTTTTAGCAAGATGTCACCGCTTATGTGCCCGTAGACATCGTTCACTGATTTGAAAAAATCTATGTCCGCCATGGCCAGCGAGAAGGAATAGCCGTATCTTTTCGCGCTCCTGATCTCGGTTGCCAGCCAGTCATTAAAGTACCTTTTATTATAAAGTCCGGTGAGGAAATCTGTCAGGCCCTGTTTCTCAAGTTTACGCTCCCTGCGGATTCGCCGTTCCTCTTCGTCCCGGATTCTGAGAGCTTCGTTTACCGCGGATTTAAGTTTGGCGGGATCCAGAGGCTTCTGTATGAACTTCAAGGCGCCTGCGTCCCACGCGTCCAGGCAGGAATCGAGGGAGGCGTACCCTGTAATCATCAATATAGACGTTGTAGAGTTGTCCTCCCTTATCTTCTTGGCGAGTTCTATACCGGTGCTGTCCGGGAGATACACATCCAGTATTGCCAGATCGAACTCGGTCTTCAGCAGCTCCTCTCGAGCCTCTGCGGCTGTATTAGCCAGAGTTATAGCGAAGTTATTCTGGTGCAGAGCCTCTTTTAGCTCATCACACATATCCGCGTCGTCGTCAACTATTAGGATATTCTTTACGTTATTTTTTACATCCAACTTTACCCTGCCGTATCAAGCCATTATCAATCGGAACGGTATTTTTGGCAATTGCGCTATCTCTCATTGTTTGGCTTATTTCTGTTTCTATTATAGAAATATCGGTTTTTTCTGTCAACAAAGAAAATGCGTGGAGTTTCCCCAATTTTTATAACCTATAAGGTAGTCGATGATTTGTAACAGTATGCGGCTGATTGATATTTTCAAAATCGTTGTCGATTTCCCCGGCGAGGTAATCGCAACTCCCACCTCGGGCTCGCTCTGCTTCTGCCCCTTCGGGTCAGAAATCCTTGCCCGCTCGCCTCCGGAGGGTTTTGAAAATATCGATCAGGCCGCACTTTCATCAGCAATGAAAGCCCTCCTCCACTTACCAATCCTGATAACTGATTGTATCTCGCAATGTTCTTTATAATACTTTGCCGAATTTTCGGGGAGCTCCAAAGAAACTTGCTGGGGAATTCTGTTATCTGTGAAGCCGGCAGGCTCTTCAGGGAGTACAATTTCCTGCTTCTTCGAATTTGGCACAGCTACAAAGGGAGCCCCGCGGTTATTCTGAAGGCGTTCGCCTCCAGAACAGCGGTCATTACCTCTGGCTGGATATACATACCGGACCTGATTGGAGAAGATAAGAGAAACGGAATGATTCCGGAAAAGGATCCGGAAGCACTGCTCAAAGCTTGGGATAAATTGACCCTGAACCGGAAGCTAAGATGCAGAATAACTTCCAACACACGTACTTACACCAAAAGATTATTCAGAGAAGACCATAACAGGTGATATTCTCGTATCAGAACTTCTCTCGGAGTATTAGCATCTGTCCAGGTACCGGGCGCGTTCCCAATCCGTTACAGCCATATCAAACTCATTCAGTTCGCTTTTCTTTGCTTCCACGTATTTTATCAGGAATTCCCTGCCGAGAAGGTCTTCCATGATAGAGCTCTTCTCGAGGTTTGACAGGGCTTCACTGAGAGAACCGGGAAGCATTTCAATGTCGAGTTCGTCTAGTTCTTCATCAGATTTCATATAGACGCTGCCCCGCATCGGTTCTGGAAGTTCCAGCTCCTGCTTGATACCTTCGAGCCCCGCTTTCAGTATCGCGGCGAAAGCAAGGTAGGGGGAAGAGCTGGGATCGGGACATCTCAATTCAGCCCTGACCGAGGATTTTCTTCCGGGAGAGGATTGAGGTATTCTAATAAGTGAAGATCTGTTCTTGCTTCCCCAGCAGATATATTTAGGCGCCTCAAAACCTGAGTTGAGTCTCTTGTATGAGTTTATAGTAGGGTTGGTGAGCGAGACGATCTCTTTGATATATTTAAGCAGTCCCGCGATGAATTGTTTGGCCAGTTTGGAGAGATTGTACCTGTCGTTTTCCTCAAAGAAGAGGGGCGATCCGTCGTTGGAAAAGAGGCTGGAATGAATGTGCATCCCGCTTCCCGGCTTGCCATAGCGGGGTTTAGGCATGAAAGAAGCGATAAGTCCGTACTTGTGAGCGATAGATTTGATTATTTTCTTTAGCAGCACCACAGTGTCAGCGGTTGAAAGAGCGTCTCCGTACTTGAATCCCACCTCGTGCTGTCCCACTCCCACTTCATGGTGAGCTCTCTCAGAGTCAATGCCGAAGAATTTAAGGGTGCTCATAATCTCTTTCCTGATATCGCTCCCCAGGTCTTTTTCCGAGCTGTCGAAGTATGAGCCGGTATCGAAATCCGGTGTGGCGATAGAGCCGCCGGGTAATTTCTTGAAAAGAAAGAATTCGACCTCGGGCCCGACATTGAACCGGTAACCCATATCCATGGCTTCCTTAACCTGTTTCTTGAGTATCGCTCTCGGGTCTCCGGTAAACACGGTCCCGTCCGGTTTGAATATATCGCACATGAAGCGGGCCGTTTTCATATCATCATTTTCGCCGGGAAGCAGAGAATAGGTGACGATATCCGGCTTCAGGAACATATCGCTCTCTTTTATCCTGGCATATCCTCTGATTGATGATCCGTCGAACCATATGCCCCTGTCCAGGGCGCCTGCCATCGCGGAGACAGGTATCTCCAGAGATTTGAGAGTTCCGAATATATCCGAGAATTCGAGCTCAACGAACTCTACATTGTCCTCTTCGACTCTTTTGAGAATATTCATTACAGGCCTCCCGCCGTGAATCTTGCTGAAAAAATAAAGTCCGCCTTCCATAACAGCATTTATAAGGTTGTAAATGTCGGATGACCGTTCAAATTACGATTCTATGTGATTCAGCGAATATCAGTCCAGAAGATTTTTTTAGAACTGAACTCCGGCACAGTTCGGCATAGAAGTCTTTTCCAGGCAGAAAGACAGTTCTTTTAATTCTGCGACTTGCCTGACTCCTTCTTCGCTGCCGAACGCCAGTCTATCTCGATCGATTCGGTGCTCTCTGCCACTGCTTTTTCCTCCACTTCGATCAGATTTGTGGGTATCCTGTTTTTCGCCAGCAATTCCGCCATAAAAACAGTATTGGCTACCATTGTTCTCTTGGTTCGGTTGGTATAGAGGTGTTTGCCGCCCTCGGCTGCTATATAGCTTGGTCCCGGGCCCGCCGGTCCAACCCAGTAGCAGTCCGCTCCCGGCGGTATGGTGCATCCGAAACGCATAAGGCAGAACTGTATAGTCTTGGCGCAGAAATGAGCGCCGTCTTCGGTGCCGGTAATAACGGCGGCGCCGACTTTATTATAAAGCGGATACTGCCCTTTATCCGGTTCTCCCTCCGAATATGTGCCCTCCAGCCGTTCGAAGACCCTCTGGGCAAGTGATGAAATGTTTCCGATCCAGATAGGTGTGGCAACGATAATTATATCCGCGTCTTTTATCCTTTCGAGTATCCGCGGCCATTCATCACCCTTACCCATATCAGATTCAATCCCAGGCAGAACATTAAAATCCACAACCCTTATGAAATTGCAACTAAGACCGTACTCTTTTTCATAAACTTCCGCTACATCGTCGCAAAGAGCGCGCGTATTGGATTCCTCCGGGCTCTTCTTCGGAGTACAGTTTATAAATAATACTTTCTGAGCCATAACAGCCACCTCCGGTTAATTTTCCAATGATAGACTCCCTGCCGAAAGATTTTAAGTTAATCTCTTTCTCAGGTCAATCGCGAACCCTGTCGGAGATTTCTCAATTTTCAATTTTTACAGAAGAGGAGGGGTTCAAAATCTAGTTCATGAATTTGTAAAAACTACAAGGGCCTATTACAGCCTGTGCCAGAAAAGTTCCAGCGCTCTTAACCTCTGCCTCAAATCATTACTGACCTTCTCCGGCAATCAAGAACCGGTGCCCGCTCACCCTCCGCGGAGTTTTGACAAAAAATCAACTGCGGGCAGGTCTGCCGTAATACGTATTCAACTTGCTCATCGGCCGACTTGTTCGATAATTCCTGGGTATTCGTTTTCTTATCCGATTTCCGGGTAAATTACAAGTTATTATATGTTGATATATAATAAGATAACAATCTCTACATCATTCTTGACTTTACATGATTCAAGAATTATTTTGCCACTGTAAAATGCCCTTAACCGGAAAGGATGTAGGCAATGGCTGATAAGTCTTTCAATCCGTTCGAGATGGCTCAGGCTCAGTTCGACAATGTTGCGGATATGCTGGAACTGGAAGAGGGGACCAGAGATCTGCTTCGCCTAAATCAGAGGGAATACCATGTAAGTATTCCGGTACGCATGGATGATGGAAGCGTTCGGGTTTTCAGGGGTTTCAGGGTTCAGCACAACGATGCCAGGGGCCCCGCCAAGGGCGGTATCCGTTTCCATCCCATGGAAACAATCGATACTGTTCGAGCCCTTGCCATGTGGATGACCTGGAAATGCGCGGTAGTGGATATTCCGCTGGGAGGCGCAAAGGGAGGCGTCATCTGTGACCCCCATAATCTGAGTCAGAGAGAACAGGAGGGCATTTGCCGGGGATGGGTAAGGCAGCTGATGAAGAATCTCGGACCGCTTAATGATGTTCCCGCTCCGGATGTTATGAGCGAGCCCACAGCACATGCTGTGGATGCTGGACGAAT